>NZ_JBEXEA010000024.1:0-122394 GCF_040606035.1 Streptomyces sp. NPDC005483
GCCGCGCGCGGCGGCGCGAGAGCTGGCGCGCCCGCGGTCCGGCCCGGCGCGCTGCTGCGGGCGCCCCCAGCCCGACCGGGTGGCGCGAGTCGCCGACGCCTGCGGTCCGGCCCGGCGCTCACTTCGGGCATCTCCGGGCCAGGCGCGGCGGCGCGAGGGACGGGCGCCCGCGGTCCGGCCCGGCGCTGCTGCGGGCGCCCCCAGCCCGACCGGGGCAGCGCGAGCAGCCGACGTCTGCGGTCCGGCGAGGCGTGCTTGGTGCGGGTATCTCCGGGCCGCGCGCGGCGGCGCGAGGGGCTGGCGTCCGCGGTCCGGCCGGGGCAACGCAAGAGGCTGGCGCCCGCGGCTCGACCTCGAGGCAGGACGAACGACTCGTGCCCCTGGCCCAACCCAGACCAACACGAGGACTGGCGCCCGCCGTTGCCTCGTAGGCAGCACAAGGAACTCCCGCCCACGAACCGGCCCGAAGCCAACCCGAACGACCCACACCCCCGACCCACCCAGGGGCAACACGAGAGCTGGCGTCCGCGGCTCGCCCTGAGGCGAGACAGACCACTCACGCCCCGCCCCAACCCCAGTCCCACCATGAGGGCTGGGGCCCGCCGTTCGCTGCGAAGGCAGCCCAAGAAGCTGCCGCCCACGAACCGGTCAAGCCAACCCGAACGCCCCCGCCCCCCGCCGAGACAGCCCGAACGACCCGCACCCCCGGCTCACGCCAGAGACAGCGCCCGTCCGCCGCACACCCGCGCTCCGAGGCCCCGAACCGCGGCCCGCCCCGCCCCGGCGGAGACGCCGCCCGCTCACCAGACCCGGCAGGACACGCCACGCGCGGCCACCCCGACCGTCGGACACCCCCGGCTCAGACCTTGACGCCCTTGGCGCGCAGGAAGGCGACCGGGTCGATGGCCGAGCCGTAGTTCGCGGTGGTGCGGATCTCGAAGTGCAGGTGCGGGCCGCTGGTGTTGCCGGTGTTGCCGGACAGGGCGATGCGCTGACCGGTCCTGACGACCTGGCCGACCTTGACCTTGATCCGGGAGAGGTGGGCGTACTGCGAGTACGTCCGTTCGCCGTTCTTGATCACGATGGCGTTGCCGTAGGCGGCACCGTCACCTGCGCCACCCGGACCCGCCTTGACGACGGTCCCGCCGTGCGCCGCGACGACGGTCGTACCGCTCGGCACCGCGAAGTCCTGCCCGCTGTGGGTGGACTGCCACATGGCCCCGGCCTGCGCGAAGCTCGCGCTGAGCTTGTACTTCTTCACCGGGTCGACCCAGGAGGCCGAGGAGGACGCGGCCGAGGCGACTCCGGCCCCCAGTACAGCCGACGCCCCGACGGACGCGGCTATGACGGCCACTCGGGTGCGGAGCAGGGACGTACGGGAAGAGCGGTGGGAGACGCGCTGGAACATTCGGAACCTCATGAAGCCGGGGACAGGAAACCACCCGGCACACGACGGCGACCGGATGGGGCATCCCTTGGTAACCCGGAGGGCCGAATACACCCAAACAGCACATCTACGACGGACTGTAGTAATAAGCCACAGTGAAACTCTCGGGAAGTCCGCCTATTTACCCGAATTACCCCCTCGATCTCACCACTATTCCTCCTAGTAATGGACAAATCGCCTGTGCGGCAAGTCACCGGCGGCCCCTCGGTAAAACCCACGCCATGTGATGCACGCCTCTAGCCTCCTACCAACCAGTAACCCTACGGTTCCCCTCGCGCCACCCTCGCCCCCGAACATGCACCAGACAACGGCATACGGACGTGAGAGGACCCCCACGAAAATGAGAAGCCGACGCCCCTGGGCGCGCCGCATAGCTGTAAGCACCGTCTCCGCAGCCGCACTCGTCGCCCTGGCCGTACCGGCCGAGGCCGCGACCACCAGCACGAGCGCTTCCACGACCGCCACGGCCGCCGCAGCGGACGTCGACTACGCGACCTGGCAGAGCGACTGCCAGGCCGTGATGGACCAGGCTCTCCCCTACCTGAAGACGCGTATCGCCACCCCCAAGCCCGGCGAGAAGCAGGCGATCGTCTTCGACGTCGACAACACCACCCTGGAGACGGACTTCGGCTTCAGCTACCCCTCGCCGGCCAACAAGCCCGTCCTGGACGTCGCGAAGTACGCCCAGGAGCACGGCGTGACCCTGTTCTTCGTGACCGCCCGCCCCGGCATCATCGCCTCGGCGACCGACTACAACCTCAAGCAGGTCGGCTACCAGGTGGGCGGCCTCTACGTCCGCAGCTTCATCGACCTGTTCAAGGACGTCGCCACCTACAAGACCGCCCAGCGCGTCGACATCGAGAACAAGGGCTACACGATCATCGCGAACATCGGCAACAGTGCCACCGACCTGTCGGGCGGCCACGCCGAGAAGACCTACAAACTCCCGGACTACGACGGCCAGCTGTCCTGACCTGCTCCCGTTGCGGAACGCGAGAGGGGCCGGTGCTCTGCGAGCACCGGCCCCTCTCGTCGGCCCTGTGGGCCGTGAGGCTTACGCCTCCTTGCTCAGGTTCGGTCCGGCACCGCCGGCCGCCTGCTCGATCGGCGGGACGTCGGGCAGTGCCGCCTTCTCCTCGCCGCGGAAGGTGAAGGTCTGGGTCTCGCCCTCGCCCTCCGTGTCGACGACCACGATGTGGCCGGGACGCAGCTCGCCGAAAAGGATCTTCTCCGACAGCGTGTCCTCGATCTCGCGCTGGATCGTGCGACGCAGCGGCCGCGCACCCAGCACCTGGTCGTACCCCTTCGTGGACAGCAGCTCCTTGGCGGACTGGGAGAGCTCGATGCCCATGTCCCGGTCCTTGAGGCGCTCGTCCACCTTGCCGATCATCAGGTCGACGATCTGGAGGATGTCGGCCTGGGTCAGCTGCGGGAAGACGACCACGTCGTCGACGCGGTTGAGGAACTCGGGCCGGAAGTGCTGCTTGAGCTCGTCCGAGACCTTGTTCTTCATGCGCTCGTAGTTGGTCTTCTTGTCGCCCGAGGCCGCGAAGCCCAGGTTGAAGCCCTTGGAGATGTCCCGGGTACCGAGGTTGGTCGTCATGATGATGACCGTGTTCTTGAAGTCCACGACCCGGCCCTGGGAGTCGGTCAGGCGACCGTCCTCCAGGATCTGCAGCAGCGAGTTGAAGATGTCCGGGTGGGCCTTCTCCACCTCGTCGAAGAGGACGACGGAGAACGGCTTGCGGCGGACCTTCTCGGTCAGCTGGCCGCCCTCTTCGTAGCCCACGTATCCGGGGGGCGAACCGAAGAGCCGCGAGACCGTGTGCTTCTCGCTGAACTCCGACATGTCGAGGGAGATCAGCGCGTCCTCGTCACCGAAGAGGAACTCGGCGAGCGCCTTGGACAGCTCGGTCTTACCGACACCGGACGGGCCGGCGAAGATGAACGAACCACCGGGACGCTTCGGGTCCTTCAGACCGGCACGCGTACGACGGATCGCCTTCGACAGCGCCTTGACGGCGTCGACCTGGCCGATGACCCGCTTGTGGAGCTCGTCCTCCATGCGCAGCAGACGCGAGGACTCCTCCTCGGTCAGCTTGAAGACCGGGATGCCGGTGGCGGTCGCGAGGACCTCGGCGATCAGCTCGCCGTCGACCTCGGCGACGACGTCCATGTCGCCGGCCTTCCACTCCTTCTCCCGCTTGGCCTTGGCGGCCAGGAGCTGCTTCTCCTTGTCACGGAGGGAGGCGGCCTTCTCGAAGTCCTGCGAGTCGATCGCGGACTCCTTGTCCCGGCGGACACCGGCGATCTTCTCGTCGAACTCGCGCAGGTCCGGCGGCGCGGTCATCCGGCGGATGCGCATCCGGGAACCGGCCTCGTCGATCAGGTCGATCGCCTTGTCCGGCAGGAAGCGGTCCGAGATGTACCGGTCGGCCAGGGTGGCGGCCTGGACGAGGGCCTCGTCCGTGATCGAGACACGGTGGTGGGCCTCGTACCGGTCGCGCAGACCCTTGAGGATCTCGATCGTGTGCGGCAGGGACGGCTCCGCGACCTGGATGGGCTGGAAGCGGCGCTCGAGGGCCGCGTCCTTCTCCAGGTGCTTGCGGTACTCGTCCAGCGTGGTCGCACCGATGGTCTGCAGCTCACCGCGGGCCAGCATCGGCTTCAGGATCGAAGCGGCGTCGATGGCGCCCTCGGCGGCACCCGCACCGACCAGCGTGTGCAGCTCGTCGATGAACAGGATGATGTCGCCGCGGGTGCGGATCTCCTTGAGGACCTTCTTCAGGCGCTCCTCGAAGTCACCGCGGTAGCGGGAGCCGGCGACCAGCGCGCCGAGGTCCAGGGTGTAGAGGTGCTTGTCCTTGAGGGTCTCGGGCACCTCGCCCTTGACGATGGCCTGGGCGAGGCCCTCGACGACGGCGGTCTTGCCGACGCCGGGCTCACCGATCAGGACCGGGTTGTTCTTGGTACGGCGGGACAGCACCTGCATGACCCGCTCGATCTCCTTCTCGCGCCCGATGACCGGGTCGAGCTTGGACTCACGAGCGGCCTGGGTGAGGTTCCGGCCGAACTGGTCGAGGACCAGGGACGTCGAGGGGGTGCCCTCGGCAGGCCCGCCGGCGGTGGCGGTCTCCTTGCCCTGGTAGCCGGAGAGCAGCTGGATGACCTGCTGCCGCACCCGGTTGAGATCTGCGCCCAGCTTGACCAGGACCTGGGCGGCGACGCCCTCGCCCTCACGGATCAGGCCGAGCAGGATGTGCTCCGTGCCGATGTAGTTGTGGCCCAGCTGAAGGGCCTCGCGGAGCGACAGCTCCAGGACCTTCTTGGCACGGGGGGTGAAGGGGATGTGCCCGGACGGGGCCTGCTGCCCCTGCCCGATGATCTCCTCCACCTGCTGGCGGACCGCCTCGAGCGAAATCCCGAGGCTCTCAAGGGCCTTGGCGGCGACACCCTCACCCTCGTGGATCAGGCCCAGGAGGATGTGCTCGGTGCCGATGTAGTTGTGGTTGAGCATCCGGGCTTCTTCCTGAGCCAGGACGACAACCCGCCGCGCGCGGTCGGTGAACCTCTCGAACATCGTTAATCGCTCCTCAGAGCGGTCAGGCAGTGGGGGGAACTTCCCCTCCCTGTCCTTCCGCAGCTTAGTCCCGCAAGCGGGGACCGCTCATTCCAACTGCCGACACCGTCGATGGCCTCCTGACCCCGAACGCCGACATCCTGTCCAACCCGATGGTGCGAGACGATGTTCCCGCAGGCCAGGCAGTTACCCCAGTCGCCAGTACGCCGATGGCGAACGTGAGACGGCCTTTCCTGCGTGTCGCCCCCTCCCACTAGGGATGTCTTACCCGCTCGAACCGACACTCCATGCCGTACGCCCCCCGTCCCTCCGCTACGGGCGAACAACCTTGTGCCACCCCGCACCCCCGCACGCCCCCTCGTTGTCCACTCTTCGCACACGTCGGTACACCCAGCGTAACTCTGGCGCCTTTCCGGCGGTTGCGCTTGGCATGGTCGCCAGCCACCCCCTTCTCACCACGGATCTCACCGCGGTCCCGCTCCCGCGGCGGCCGCTCGAGCGGGCCGCCGCCGGCGACGATCCGGTCCGCCGCTGGTACGAGAACGAACTGGGCTGGCCCACGGTGCCCGGGAGCGCCCTCGAATCTCCCCTACGGCTGCGCCTGGGTCTGCGTTTCGACGTCCTGGACGTCCCGGCCGAGGCAGGTCGGGCGGCCCTGCGCCACCTCGCGGGGGCCTCTCCGGTGGCGCTGCGAGGCGACCGCATGCGGTTCCTGGTGGCGGCGGGCAGCGCGGAGGAGCTGCCGGGCCTTCTGGAGTGGCTGGAGTGGGGCACGCTCGCGCTCGACCTGAGGGCGATCGGCACGGGCGGCGTGATGCGGGCACCACATCCGCCGGAGCCCGGGGTGGGCGGGATCGGAGGGGTGCCGTCGGGGCGGTCTGCGCGTCCGGGGACCGAAGAGGGCGAATCCGTCGCCCTGCCTTCCCTCCCGGAACCGGGGGACCTCACGCCCCGACCGTCGCCGAGGGAGGTGAGCCAGGCTGCCGGAAACCGGCGGCCTCTCGTCCTGGACCGCCCGGGCGCCCTGCAGGGGGCCGCCGTGTGGCTGCGGCCCCCCGAGCCTGGGTGCGAGGTCGAGGCCTCGCTGCCGACGATGTCGGCGCTGGGGGGCGGTGGGGGCGCCCCCGATCTCGTACGCGTCGTGAACACGGTGGCGACGCGGTGCCACCGGCTGCGGCTGCGGCGCGCTCGGCCATAGGCCTTCGCAGGCCCCGGCCCTCGTGGACCTTTCGATCAGGCGTTGGCCTTCTCGTAAGCCTCGCGAATGCTCGCCGGAACACGGCCGCGGTCATTGACCTCGTAACCGTTCTCCTTGGCCCAGGCGCGGATCTGAGCGGTGTCCTGACTGCCACCGGAAGCGGCCCGCGTCTTTCCGCGACCGCCCGAAGCACGGCCTCCGGTACGGCGACCGCCCTTCACATAAGGGTCGAGAAGGCCACGGAGCTTGTCCGCATTGGCGGTCGTGAGATCGATCTCGTACGTCTTGCCGTCCAACGCGAACGTGACGGTCTCGTCCGCCTCGCCGCCGTCGATGTCGTCGACAAGAAGGACCTGAACCTTCTGTGCCACCGGATTTCCTTTCATCCAATACTTGAGGGCCGGGGGTCTGCGGCGTCCGCCGTTTCGCCGTCCCCTGTTATATGCAGTACTGCAGTACGTCGGAAAGCAAACCGCTTTTGCTGAGAAAACACAAACCCTCGGGAGAGACCGACAGGGGCCGCCCCGTCCGGAAACGTGCGCGTTTCGGACATAGGGAACCTGGGCAGGACGAGCGCCGGAATCCTTGGTGATCACAGATGCAGAAGCATCCGGCTGTTGCCCAAGGTGTTCGGTTTCACTCGTTCGAGACCGAGGAACTCTGCCACGCCTTCGTCATAGGAACGCAGGAGCTCGGCGTAGACATCGGTGTCAACGGGCGTCTCACCGATCTCGACGAAGCCGTGCTTGCCGAAGAAGTCGACTTCGAAGGTGAGACAGAAAACGCGGCGAACACCGAGCCAGCGAGCCGTCTCCAACAACTTCTCCAGCAACTGATGCCCGACCCCGGCACCCTTCAGCCCGGGCTTCACGGCGAGAGTGCGCACTTCCGCGAGGTCTTCCCACATGACATGCAGGGCGCCGAAGCCGACCAGCTCGGCGTTGTCGTCACGCTCGGCGACCCAGAACTCCTGGATGTCCTCGTAAAGCGTCACCGTCGCTTTGTCGAGCAGGATGCGGTCGTGGACGTAGGAGTCAAGGAGCCGACGGATGCCGGCGACATCGCTGGTGCGGGCCCGCCGGACGGTGATGGCTTTTGCGGTGACTTCGGGGTTCTCGCTGGAGGGGCTCTTCGCGGACATGAGCGGACGCTATCGCCCGCCGTCCCGCGTTGCCGAGTCGGGGTTCTCCACGGTCGGCCCCCCGACGATCCGTACGGCGTCCTGGAGTGCCTGTCGTTGTTCCTCGCTCATCATGCCGAAGAAGGCGACGAGAGCGGCGGCCGGGTTGTCACTCTGGGACCAGGCGTCGTTCATCAGTGCGGCGGCGTAGGCGGCCCGGGTGGAGACCGCCTCATATCGATAGGCCCGACCTTCCGCCTCACGGCGCACCCAGCCCTTCTGATGGAGATTGTCCAAAACGGTCATCACCGTGGTGTACGCGATGGACCGTTCCTGCTGAAGGTCTTCCAGGACTTCTCGAACCGTGACCGGGCGGTTCCACTTCCACACCCGCGTCATGACCGCGTCTTCGAGTTCTCCCAATGGGCGAGGCACAGCTCAGCACAATAGTGGGAGATCCGGCTTTCGGCGTGACGGACGGGCCTTCCAACACCAAACAGCAACAAAAAGGGCGTACGACTCCGAAAGCGCGGTGGCTCGGGGAGTCGTACGCCGACGAGGGCGGGGCCGGTCAGTCGGCCTGCTTGGTCGCTTCCGCGCGCGCGAGGGCGGCGTCGACGGCCGCGTCCTCCTTGGCCTTGTTGGCCCCGCCCTGGGTCTTCACGATGACTCGGATCAGACCGATGAAGAACACGGCCATGACGACCGGGGGCACGAGCGCGGAGACGTAGTCCATGCGTCCAGAGTAGCCACGCGCGGACGGACAACTCGGGCGGGGTGCGGCCTGCCGGGCGTCAGCCCGCGGCCAGCTGCTGCGGCGGGGCCGGCTTGCGGCGCGGGAAGACCTCGCCCGGGGTGGGAATGGGGCGGGAGGGCTTCGGGGCGGCGGGGGAGGGTTTCTCCGCGGGTCTCACCGGGGGCTTGGCCGGCTCCTTCCGCGGTTCGCGCTGCGGCTGCTTGGCGTCCTGCTCCGCCGGCCCGCCAGGGGCGCTCCCGGAAAGGCCCCCGGGCAGCGCCAGGAGGCGCGTTCGGGAGGCCGGGACCACAGGGTCCGCGGCGGCACGCCGGGCGCCCGTGGTGCCCGCGAGACGGGTTCGCACGTCCCGTTCGGCCAGCACCTGGCAGCGGCTCAGCAGCAGCGCCGCGACGGGGTTGCCGCGCAGCGCCCGGAGCGCGGCGAGATCGTCGGGCCCGGGCCGGTACCCGGCACCCAGCGCCTCCTCCAGCAGCGTGAGGTAACCGGCGGCGGTGCCGGGCAGTGCGGCGCGGTACCGGGCGAGGTCGGCCACCAGGAAGGCGCGCAGCCGGGCGCCCTCACGTACCGCCTCGTCGAGGGACTCGGCGAGGCGGTGGCAGTCCTTGATGTCCTCGGCCGAGGACGGGGCGGGGTGAAGGGCGAGGGCGAGAGCGCGGCGGAGCACGCGCAGCTCCTCCACGCCGAACGCCATGCCGCCGCGGGATCCGTATGGCGTGGGCATGCGGCGACAGTACGCGCTAATCAGACAAACTCGGCATAACGGACGGGTGTGGCGCGGTCGGGGCCACACCAATGCCCCCTTCACGCATCCCGTTCCGGCAGGTCACATCCGCGACAGGTTGCGCTCGTACACCAGCCGCAGCCCCACCAGCGTCAGCCAGGGCTCGTGCTCGTCGATCACGGACGACTCCCCCAGCACCATCGGCGCAAGGCCGCCGGTGGCGATCACCGTCACGTCGTCCGGGTCCTCCGCGAGCTCCCGGGCCATCCGGCTCACCACGCCGTCGACCTGCCCGGCGAACCCGTACACGATCCCGGCCTGCATCGCCTCGACCGTGTTCTTCCCGATCACGCTCCGCGGCCGGGCCACCTCGACCTTCCGCAGCTGCGCCCCCTTCACCCCGAGCGCCTCCACGGAGATCTCGATACCGGGCGCGATGACCCCGCCGACGTACTCCCCGCGCGCGGACACGGCGTCGAACGTCGTCGCCGTGCCGAAGTCCACGACGATCGCGGGCCCGCCGAACAGCTCGACGGCCGCCACCGCGTTGATGATCCGGTCCGCGCCGACCTCCTTGGGGTTGTCGGTGAGGATCGGCACCCCCGTCTTCACGCCGGGCTCGACCAGCACGGCCGGCACGTCGCCGTAGTAGCGCCGCGTCACCTCGCGCAGCTCGTGCAGCACGGACGGCACGGTCGCGCAGATCGCGATCCCGTCGATGCCGTCGCCCAGTTCGTCCCCGAGGAGCGGGTGCATGCCCATCAGGCCCTGGAGCAGCACCGCCAGCTCGTCGGCCGTGCGGCGGGCGTCCGTGGAGATCCGCCAGTGCTCGACGATGTCCTCGCCGTCGAACAGGCCGAGGACGGTGTGCGTGTTGCCTACGTCGATCGTGAGGAGCATCGCGACTACTCCGCCTCGCGCAGGTCGAGGCCGATGTCGAGGATCGGCGAGGAGTGGGTGAGCGCGCCGACGGCGAGGTAGTCGACCCCGGTGCCGGCGTACGCGCGCGCGTTGTCCAGTGTCAGCCGCCCTGAGGCCTCCAGCGCGGCCCGCCCGTGCACCAGGGCGACGGCCTCCTCGCACTCGCCGGGCGTGAAGTTGTCCAGCAGGATCAGATCGGCGCCCGCGTCCACGACCTCCCGCAGCTGGTGCAGGGTGTCGACCTCGACCTCGATCGGCACCTCCGGGAACGCCTCCCGGACGGCCTTGAACGCCTGCGCGACGCCACCTGCGGCGACCACGTGGTTGTCCTTGACCAGCGCCGCGTCGGACAGCGACATCCGGTGGTTGACCCCGCCCCCGCACCGCACCGCGAACTTCTCCAGCGACCTGAGCCCGGGAGTCGTCTTCCGCGTGTCCCGCACGCGTGCCTTGGTGCCTTCCAGTGCGTCCGCCCACGCGCGCGTGGCGGTCGCGATGCCGGAGAGCCGGCACAGCAGGTTCAGCGCGCTGCGCTCGGCGGTGAGGAGGTCACGCGTGCGCGTGGTGACCGACAGGAGCTTCTGTCCCGCCTCCACCCGGTCGCCGTCCTCGACGTGCCGCTCCACCTCGAACTCGTCCTCGCAGACCACCGAGACGACCGCCTCGGCGACCCTGAGGCCGGCCACGACGCCCGCCTCGCGCGCGACGAAGTCGGCGGTGGCGACGGCGTCCTCGGGGATGGTCGCGACGGTCGTCACGTCCACGCCGTGGTCCAGGTCCTCCTGGATGGCGACATTGGCGATGTCCTCGACCTCCACGGGGTCGAGCCCGGCGTCGGCCAGGAGCTGCGCGAGCGCCGGGTCGAGCCCGCACTCCAGGTACTCGTCGTCGCCGATGCCGGCGTCCGCGCCACAGGCACAGCCGTCGCCGCAGCCGCCGGACGAGGCGAGGGGAAGATCGTCGGTGCTCACTGCTGTCACTGCTCCTGGAGGTGCTGCCGGGTCGGGGGGAAGTCTGCGGTATCGGTGGTGTGTACGGCGAGGGTCCGGTCGGGATTCAGTCGTACGACGATGTGGCGGCGCCACGCCTCGTCGTCCCGGTCGGGTTCGTCCTCGCGCCAGTGGCAGCCGCGCGTCTCCTCGCGCAGCAGGGCCGCGGCGGCCAGGACACGGGCCACGCACAGGAGGTTGGTGGCCTCCCAGGTGTCGACGCCGGGCTCGGCCGTCTTGCCGTTCTCGTCGAGGGCGTCGCGGGCGTCGGTGTGCAGCCGGTGCAGGGCGTCGGCCGCGCCGGCCAGGGACGCGGCCGAGCGCAGCACGCCCGCGCCGCGCGTCATGATGCGCTGGATCGCGAACCGGGCCTCGGGGGCGAGCAGGGGGTGGGCGGGCGTCTCGGGGTGCTCGACGGGCACCGGCACGCGCGCGTGGAGGCCGTTCGCCTTCTGCACCGCCGCGATGTCGGCCACGATGCGCTCGGCGTAGACCAGGCCTTCAAGGAGCGAGTTGGAGGCGAGCCGGTTCGCGCCGTGCACACCGGTGCAGGCGACCTCGCCGCACGCGTACAGGCCCGGGACGGTCGTACGGCCCCGGGAGTCGGTGCGCACGCCGCCGGAGGCGTAGTGGGCGGCCGGTGCGATCGGGATGGGCTCGGTGACCGGGTCGATGCCGTGGGCGCGGCAGGCGGCGAGGATGGTCGGGAAGCGGTGCTCCCACATCTCGGCGCCGAAGTGCCGGGCGTCGAGGAACATGTGCTCGGCGTCCCGCTCCTGCATGCGGCGCGTGATGCCCTTGGCGACGATGTCACGGGGCGCCAGTTCGGCCAGTTCGTGCTGGCCGACCATGAAGCGCACGCCGTCGGCGTCGACCAGGTGGGCGCCCTCGCCGCGTACGGCCTCGGAGACCAGCGGCTGCTGTCCCTCCGCGTCCGGGCCGAGGAACAGCACCGTGGGGTGGAACTGCACGAACTCCAGGTCGCTGACCTCGGCGCCCGCGCGCAGGGCGAGCGCCACGCCGTCACCGGTGGACACGGACGGGTTGGTGGTCGCGGAGAACACCTGGCCCATGCCACCGGTCGCGAGGACGACCGCTGGGGCGTGCACGGCGCCCACGCCGTCGTGCTGGCCCTCGCCCATGACGTGCAGGGTGACGCCCGCCGTACGGCCGTCGGCGTCGGTCAACAGGTCGAGGACGAGCGCGTTCTCGATCGTGCGCAGTCCCCGCGCGCGGACGGCCTCGACGAGCGCCCGGGAGATCTCCGCGCCGGTCGCGTCGCCGCCCGCGTGCGCGATCCGGCGCCGGTGGTGGCCACCCTCGCGGGTGAGCTCCAGGTCGCCCGCCTCGGACTCGTCGAAGTGCGCGCCGGTCGCGATCAGGCGGCGCACGGCGTCGGGTCCCTCGGTGACGAGGATCCGGACGGCCTCCTCGTCGCACAGGCCCACGCCCGCGACCAGCGTGTCCTCCAGGTGCTGTTCGGGGGTGTCGCCCTCGCCCAGGGCGGCGGCGATGCCGCCCTGCGCCCAGCGGGTGGAGCCGTCGTCGAGGCGGGCCTTGGTGACGACGACGGTCCTGAGGCCCTCGGCCTCGCACCGCAGGGCCGCGGTGAGGCCGGCGACGCCGGAGCCGACGACCACGACGTCCGCGTCGATGGACCACCCGGGCGCGGGTGCGTGCAGTCGTATGCCTGTGCTGGTCACGAGGCGGCTCCGAAGGTCAGGGGGATGTTGTCGATCAGCCGGGTCGTCCCCACCCGGGCGGCGACGGCGAGGACGGCCTCGCCGGTGAAGTCGTCCTCGATCTCGGTGAAGTCGGACGGGTCGACAAGGGCGAGGTAGTCCAGGGTGAGCGGCGGGTCCTGGCGCGCGGCGTCGTCCAGGATCAGGCGGGCGGCCGCGCGGACGGCCGAGGGGGCACCCGGCAGGGCTTTGGCGACGGCGTGCGCGTCGGCGGCCGCGCGGGACTCGCCGAGGGCGCTCAGCGCCTCGGCACGCGCGTGCGTGGCGGGCACTTCGCGGGCCCGCGCGCGCAGCGCCTCCTGGGCCGCGTGCCGGTCGCGGCCCGCGAACAGGGCGCGGGAGAGCGCGAGGGCCGTGCGCCGTTCCCTGGGCTTGAGGTAGCGGTTGCGGCTGGAGAGGGCCAGGCCGTCGTCCTCGCGCACGGTGGGCACGCCGACGATCTCGACGCCGAAGTTCAGGTCGCGCACCATCCGGCGGATCAGGGCGAGCTGCTGGGCGTCCTTCTGGCCGTAGAGGGCGATGTCGGGGCGGGTGAGGTGGAGCAGCTTGGCGACGACGGTGAGCATGCCGTCGAAGTGGCCGGGGCGCGAGGCGCCCTCCAGGAGTTCACCCATCGGGCCGGCGCTGATGCGCACCTGGGGCTCGCCGCCGGGGTAGACCTCGTCGACGGAGGGCGCGAAGACGGCGTCCGCGCCGGCGTCCTCGGCGATCTTGAGGTCGGCGTCCAGGGTGCGGGGGTAGCGGTCGAGGTCCTCGCCCGCGCCGAACTGGAGGGGGTTCACGAAGACGGTGACGACGACCTCGCCGTCCGCCCCGGCGATCTCGCGCGCGGTGCGGATCAGGGTGGCGTGGCCCTCGTGCAGGGCGCCCATGGTCATCACGACGGCCCGGCGGCCCACGCGCGTGCGTGCGTGCAGTTCGCCGGCGGTGCGCAGCAGGGTCGTGGTCATCGGGCGTCTCCCTCGGCGCCGTCGGTCCCGGTGGCGAGTACCCCGAGGAGGTCCTCGGCGAGCTCCGGCTTCAGCAGTCCGTGGGCGAGCGCCCGGTCGGCGGTCGCGCGGGCCATCGCAAGATAGCCCGCGACGGTCTGCGGGGCGTGCTCGCGCAGTTCCGTGATGTGCGCGGCGACGGTGCCGGCGTCCCCGCGCGCGACGGGGCCGGTGAGGGCCGCGTCGCCGGAGCGCAGGGCGTTGTCCAGGGCGGCGCCGAGCAGGGGGCCGAGCATCCGGTCGGGGGCCTCGACGCCGGCCGAGCGCAGCAGCTCCATGGCCTGGGCGACCAGGGTGACCAGGTGGTTGGCGCCGAGGGCGAGGGCCGCGTGGTACAGCGGGCGCTTGTTCTCCTCGATCCACTCGGGCTCGCCGCCCATCTCGATGACGAGGGCCTCGGCGGCCAGCCGCAGTTCCTCGGGGGCGGTGACGCCGAAGGAGCAGCCGGCGAGGCGCTGGACGTCCACGGGGGTGCCCGTGAACGTCATCGCCGGGTGCAGGGCCAGCGGCAGCGCGCCCGCGCGCAGGGCGGGGTCCAGCACCTTCGCGCCGTAGCGCCCGGAGGTGTGCACGAGCAGCTGCCCCGGCCGCACGGCACCGGTCTCGGCGAGACCCTCGACGAGGCCGGGCAGGGTGTCGTCGGGGACGGTCAGCAGCACCAGGTCGGCGCGTTGCAGGACGTCCGCGGGGGTGACGAGCGGGACGTCCGGGAGCATCAGGGCGGCCCGTCGCCGGGAGGCGTCGGAGACCCCGGAGACGGCCACCGGGCGGTGCCCGGCGAGCTGGAGGGACGCGGCGAGCGTCGGCCCCACCCGGCCGGCGCCGACGACGCCGACGGTGAGCCGCGCGGGGCGGTCCTTGTTGTCTGGCTGTTGGGCTGTACTCACGCGACGGCGGCCTTCCCGTTCCAGTCCGCATCTGGGTACCGGACGATTTCTCGTCATGTTAACGCGATCGGTTCGAGGGGCGTCCGGTTGTCCACAGGCTGTGGGTTTCCGTGGATCGCGCGTGCGGAAATCGGCGTGCCCGTGTCCGGGGGCGCGCGAGATGATCCGCGCATGAGTGACACAGCGGAGCAGAGCGCCGGGCAGACGGCGGACGAGGGACGACCGGAGCAGGTCACGGAGGGGGAGGAGCAGACGGAGCAGCTCACGGAGGAGGAACGGCTCCTGCGACGCCGCGCCCGGCGCATCAGCGCCTATCGGAGCGCGGAGCGCACGCTGGCGCGACTGGGGCTACTCGCGCCCCTCCGTGAGCGCTTGGCCTCGCTCGACGGGGCCGACACGCTCTACGACCTCGACGAGTCGACCGACCTCTACGGCAACGGCATCGTCGCCGCCCTGGAGGAGAAGGTCGCGGGTCTCCTCGGCAAGGAGGCCGCCGCTTTCTTCCCGACCGGCACGATGGCCCAGCAGGTGGCGCTGCGCTGCTGGGCGGGCCGCACCGGAAACCCCACCGTCGCCCTGCACTCCCTGGCCCACCCCGAGGTGCACGAGCGCGACGCCTTCCGGGAGGTCTCCGGTCTGCGTCCGGTCCAGGTGACGAGCGAACCGCGGCAGCCCACGGCCGACGAGATACGCGGCTTCGCGGAGCCGTTCGGGGCGCTGATGCTGGAACTGCCCCTCAGGGACGCCGGTTACGTGCTGCCCACCTGGGAGGAGCTCACCGAACTCGTGGAGGCCGCGCGAGAGCGGGACGCGGTGGTGCACTTCGACGGAGCCCGTCTGTGGGAGACCACCGTCCACCTCGGCCGTCCCCTGGCCGAGATCGCGGACCTCGCGGACAGCGTCTACGTGTCGTTCTACAAGTCCTTCGATGCCTTCGGCGGTGCCGCGCTCGCGGGCCCCAGGAGCCTGATCGAGGAGGCGAAGACCTGGCGGCACCGGTACGGCGGCGCGGTCTTCCAGCAGTTCCCGACCATCCTGTCGGCCCTCGCCGGACTGGAACACGAACTGCCCAGGCTGCCCGAGTACGTGACCCACGCGCGCGTGGTGGCCGCCGCGCTGCGTGAGGGGTTCGCCCAGGCGGGGGTGGCGTGGGCGCGGGTCCACCCCGAGGTGCCGCACACCTTCGACTTCCAGGTCTGGCTGCCGTACGGCGTCGACGAGCTCTCCGAGGCGGCGATCCGGCAGTCGGAGGAGACGGGGACGGCCCTGTTCAGCAACGCCTGGGACGAGAAGGGTCCGGGCCTGTCCATGACCGAGGTCAACGTCCGTGCCGCCGCCCTGGAGTGGACGGCGGCCGACGTGAGGGCGGCGGCCGTCGACTTCGTCGCCCGGCTGCGGGAGGTCAGCGGCTAGGGAGCCGGCAGCGGGACGGGCCTGCCCGTGCAGCCGCCGGGACAGCGTGTGCCGTACCGGCGCCCGGGCGCGCCGCCCCGCAAGGGCCCGCACGGAACCGGCGGTACTCGCGCAGTTTGCGCAGGACCCGCACATCGTGGGCGCCGGGCGCGGCCACGGCGGTGGCGTCGCGTCGATTGACGGCCCCTGCCAATCGAGGGCGGCGTTGTCAGTGGCGGAGTGCACCAGAGGTCATGAGTGTGCGCATCGACATCGCGGGGCTGCGGCCGGAGAGGGTCGCCGTCGTGCCCTCGCCCCTGGCAGAGCTCGGCATGGCGCTGCACGCACTGGCCGAACCGGGTCACCATCCGGGACTCCAGGCCTGGGTGACGGGCGTGACGGCCCGGCTCGACCCGCATCTGGCCGACCGGATGTGCGAGGCGGACTTCCTGTGGCGCACGACGTTCTCGGACCTGTTCCTGCCGTTCGCCGGCGTCGCGGGCCGGACCACGCTCCCCGGGGCCTGCATCGCCGAGGACCTGGACCTGCTCGACAAGCTGACGGACGAGCAGTTCGTTGACGCGGCCCTGGAGTTCACCTGCGCGCTGCCGTACAACTCGCACGGCCCGAGCGTGCTCTCCGACCGTGCGCTGCACCGGCGTGCCCTGGAGCTGGCCGCGTCGCGCGGACCGCGACAGGTGCGCTTCGCCGAGCGGCTGCTGGCCGACCCGCCGCGCATCCGGTCCTGGTTCCGGCAGTTCGTGGCGGACTGCGACGAGGCGTTCTTCGCGGACACCTGGTCGCGGCTGCGCCACCAGCTCGCGGCGGACGCCCGCCACAAGACGGACCTGCTGCGCCGCAAGGGCCTCGCGGAGGCGCTGACCGCGGTGTCGCCCGCGGTCACTCTCGACGAAGCAGCGGGCCGCATCACGGTCGACAAGCTGGGCATCGGACACTGCGCCACCGCGGAGGGCGGTCTGCTGCTGATCCCGACGAGCATGGGCTGGCCGCACCTGAGCGTCCTGCACCGGTACGGCTGGCAGCCCGCCCTGCACTACCCGGTGGCCTCTCCCGAGCTCGCCTCCCCGCCCTCGGTCGAGCAGCTGGCCCTGCGGCTGACCGCGCTCTCCCATCCCGTCCGGATGCGCCTGTGCCGGCATCTGGCCCGCAGCGCCCACACCACCAGCGAGCTCGCCCAGGTGCAGGGCATGACCGCCCCGGAGATATCCCGGCACCTGGGCGTCCTGAAGAAGGCGGGCCTGATCACCACCCGCCGCCGCGGCCGGTATGTCCTGCACCAGCTGGACGTCACCGTGGTGGCGCGGCTGGGCAGCGACTTCCTTGAAGGGATCTTGAGGTAGCCCCTGCCCGGGCTCTGTCCTTCCGGACCCTGGCCTTCCAGCCCTGGCCTTCCGGGCCCCGCCTCAGCCCTGCCCGCCCGCGCGCACCAGCCCGGTCTCGTAGGCGAGGACCACCACCTGCACCCGGTCCCTGAGGCCCAGCTTGGTCAGGATCCGGCCGACATGGGTCTTCACCGTCGCCTCCGACAGCACCAACCGGGCCGCGATCTCGCCGTTGGACAGCCCCTGCGCGACCAGCACCATGACCTCGCGCTCGCGGCCGGTCAGCCGCTCCAGCTCCTTGTGCTGGGGCTCCTTGCCGGTGGCGGGCAGCATGGGCGCGAACCGGTCCAGCAGGCGCCGTGTCGTCGAGGGGGCGACCACGGCGTCACCGCTGTGCACCGAGCGGATCGCGGTGAGCAGCTCGCCGGGGGGCACGTCCTTGAGCATGAAGCCGGAGGCGCCCGCCTTCAGCCCGGAGAAGGCGTACTCGTCGAGGTCGAAGGTGGTCAGGATCAGCACCTTCGGCGGCTCGGGTTCCGAGCAGATGCGGCGGGTGGTCTCCACACCGTCGAGCTTCGGCATCCGGACGTCCATCAGGACCACGTCCACGGCGGTCGAGCGCAGCACCTGGAGGGCTTCCACACCGTCCCCCGCCTCCGCGACGACCTCCATGTCCGGCTGGGCTGCGAGCACCATCCGGAACCCGGTGCGCAGCAGCACCTGGTCGTCGACGAGCATCACGCGGATCGTCATCGGGCCTCTTCCGTTTCCTCGGGGTCGTACGGCATGTCGCCAGGGGGCGTGACAGGTGTCAACAGGGGGCGCGCGTCGGTGTCAATGCGCTGGTTTGAGCGGCAGCAGCGCACTGATCCGGAATCCTCCGCCGGGGCGGGGGCCCGCGTCCAGGGTGCCGCCGACCATGCCGACCCGCTCGCGCATGCCGATCAGGCCGTGGCCCGCGCCGTCGGCGCCGCCCTCCTCGTACAGCTCGTGCGGGGCGCCCTTGCCGTCGTCCTCGACGAGCAGGCCGAGGCCGTCGTCGAAGTAGACCAGGCGCACGCTCGCACCGGCGTTCGGGCCGCCGTGCTTGCGCGTGTTGGTGAGCGCCTCCTGCACGATGCGGTACGCCGTGAGCTCGACGCCGCTGGGCAGCGGGCGCGCGGTGCCCTCGACCTTGAAGTCGACGGGGAGCCCGGAGCCGCGGCACTGCTCGACGAGGTCCTCGATCTGCTCGACGTCGGGCTGCGGCACGTACTCACCGCCCTCCTGGTGCTCACCGGTGCGCAGCACGCCCAGCAGGCGGCGCATCTCGGCGAGGGCCTGGCGGCCGGTGGAGGAGATGGTCTCCAGGGCCTTCTTGGCCTGATCGGGCGCGGCGTCCAGGACATAGGCGGCGCCGTCGGCCTGAACCACCATGACGGACACGTTGTGCGCGACGACGTCGTGCAGCTCGCGGGCGATCCGGGCCCGCTCGGCGGCGACGGCGACCTTGGCCTGTGCCTCGCGCTCCTTCTCCAGGCGGGCGTTGCGCTCCTCCAGCTGCGCGAAGTAGGCGCGGCGGGTGCGGATCGAGTCGCCGAGCACCCAGGCCAGGGCGAACGGCACCGTCTGGAAGATCATGATCGCGACATTGCCGAGCACGCCGGAGTGCTCGTTCGGCCAGCGCAGCTGCGCCACGGGGGCGGCGCACAGGCCGATCGTCAGCGCCATCCGGGAGGCCCAGCGGGCGCCGGTGGCGGCCACCGTGTAGACGATCACCAGGAAGGCGAAGTCGGCGGTCGTGGTCTCCACGTCCAGCGCCAGCTGCACCACGCCGAGCCCGATGGCCAGCAGCAGCATCCACTCCGGCATGCGCCTGCGCAGCGCCACGACCAGGCACAGCAGCAGGACGACGGGAATGATCGCCAGCGGGGACTTCGTCCCCTGGGACTCCCCCCGGGCGGTCTCGCTCGCGAGCGAGATCCCGAACAGGATGACGGCCCAGAAGACGTCGACCCCTGTCGGGTGTCTGCGGAGGAAGTCATAGAGGCGCTGCACGTAACCCAGCGTAGGGAAGCGTGATGTGTGCAGGGGTCAACCGGAGGACCGATCCGTACCGTCCGCGCGTACTCCCCAAGGTGGAGGCCCCGTTCCCCGGTGCGCCTAGCCTGACCGCGTGACCAATGACACGACGGGCGACTGGACGAGTTGGCGGCCCGCCGCGGAGGCCGCCCTCTACGGCCCGGACGGCTTCTACCGCAGGCCGGAGGGGCCCGCCGGGCACTTCCGCACGTCCGTGCACGCCTCCTCGTTGTTCGCCGAGGCCGTGGCCCGGCTGCTGTGCCGCCTCGACGAGGCGCTGGGCCGGCCCGCCCGGCTCGACTTCGTCGACATGGCTGCGGGCCGGGGCGAGTTGGCCACCGGCGTCCTCGCCGCGCTGCCCGCGGAAGTGAACGCCCGCACGCGCGTGTACGCCGTCGAGGTAGCCGGCCGCCCCGCCGCCCTCGATCACCGGATCGAGTGGCTGCCCGAGCCGCCGAAGGACATCACCGGGCTGCTGTTCGCCAACGAATGGCTGGACAACGTACCCGTGGAGGTCGCCGAGACGGACTCCTCGGGCCTGCCGCGACGGGTTCTCGTACGGCGCGACGGTCGCGAACGTCTCGGGGAGCAGGTCGCCGGTGCGGAGGCCGGGTGGCTGGCCCGGTGGTGGCCGCTGCCGGCCGAGGAGGGACTGCGGGCCGAGATCGGCCTGCCCCGGGACGAGGCGTGGGCGTCGGCGGTCGCGACGGTCGGGCGGGGGCTCGCGGTCGCCGTCGACTACGCGCACACGGCGTCCGCGCGCCCGCTCTTCGGGACGCTCACCGGCTTCCGTGAGGGGCGCGAGTGCGCACCCGTTCCGGACGGGTCGTGCGACCTCACGGCCCATGTGGCGCTGGACGCGTGCGCGCTCCCCGGAGGGCGCGTGCTGCTCCAACGCGATGCCCTACGCGCCCTGGGCATCACAGGCGCACGCCCCCCGCTCTCGCTGGCATCGACGCGACCCGCGGAGTACGTACGGGCGCTCGCGCGCGCCGGAGAGGCCGCCGAACTCACCGCGCCGGGCGGCCTCGGCGACTTCGGCTGGCTGCTCCAGCCCGTCGGCGT
This sequence comes from Streptomyces sp. NPDC005483, assembly GCF_040606035.1. NCBI lineage: Bacteria > Bacillati > Actinomycetota > Actinomycetes > Kitasatosporales > Streptomycetaceae > Streptomyces > Streptomyces sp. NPDC005483. The sequence continues at coordinate 20,213 of NZ_JBEXEA010000024.1, forward strand.
GGACGGGCTACTTGTCGATGTCCCCGACCACGAAGAACAGTGACCCCAGGATCGCCACCATGTCCGCGACCAGCGTGCCCGGCAGCAGTTCGACCAGCGCCTGGATGTTGTTGTACGACGCCGAGCGCAGCTTCAGCCGGTACGGGGTCTTCTCGCCCTTGCTGACGAGGTAGTAGCCGTTGATGCCGAGCGGGTTCTCGGTCCACGCGTACGTGTGCCCCTCGGGCGCCTTGAGGACCTTGGGGAGCCGCTGGTTGATCGGTCCGGGTTCGAGTTCCGCGAGCCGGTCCAGGCAGGCGTCGGCGAGATCGAGGGCGTTGTGGGTCTGCTCCAGGAGGACCTCGAAGCGGGCCAGGCAGTCGCCCTCCTGGCGGGTCACCACCTTCAGGGTGTCCTGGAGCTCTCCGTAGGCGAGGTACGGCTCGTCGCGGCGCAGGTCGAAGTCGACGCCCGAGGCACGCGCGACGGGCCCGCTGACGCCGTACGCGTGGACGGTCTCCGGGGCGAGAACGCCGACATCCCTGGTACGACCCCGGAAGATCTCGTTGCCGAGCACCAGGTCGTCGAAGCGGTCCATGCGCGAGCGCACGGCGGAGACAGCGGCACGCGCGCGCGTGGCCCAGCCGGCCGGCAGGTCCTCCTTGAGGCCGCCGACGCGGTTGAACATGTAGTGCATCCGGCCGCCGGAGACCTCCTCCATCACGTTCTGAAGGACCTCCCGCTCCCGGAACGCGTAGAAGACGGGGGTGATGCCGCCGAGCTCCAGCGGATACGAGCCCAGGAACATCAGGTGGTTCAGCACCCGGTTCAGCTCGGCGAGCAGCGTGCGCGTCCACACCGCGCGCGTGGGGACCTCCATGCCGAGCATCCGCTCCACGGCGAGGACCACGCCCAGCTCGTTGGAGAACGCCGACAGCCAGTCGTGGCGGTTGGCGAGCATGATGATCTGGCGGTAGTCGCGCGCCTCGAAGAGCTTCTCGGCGCCGCGGTGCATGTAGCCGATCACCGGCTCCGCGCTCATGATGCGCTCGCCGTCCAGGACCAGCCTCAGACGCAGCACGCCGTGGGTGGACGGGTGCTGCGGTCCGATGTTGAGCACCATGTCGGTGCTCTCCGCGGCGCCGCCGATGCCGACCGTGGTCTCCGTCGTAGGAGTCATGGACACAGTCTCTCCTACGTACGCTGGCCCTATGGAGACGGGGAGCGGGCAGGACACTGAGGTCGCGGGCGACGAACCGGTGTGGACCGGGCTGCCACCGGGCCTGCTGCGGATGCGGCGGTTGTTGCTGGTGGTGTATCTGGGACTGCTCGCGGTGGGCCTGGGAGTGCTCCTGGGGCTTCTGTGCGGGCCCGGCTGGGCGGCGTTCGCGCTGGTGCCGCTCGCCCTCATGGGCTGGGGCTGGGTGGTGCTCGGCCGCAACTGGCGCTCCTGGCGCTACGCCGAGCGCGCCGACGACCTCCTGATCAGCCGGGGCGTGCTGTGGCGCGAGGAGACCGTCGTGCCCTACGGCCGGATGCAGCTGGTGGAGGTCACCTCCGGGCCGGTGGAGCGGCACTTCGGGCTGGCCAGCGTGCAGCTGCACACCGCCGCCGCGGCGAGTGACGCGACCATCCCCGGCCTCGACCCGGCCGAGGCGGAGCGGCTGCGCGACCGGCTCACCGAACTCGGCGAGGCCCGATCGGCGGGCCTGTGACGACGCCGGGCGTCGACGACGCCGTACAGGAGAAGCCGGAGAAGGAACCCGTCGCCGAGCAGCGGCTGCATCCGATAACGCCGCTCAGGCGGGCGTGGGCGCCGGTCGCCGTCGTCATCGGGTGGGCCGTGCACGACCCCGACCAGGCGCAGCGCCAGCTGACCCGGCTGACGACCACCGCCCTGCTGATCGCCCTCGCCGTCATCATCCCGGCCGCCGCCCTGTACGGCTTTCTCACCTGGTGGTTCACCCACTTCGCGGTGACCGACTCCGAACTGCGCATACGGACCGGCCTGTTGTTCCGGCGCACCGCGCACATCCGCCTGGAGCGGATCCAGGCGATCGACGTCACCCAGCCGCTCCTCGCGCGCGTGGCGGGCGTCGCGAAGCTCCGGCTGGACGTCGTCGGCACCGACAAGAAGGACGAACTGGCCTTCCTCGGGGAGCGCGAGGCGCGGGCCCTGCGCGCCGAACTCCTCGCGCGCGCCGCCGGGTTCGCCCCCGAGACCGCGCACGAGGCCGGCGAGGCTCCGGCGCGCGAGCTGCTCCGCACGCCCCCGCGCGACCTCGCGCTCTCCCTCGTGCTGACGGGCGCCACCTGGGGCGCGCTGGTCGCCGCCCTCGTCGTACCGCCGCTGCTGTGGATGGCCACCCACAGCCTGTGGACGGTCCTCGCGACCGCCGTGCCGCTGCTCGGCGCGGCGGGGGCGAGCAGTGTGGGGCGGTTCGTCTCCGAGTACGACTGGACGGTGGGCGAGTCCCCGGACGGACTGCGCATCGACCACGGCCTCCTGGACCGCACCCACGAGACGGTGCCGCCGGGGCGGGTCCAGACCGTACGGATCGTGGAGCCGCTGCTGTGGCGCCGGCGCGGCTGGGTACGGGTCGAGCTGGACGTCGCCGGGTCGTCCAACTCCGTGCTGGTGCCGGTCGCTCCGCGCGAGGCGGCCGAGGCGGTCGTCGCGCGCGTGCTGCCCGGGGTGACCGTGCCGCCGCTGTCGGCGCTGTCGCGGCCCCCGCGGCGGGCCGGGCGGTGCATACCCGTGTGGTGGCGCGGCCACGGACTCGCCGTCACCGACGCCGTGTTCGCCTCCCGACGGGGGCTGCTGCGCCGGAGCCTGGCGCTCGTCCCGCACGCGAAGGTCCAGAGCGTACGGCTCTCGCAGGGGCCCTGGGAGCGCCTGTGGCGGGTCGCCGACGTGCATGTGGACACGGGAGCGAACAAGACCGTCACGGCCCGCCTGCGGGACGCTCAGGAGGCCGCGGAGCTGCTCGGGGCGCAGGCGGAGAGGTCGCGCACGGGACGGAAAGGGGCACGGCCCGACCGCTGGATGGTCTGACCGTGCCCCTCGCGAGCAGCTGTACGTCCGTCAGGAGACCGCGCTGCGCAGTCCCTGCAGGTTGATCTGTTCCGTCTCGTCGTGGGCCGTCAGGTCGATGACCTGGCCGACGCCCCGCGACTCCTCGTCGGCCGGCTTGAACTCCGCCTCCGACTCGGCCTTGTGCAGGGCGAGGGCCTCCTGGCCGACGACGTCGGCGAGGTCCTCGTTCTGCACGGCCTCCAGGGCGTCCCGCGAGGCCCCCGACTTGGTGCCGAAGAAGTCGAACCCGCCCTCGACCCGCGGGCGCCGCACGGGAGCCGTGGGCACGACCGCCACCGCGGTCGGCGCGATGAAGTGCCCGGCGGGCCGCTGCTGCGGCTGGGCGGCCCTCACCGTGGTGCCGGCGGCCGCGCGCTCATGCCCGTCGACCGCCTCGGGCTTCCCCCGCGCCTCGTCCTCCTGCGCGGCCTCCGCCTCGGTGCCGGCGGTGTCCGCCGCGGCGGAAGGGGCCTTCGCCGACTCGCCCTTGGGCTCGACCTTGACCGCCGACCTGGGCTCACCCTCGGCCGCCGACCTGGCCTCCGCCCCGACCTCTGCCCTGACCTCTGTCCTGCCCAGAGCCTCGACCTCGGCCGGGGTCTCCGTCCTCGTGCGCCCGTCCCCGTCCCCGTCCCCGCCGTCGCCCTCGTCGAGCCGCTTCAGCGCCGCGTTCGCCCGCAGGAACAACCGCGACCCCTCCGGGGAGAAGATCGCAGGCCGCTCCGGCTTCTCCTCAGAAGCCTCCGCGGCCTCAGAAGCCTCCGCGGCCTCGGCCTCGGTCCCTGCCTCGACTTCGGCCTCGGTCTCGGGTCCGTCCTCGGCAGCCACCGCCACGGCCTCCGCCTCGGTCCGCTGCGCCGGTGGCAGCTCACGCGCCGGGGCGGCCTCTATCTCCAGCAGCCGGCGGCCCTCCAGGGCGCTCGCCCGCTCCGTCTCCGCCGTGGCGTACCGCCGCAGCAGCGCCGCGTGTTCGTTGCGCAGGCCCGCCAACTCGGTGCGCTTGGCCCGCAGCCGCTGCTCCAGCTTGACGCGCAGCTCCCGCGACTCCTCGAGGTCGGTCTCGAGTTCGGCGACGCGCTCCTCGTGCCGCCACTCGTCGCTCGCACGCGCGCGCGTGAGGTCGGCGACCTGCTTGCCCGCCTGCGCGTCCCAACGGCGCATGACGGCCGCCCCGACGACCGCGACAGCCGCGGCGAAGGCGGCTATCACGCGCAGCACGGCCTGCTGCGAGAACACCCAGGGGCCGAAGGCACAGACGAGGGAGACGCCTGCGATCGCCGACGGAGGCAGCAGCCTGTGCAAAGGCGGGGAATGGCGGTGACGTCCACGTGGCATGGCCAGAAACTTACCGCGAGTAGGCGAACCGTGGTGCCCCGCCCCGTAAAAACACAGCCACCCCGTGACCTTCACCCGACATCAGGAATCGGAGCCGCCGCCGAATTCGGCGTATTGATCACTCATCGATCACTCACCGACCGCTCGACGCCACTCAGCCGCCCGCTGACCCACTCCAAGGTGGCAGGGATCTCCCGCCGCCAGGTGTTGAAGTTGTGACCGCCGCTTTCGAGGATGATCGACGAGATCCGTGTCGTTTCCGTCGCCTTCACCCGCTCTATGAACCTCAACGTGTCCTTGTAGTTCGACTCGCCCACCTTGCTGCTGCTGACGAGCAGTGAGGTGTCGGGCGCGGGCAGGTGTCTGAGGCACCACCACAGGTTCGCGCGGTCGCGCAGCGCCTTGTCGCCGTGGAACAGATCCCCCGTGGTGGCGTCGACGGGCGCCTTGTAGTACGGGGACAGGCCCGCCCCCGCGGCGTACACCGCGGGGTGGTGCATGGCGAGCTTCAGCGCGCAGTAACCGCCCGTGGAGTCCCCGATGATTCCCCAGCTCCCCGGTCCCCTGCCCACCCTGTAGTGCTCGGCCACCGCTTCCGGGAGGTCCTTCGAGAAGAACGCCTCGGTCTGCGGACCGCCCGGAACGTCCGCGCACTCGGTGTCCCGCGGCGGCGCCACCGTCGGCCGCATCATCACCAGGATCATCGGTCGCATACGGCCACTCCTGGTGAGTTCCAGAGCCGTGCGCGGATAGTGGAGTTTGTCCACCAGCGCTCGCGCGGTGCCCGGATAACCGGTGAGCACGACGGACGCGGGGAAGGTGCGCTTTCGATAGCGCTCCTGGAAATACTCCGGCGGGAGATAGACGTACGCGGGGCTGGCGATGTGAGACGTGGGGCCGACTATGTCGACCTTCTGGACCTGCCCGGCCGACGACGGCCGAAATCCGCCCCTGCCGGGCACGTCCCCGATCTCGGTCACCCTCAGAGGCCCGCTCGACCGCTTGCCCGGGGTGTGGTCGACCACCACACCCTGGTCGGTCTCCCGCCCGAACAGGTCGGCCCAGGAGGCGTAGAACCCGTAGGCCTGGTTGGCGGCGAGTCCCACCGACGCGAAGATCAGGAACTGCGTCCCGAGCAGCAGCCCGATACGTCCGCTGACGGACCGCCAGCCGCGGCGTGCCAGCCGCGGCCAGAGCCACACCGTGCCGGCGAACAGCGCCACGGCGGACAGGACCGCCGGCACCAGCGTGTTGTTGCTCGTGAGACCCATTGCTTGCTTTCGCTTTCCTCGGCCTTTGAAACGGCTTTGAGGAGATGAGTGAACCTCTCCTCACGAGACACCGTCCTAGAGGGCGCAATGTCGCCGGATGCCCGAATCGGACTCCGGATCCAAAGTCACTCGCAGAACCATGGGATGCGATGTCTGTCAGGACAGATGACGAAATGTCGGGCGGGGTTCCGATCCGATCAATACGGCTACGGCGTGCACTGCACGGACCGCGCCCCGAGGCCGTCCCCGTCCTCGTCGCCAGAGCCTGCGCACTCGTAGGCCTTCTGGACATCGCCGCCGGCGTCTTCCCACGCTTCCGGCACAGCCGTATGCACACCATGGCCGAGGTACTGCCCGGCGCGCTCGGGCCGTTCGCGGCCGCGCTCTCGCTCAGCACCGGTGTGCTGCTGCTGCTGCTCGCCCACGGCCTCAGGCGCCGCAAGCGCCGGGCCTGGCGGGCGGCCGTGGCACTGCTCCCGGCGGGCGCGCTGGCCCAGTTCACCTACCGCCACTCACTCGTCGGGGCGGCCATCTCGCTCGCCCTGCTCGCACCGCTGCTGCGCCACCGCGACCAGTTCAGGGCGCTGCCCGACCCACGCAGCCGCTGGCGCGCGCTCGCCAACTTCGTCCTCATGGGCGCCGGTTCGCTCGTCCTCGGGCTGATCATCGTCAGCGTCCACCCGAACCGCCTGGTCGGCGACCCGAGCCTGGCCGACCGCCTCACACACGTCCTGTACGGCCTCTTCGGCTTCGAGGGCCCCGTCGACTACCAGGGCGACACCTCGTGGACCGTCGGCGTCTCCCTGGGCGCCCTGGGCCTGCTCACGGCGATCACCACGATCTACCTCGCCTTCCGCCCCGAGCACCCCGCCGCCCAGCTCACCGAGGAGGACGAGTCCCGCCTCAGGGCGCTGCTGGCCAAGCACGGCGGCCGCGACTCCCTGGGCCACTTCGCGCTGCGCCGCGACAAGGCCGTCGTCTTCTCGCCCAGCGGCAAGGCCGCGGTGACCTACCGCGTCGTCTCCGGTGTGATGCTCGCCAGCGGCGACCCGATCGGCGACGTGGAGGCCTGGCCGGGCGCCATCGAGCGCTTCATGGACGAGGCCAAGGCGCACTCCTGGACGCCCGCCGTCATGGGCTGCTCGGAGACCGGCGGCGAGGTCTGGACCCGCGAGACCGGCCTGGACGCCCTCGAACTGGGCGACGAGGCGGTGGTGGACGTCGCGGATTTCTCGCTCGCCGGCCGCGCGATGCGCAACGTCCGCCAGATGGTCAAGCGCATCGAGCGGGCCGGTTACGAGACCCGGGTGCGGCGCGTCTGTGACCTCGGGGAGACCGAGCTGCGGCGCGTGCGGCAGGCCGCCGAGGACTGGCGCGGCACCGACACCGAGCGCGGCTTCTCGATGGCCCTCGGCCGGATCGGCGACCTCGCCGACGGCGACTGCCTCATCGCCACCGCCCACAAGGCGGACGACCAGCCCGGCCCGTACGGCGACCTCAAGGCGATCCTGCACTTCGTGCCGTGGGGCACCGACGGCGCCTCCCTCGACCTCATGCGACGGGACCGCGCCGCCGACCCCGGCATGAACGAACTGCTCATCGTCGCGGCCCTCCAGGCGGCCCCGAAGTTCGGCATCACGCGCGTGTCGCTGAACTTCGCCATGTTCCGCTCAGCCCTCGCGCGCGGCGAGAAGATCGGCGCGGGCCCGGTGCTGCGCGCCTGGCGCGGCCTGCTGGTGTTCCTGTCCCGCTGGTTCCAGATCGAGTCCCTGTACAAGTTCAACGCGAAGTTCCAGCCCCGCTGGGAGCCCCGCTTCGTCGTCTACCGGGCCTCCGGCGACCTCCCGCGCATCGGCTTCGCCGCCATGCAGGCCGAGGGCTTCGTCAACCTGGCCCTGCCGCTGCCGCGCTTCCTGCGCCGCCGCTCGCACACCGCACGCGCGTGTGCCCACGCGGTCGCGGAGCGGGACGTCAGGGCGGCCTGACCCACAGGCCGCTCGGGCCCGGCGTGCCACGCTGGGCCTAGGCTGAACGCATGAGCAAGCAGAGCGGACGCGGGCGCGTGGCCGGCCTTCCGGAATGGGACCGCTGCGCGGTCATGGGAGTCGTGAACGTCACCCCCGACTCCTTCTCCGACGGCGGCCGCTGGTTCGACACCACGGCCGCCGTCAAGCACGGCCTCGGGCTCGTCGAGGAGGGCGCCGACCTCGTCGACGTCGGCGGCGAGTCCACCCGCCCCGGCGCCACCCGCGTCGACGAGGCCGAGGAGCTGCGGCGCGTCATCCCCGTCGTCCGCGGTCTCGCCTCCGAAGGCGTCACGGTCTCCGTCGACACCATGCGTGCCTGTGTCGCCGAACAGGCCCTCGCCGCCGGCGCGGCCCTCGTCAACGACGTCAGCGGCGGCCTCGCGGACCCCGCGATGGTCCCGGTCGTCGCCGAGGCGGGCGCCCCCTTCGTCGTCATGCACTGGCGCGGCTTCCTGGAGGGCGGCAACGTCAGGGGCGTCTACGCCGACGTCGTCGCCGAGGTCGTCGACGAGCTCCACGCGCGCGTGGACGCCGTCCTCGCGGGCGGCATCTCCCCCGACCGGGTGGTCGTCGACCCGGGTCTCGGCTTCTCCAAGGACGCCGAGCACGACCTGGTCCTCCTCTCCCACCTCGACCGCCTCCTCGGCCTCGGCCACCCCCTCCTCGTCGCTGCCTCCCGCAAGCGGTTCCTCGGCCGTGTCCTCGCCGGCCCCGGGAGCGCCCCGCCGCCCGCGCGCGAGCGCGACGCCGCCACGGCCGCCGTCTCGGCCCTCGCGGCGCACGCCGGGGCGTGGGCGGTGCGCGTGCACGAGGTGCGCGCCACGGCCGACGCGGTACGGGTCGCGCGCGCCGTGGAAGGAGCCCGGTGAGCGCCCCCCACACCGACGTGGAGCAGGTGGAAGCCGCCAACACCGCCTTCTACGAGGCACTGGAGCGCGGCGACTTCGAAGAGCTGTCCGCGCTCTGGCTCACCCCTGCCGACCTGGGCGTCGACGAGACCTACCACGACCCCGCCGACGTCGGCGTGGTCTCCTGCGTGCACCCCGGCTGGCCCGTGCTGACCGGACGCGGCGAGGTCCTGAGGTCGTACGCGCTGATCATGGCGAACACGGACTACATCCAGTTCTTCCTCACGGACGTCCACGTCTCCGTCACCGGCGACACCGCCCTGGTGACCTGCACCGAGAACATCCTCAGCGGGGGCCCCGCGCCCGAGGGCGGTGAGGAACTCGGCCCGCTCGTCGGCCAGCTGGTGGTCGCCACGAACGTGTTCCGCCGCACCCCCGAGGGCTGGAAGCTGTGGTCCCACCACGCCTCCCCCGTGCTGGCCGAGAACGGCGAGGACGAGGACCCGGACGCGGCCGGGGACGCCTCTTCCTGAACCCGTCGGGATTAAGAAGTGGTTGGAATCACGCACCCCTGGGTATGGGCGGCTACCAACCCGTGAGCCGCCGGGTTCCCCAGGGGAAACACATGGTGAAACCTCCTGGCCCCGGCACCGGCCGCGCCCACGTTGCCCGGCCCTGTCCGTGCTCGCAGGTAGATTCGTTCGAGGCCGGCGTACCGCCCGCACACGGTACGGACCGGCCGTCACCGACGATTGCAGGAGTGATTCGCGTGGATCGTGTCGCGCTGCGCGGCCTGAAGGCCCGCGGGCACCACGGTGTGTTCCCCGAGGAACGCGAGGAGGGCCAGACCTTCGTCGTGGACCTCGTCCTCGGCCTGGACACCCGGCCGGCCGCCGCCGACGACGACCTGACGAAGACCGTGCACTACGGCATCGTGGCGGAGGAGGTCGTGGCCGTCGTCGAAGGCGAGCCCGTCAACCTCGTCGAGACCCTCGCCGAGCGCATCGCCCAGGTCTGTCTGAAGCACGAACGGGTAGAGGAGGTCGAGGTCAGGGTCCACAAACCCGAAGCACCGATCACCGTGCCCTTCGACGACGTGACCGTCACCATCACCCGGAGCCGAGTATGACCGCGTCCTTCGCCGCGGGTCACAGCGACCCGACCGTACAGCCGGTGCCCGCCTCCGTCGTGCAGCAGGTGGACGCCGCCGACACCACGCTCCACAACCCGAAGCGTGCCGTGCTCTCCCTCGGTTCCAACCTCGGCAACCGCCTGGAGACCCTCCAGGGGGCCGTCGACGCCCTCGAGGACACGCCCGGCGTCCGCGTCAAGGCCGTCTCCCCGGTCTACGAGACCGAGCCGTGGGGCGTGGCCGCCGACAGCCAGCCCTCGTACTTCAACGCGGTCGTCGTGCTGAAGACCACACTCCCCCCGTCCTCCCTGCTGGAGCGGGCGCACGCGGTCGAGGAGGCCTTCAACCGGGTGCGGGACGAGCGCTGGGGCCCGCGCACCCTCGACGTCGACATCGTCGCGTACGCGGACCTGGTCTCCGACGATCCGGTCCTCACCCTGCCCCACCCCCGCGCCCACGAGCGCGCGTTCGTGCTCGTCCCCTGGCACGACGTGGAGCCCGAGGCACAGCTGCCCGGCCGCGGCCCGGTCGCAGCCCTCCTCGACACGGTCACGCGAAACGGCGTGGAAGCCCGCAAGGACCTGGAACTCCGGCTGCCCGAATAGCCGTTAAGGTCAACACGACCACTGTCCGTGGGACCACCCAAGGACCTCGGGGGAGTTGAAGGGGCACCGTGAGAGAGCTGCGCATCAGGTTGCTGGCCGCCGTCTTCGCCGTGGCCGGGATCCTGTCCTGGGCAGGCGCCCGCCTGTGGAACTCGATCGGGACCCTGCCCAGCGTCCCGCTGGCCGCCCCCATCGTCCTCGCCCTGATCGCCGTGGTCCTCCTGGCCACGGCGCTCTCCATCCGTGCCCGTCTCAAGGCCCAGCGCGAGCGCGTCCCCGAGGCGAAGGGCGTCGACCCCCTGATGGCGGCCCGCGCGGTCGTCTTCGGCCAGGCCAGCGCCCTGGTCGCCGCCCTCGTCTCCGGCATGTACGGCGGCACCGGCGTCTTCCTGCTGGAATCCCTCGACATCCCCGCCCGCCGCGACCAGGCCATCTACGCCGGCTTCTCGGTCCTCGCGGGCATCGCGGTGATAGCGGCGGCGATCTTCCTCGAGCGGGTGTGCAAACTCCCGGAGGACGACGACCGGAACACGGGGGCTCCGTCGACGGCGTGACGGCCAGCCGTCAGCGGGCCATGATCAGGCTCATGGCCTCGTTCCGCGTCGCCGCGTCCCGCAGCTGTCCGCGTACGGCCGAGGTGAGCGTCTTGGCACCGGGCTTGCGGATGCCCCGCATCGACATGCACATGTGCTCGCACTCCACGACGACGATCACGCCGCGCGGCTCCAGGATCTCCATCAGGGAGTCCGCGATCTGCGTGGTGAGTCGTTCCTGCACCTGCGGCCGCCGGGCGTAGACGTCCACGAGCCTGGCCAGCTTGGACAGTCCCGTGATCTTGCCGGTGGTGGCCGGAATGTATCCCACGTGGGCGACGCCCCGGAACGGCACGAGATGATGCTCACAGGTCGAGTACACCTCGATGTCCTTCACGAGCACCATCTCGTCGTGCCCCAGGTCGAACGTCGTGGTCAGCACGTCCTCGGGCTTCTGCCACAGCCCCGCGAATATCTCCTTGTACGCCCGCGCCACCCGCCCCGGCGTCTCGCGGAGCCCCTCGCGGTCCGGGTCCTCCCCGACCGCGATCAGCAGTTCGCGTACGGCGTTCTCGGCGCGCTTCTCGTCGAACTCGCCGATGGAGCCCTCGCTGGCCAGCGTCACGGGGTCGGTCATCTGGTGCCTCGTTCCTAGAGTCCCTCACGGCCGAAAAACGCCGTGCCCCCCAGGCTAGAACCTGGGGGGCACGGCATTCCATTCCGGGCCCGGTGAGGTCACCGGGGCCAGACGGCGAGCGTCAGCTCTCGGGGCGCTCCTCGGGAACGGCGTCCGGGACCTGCTCCGACGCGGTGGCCTTGGCGGTGGTGATCGCCGGGGCCGCGCCGTTGGCGCCGTTCGTCAGTGCGAGCTCCTTGGGGGAGAGCACCGGCGGACGGGTAGACGGCGTGCGACGGGAGGAGCCGGTCCAGGCCGGACGCGGGGGACGCTTGACGATCGGAGCGAAGATCTCGGCGATCTGCTCCTTGTTCAGCGTCTCCTTCTCCAGCAGCTGGAGCACCAGCTGATCGAGGACGTCGCGGTTCTCGACCAGGATCTCCCAGGCCTCGTTGTGCGCGGTCTCGATGAGCTTCTTGACCTCTTCGTCGACCAGCGCGGCGACCTCTTCCGAGTAGTCACGCGGGTGCGACATCTCACGTCCGAGGAACGGCTCGGTGTTGTCGCCACCGAACTTGATGGCGCCGAGACGCTCGGTCATGCCGTACTGCGTGACCATCGCGCGGGCCGTCGCCGTGGCCTTCTCGATGTCGTTCGCGGCGCCGGTGGTCGGGTCGTGGAAGACCAGTTCCTCGGCAGCGCGGCCGCCCAGCATGTAGGCGAGCTGGTCGAGCATCTCGTTGCGTGTGGTCGAGTACTTGTCCTCGTCCGGCAGGACCATGGTGTAGCCCAGAGCACGGCCTCGGGAGAGGATCGTGATCTTGTGGACCGGGTCGGAGTTGGGGGAAGCCGCCGCGACCAGGGCGTGTCCGCCCTCGTGGTACGCGGTGATCTTCTTCTCCTTGTCCGACATGATCCGGGTCCGCTTCTGCGGGCCCGCCACCACACGGTCGATCGCCTCGTCCAGCATCGAGTTGTCGATCAGCTTCTTGTCGCTGCGGGCGGTGAGCAGGGCGGCCTCGTTGAGGACGTTGCTCAGGTCCGCGCCGGTGAAGCCCGGCGTGCGACGCGCGACGGCCGACAGGTCGACGTCGGGCGCGACCGGCTTGCCCTTCTGGTGGACCTTGAGGATCTCCAGACGGCCCTGCATGTCCGGGCGGTCGACCGCGATCTGGCGGTCGAAGCGTCCGGGGCGCAGGAGGGCCGGGTCGAGGATGTCGGGCCGGTTCGTCGCGGCGATGAGGATCACACCGCCCTTGACGTCGAAGCCGTCCATCTCGACGAGCAGCTGGTTCAGCGTCTGCTCGCGCTCGTCGTGACCGCCGCCGAGGCCGGCGCCGCGGTGGCGGCCGACCGCGTCGATCTCGTCGACGAAGACGATCGCCGGGGCGTTCGCCTTGGCCTGCTCGAACAGGTCACGCACTCGGGAGGCACCGACACCGACGAACATCTCGACGAAGTCGGAACCGGAGATCGAGTAGAACGGCACGCCGGCCTCGCCCGCGACGGCGCGCGCGAGCAGGGTCTTGCCGGTGCCGGGAGGGCCGTACAGCAGTACGCCCTTGGGGATCTTGGCCCCGACGGCCTGGAACTTCGCCGGTTCCTGGAGGAACTCCTTGATCTCCTGGAGCTCCTCGACGGCCTCGTCCGAGCCGGCGACGTCCGAGAACGTCGTCTTCGGGGTGTCCTTGGTGATGAGCTTCGCCTTGGACTTCCCGAAGTTCATGACCCGGGAGCCGCCGCCCTGCATCTGATTCATCAGGAACAGGAAGACGACCACGATGAGGACGAAGGGGAGCAGGGAGAGCAGGATCCCGACGAAGGCGTTCTGCTTCGTCGGCGAGACGGTGTACCCGTCGGGGATCTGCTTGTCCTGGTACTTGTTCTGCAGCACGGTGGCGAGGTCACGGCCCTGGTCGCCGATGTAGCTCGCCTGGATCTTCGAGCTGCCCTCGACCTTTTCGCCGTCCTTGAGCTGCACCTTGATGGTGTTCTCGTCGCCGGTGGTCAGTTTCGCTGATTCGGCCTTGTTGTCATTGATCGCCTGGACGACCTGGCCGGTGTCCACCGTCTTGTAGCCACCGGACGAGCCGACGACCTGCATCAACACGACCACGGCAAGGACGGCCAGCACGATCCACATGACCGGCCCACGGAAGTATCGCTTCACGTCCATCCATACGGAGCGGTGCCGCCCCGTCCCTCCTGCCATAGTGAGTTTGATAAGACAGTTCTTCTGACGGTACCCCAGCATTGTCGCCCGAAGCCGCACGGGACGGCTGGCACACCCGTCTGCATGCTCCAACGGCGCGAAACCCGCCGGGGTTCCCGTTCGTCCTACAAAGACGGCTCTGTTGGCTCAGCGGGCGCTGCAGCCACGTTTCAGCCGCCGTAGACGTGGGGCGCGAGCGTACCGACGAACGGGAGGTTGCGGTACTTCTCGGCGTAGTCGAGACCGTAGCCGACGACGAACTCGTTGGGGATGTCGAAGCCGACCCACTCGACGTCGATGGCGACCTTGGCGGCGTCCGGCTTGCGCAGCAGGGTGCACACCTTGAGCGACTCCGGCTCGCGTGAGCCCAGGTTGGACAGCAGCCAGGACAGGGTCAGGCCGGAGTCGATGATGTCCTCGACGATCAGGACGTGCCTGCCCTTGATGTCGGTGTCGAGGTCCTTGAGGATCCGCACCACGCCGGAGGACTGGGTGCCCGCGCCGTAGGACGACACGGCCATCCAGTCCATGGTGACGGGGGTGGACAGCGCCCGGGCGAGGTCGGCCATGACCATCACCGCGCCCTTGAGGACGCCGACGATCAGCAGGTCCTTGCCCGCGTACTCCGCGTCGATCTTCGCGGCGAGCTCCACGAGCTTCGCGTCGATCTCTTCCTTGGTGATGAGTACCTCTTTGAGGTCGGCACCCATGTCTTTCGCGTCCACCCGCATCACTTTCGGTCGTCCCAGCGGCCGCCCAACACCCCCCAAAGGGGAGCAAGGGTTCAGCCTTGCCGAATCACCAGTCTGCCACCCTGCCGCTGGGCGACGACCTTGCCCGGGAGATTGATGGCTCCCTGGCCGCGCCAGCCGGTGATCAGGCGGTCGACTTCCTCGATGTGGCGGGCGAACAGCGATCCGGCCGGGGCGCCGGCCTCGATGGCCGCCTGGCGCAGGATGCGGCGGCGTACGGCGGGCGGCAGCGCGTAGAGCTTGGCGCACTCCAGGAGGCCGGCGGCGTCGCGTACGGAGGCCTCGGCCTGGCGGGCCCAGGCGTCGAGGGCGTCGGCGTCGTCGCGGGAGAGCTGGGCCGTACGCGCGAGGGCCTCGACGACTCCTTTGCCGAGGGCCTTCTCCAGCGCGGGCAGGCCTTCGTGGCGCAGCCGGGAGCGCGTGTAGGCGGGGTCGGTGTTGTGCGGGTCGTCCCACACGGGCAGGGACTGGACCATGCAGGCCTTGCGGGCGGTCTGCCGGTCGAGTCCCAGGAAGGGGCGGCGGTAACGGCGGGCGGCTCCCGGGCCCCCGGAGACAGCGGCCATGCCGGACAGCGAGCGGATGCCGGAGCCGCGGGCGAGGCCGAGCAGGACGGTTTCGGCCTGGTCGTCACGGGTGTGGCCGAGCAGGACGGCGAGCGCGCCGTGGCGTTCGGCCGCGGCGTCGAGGGCGGCGTAGCGGGCGTCGCGCGCGGCGGCCTCGGGTCCGCCTTCGCGGCCGACGGTCACGGCGGTGGACTCGACGGGGTCCAGGCCGAGTTCGCGCAGCCTGAGGACGACTTCCTCGGCGCGCAGGTCGGAGCCGGGCTGAAGGCCGTGGTCGACGGTGACGCCGCCGGCGCGGAGGCCGAGTTTGGGGGCCTCGAAGGCGAGGGCGGAGGCGAGGCCCATGGAGTCGGCACCGCCGGAGCAGGCCACGAGCACGAGCGGCGACGGCGGGCGCTCGTGCGGGTTCTGCGCGGTTGCAGCATGGTGGTCGTTGAGGATGTCGTGGAGGACGCGGCGGACCGCCAGGCGTATCGCCGCGACCGCAGGATGGGGACCCATGTCCGGTTCCCTTCATGAAGTTTTCGGGGGTGAGCCCGAGGTTCGGTCACTCAGAGTGTGTAGATGGTGACAGAACCGGGCCGTTCCCCGAGCATTGCACGCCTACCCCTCGCTCACGGTCCCTCGGACGGGTGATTGAAGGGGCGTTCGCCTGCCGTCGGCCGGATTCCTCTCACGACGTCCGTACGCGGTTCACGACTCGGCCTTGCGGTGCACCCGCGCGACCCAGTCCGCCGGTTTGGCGATCTCCGTCTTGGTCGGGAGTGTGTTCGGAGAGGTCCATACGCGGTTGAAGCCGTCCATGCCGACCTGGTCGACGACGGCCCGCACGAAGCGCTCGCCGTCGCGGTACTGCCGGAGTTTGGCGTCCAGGCCGAGCAGCTTGCGCAGGGCCATGTCCAGGCGGGAGGCGCCCTTGGCCCGCCGCTGCTGGAACTTCTCGCGGATCTCGGCGACGCTCGGCACGACGGCCGGGCCCACGCCGTCCATGACGAAGTCGGCGTGGCCCTCCAGGAGGGACATCACGGCGGTGAGGCGGCCGAGGATCTCGCGCTGGGCCGGCGTCTGCACGATCTCCACGAGCGAGCGCCCGCCGTCGTCGTCCTCCTCGCCCTCGGGCCGTCCGCCGGCCAGCGACTGGGCGGCCTCCCGGATGCGCTCCAGGACGGTCATCGGGTCGACCTCGGTCTCCCCGAGGAACGACTGGATTTCGCCCTCCAGGTGGTCGCGCAGCCAGGGCACGGCCGTGAACTGGGTGCGGTGCGTCTCCTCGTGCAGACACACCCACAGGCGGAAGTCGTGGGGCTGGACGTCGAGTTCGCGTTCCACGTGCACGATGTTCGGGGCGACGAGCAGGAGCCGGCCGCCGCCGTTCTCCCCCGCCGGGAGTTCGCGGGTGGCCGGGGCGAAGGTCTCGTACTGGCCGAGGACGCGGGAGGACAGGAACGACAGGAGCATCCCGAGTTCGACGCCGGTCACCTTGCCGCCGACGGCGCCGAGGACCGCGCCGCCGGGGGTGTTGCCGCGCCGCTCCTGCATCTTCTCCAGGAGCGGTTTGAGGAGTTCCCGGAACCCGGCGACGTTCGCCCGGACCCAGCCGGGACGGTCGACGACGAGTACGGGAGTGTCGTGGACGCCTTCCGTCCCCATCCGGGTGAAGCCCCGGACGTGTTCCTCCGCAGCCTTGGCGTGCCGGCGCAGTTCCGCGACGACGGCCCGGGCCTCGTCGCGGCTCACGTCGGGGCCCGGCCGCACGAGCCGGGTCGCGGTCGCCACCGCGAGATTCCAGTCGACCATCTCGGCACCACCGATGCTCGTCATGCGTCAACCGTACGTGAGGGGCCCCACTTGGGGCAGGCCGCGCGGGAGGGCAACGCGGACGCCGGGTCAGCCGCAGCCGCAGGCCGCCAGCGCGGAGGCCGTGCGGTCCAGGGCGCTCTGCGCCGCTCCCGGGTCCGTGGTGTCCGAGGTCAGGAACGCGAACGCCAGCAGCCGGCCGTCCTGGTCGACGACGGTCCCGGCCAGGGTGTTCACCCCCGTCAGCGTGCCCGTCTTCGCCCGTACGACACCTGCCGCGCCGTCGGTGTAACGGCTGGTCAGCGTGCCGGTGAAACCCGCGACGGGGAGGCCGGTGAGGACGGGGCGCAGCTCCGGGTGGGCGGGGTCGCCCGCCTTCACCAGCAGGGACGTCAGCAGGTTCGCCGTGAGCCGGTCGGCGCGGTCGAGTCCGCTGCCGTCGTGGAACTCGGCGCCGGCGAGCGGGAGTCCGAGTTTCCTCAGCCGGTCGCGGATGGCGTGGCCGCCGCCCTCGAAGTCGGCGCGCTGCTTGCCCGCGACGGCGGTCTGGCGGGCGAGGGCCTCGGCGATGTCGTTGTCGCTGTTGGTCAGCATGCGTTCGACCAGGGCGGACAGGGGCGGTGAGGAAACCTGGGCGAGGTTCTCGGCGCGGCCGGTCGCCTTGGAGGGGCCGGGGGACGTCGTCCTGATGCCGTCTTCGGCGAGGAACCGCGCGAAGGTCCGGGTCGCGTCCGCTGCCGGGTCGCTCACGCGCGCGACGGGGCCGCTGGCGGAGTCGTCGGTGCGGGCCTCGTCCACCATCAGGGCGCTGACGGGGGCGAGGTTGTCGTTGACCCCGATCGGGTGGATCTCCGAGCCCGCGTAGAGGGTCTTGTCGTAGGAGAGCGTGACCGTCCTGATGTCCCGCTTCTTGAGGGCCGCGGCGGTGTCCCGGGCCAGCTCGCGCAGGCTCGCCCAGCCGTCGGTGTCCGCGCGGGCGGTGAGCGTGGGGTCGCCGCCGCCGACCAGGACGAGCTCCTTGGTGTCGGGTTCCAGGTCCGCGCGCGTGGTGAGGCGGTGGTCGGCGCCGAGGGCGGAGAGGGCGGCCACGGCGGTGGCGATCTTCGTCGTCGAGGCGGGGATGAGCGCCGCGCCGGTGCCCGCGCCGTAGAGGCGTCTGCCGCTGGCGACGTCCACGACGGCCGCCGTGTGGCGGGTGCCGAGCGCGGTGTTGCCGAGCAGCGGCCCGAGGACGCTGGAAAGGGCTTTTCCGGTGGGAGCGGCCTTCACCGTGTCGACCCCACCGCCCACCCCGGCGAGCACGGACGCGGCGCTCGGGGCGGGGCGCGGCGCGGCGGCCGTCGTACCGGTGTCGGCTTCGTGATCTGTGCCACCCGTCCGGTCGAGGGCGACCGCCCGGTCCCGCTCGGCCGTACGCTGACCCGAGGAGTCCCACGGACCGGCGGCGGTCGCCACGGTGGCGGCCAGCGCCAGACCGGCGGTGGCGGCGCCCGCGGTGTACTGCCAGGTCTTGACGGTCTTCGGCCGGGTCACCCCGGAAAGCCGTGTGAACTGCGGTTTCACGGCGGCGGCGGTCCGTGCGAGATACGGCCGTACGGTCTCCGTGGCCCGGGTGAGTCCTGGACGTACGGCGTCCGCGGCGCGTGTCAGACGCGGTCGTACGGCGTTCACGATCCGCGTCGCACGCGGTCTCGCGGCCCGCCAAGGCCTCAGTTCAGGCACGACCAACAGCCCCTTTCGCGATCACACACCTGCGTGAGGGACACTTAACCACCAGAACTATGTGTTGATCATGGAGGAGTCACCGGTGGAGTTCGACGTCACGATCGAGATCCCGAAGGGTTCGCGGAACAAGTACGAGGTGGACCACGAGACCGGTCGGATCCGCCTGGACCGTCGACTCTTCACCTCGACCGCCTACCCGACCGACTACGGCTTCGTCGAGAACACCCTCGGCGAGGACGGCGACCCGCTGGACGCGCTGGTCATCCTTGACGAGCCGACGTTCCCGGGCTGTCTCATCAAGTGCCGTGCGATCGGCATGTTCCGCATGACGGACGAGGCCGGCGGCGACGACAAGCTGCTGTGCGTCCCGGCGACGGACCCGCGTGTCGAGCACCTGCGTGACATCCACCACGTCTCCGAGTTCGACCGCCTGGAGATCCAGCACTTCTTCGAGGTCTACAAGGACCTGGAGCCCGGCAAGTCCGTCGAGGGCGCCGACTGGGTCGGCCGTGTCGACGCCGAGGCCGAGATCGAGCGGTCCTACAAGCGCTTCAAGGACCAGGGCGGCCACTGAGCCCTGGGTCACGGACGGGCCGCACGCGCACGCGTGCGGCCCGTCCGTGTGCCCGCGCATACTGAGGCTTACGGAATGTGTCGTTCAGGGAGCGTTACGGAGTGACGGAGGCGGAGCACCGCAAGCCGCAGTCGGACGAGGCCAGGAGTTCCTACGACTCCGAGATCACGTCCGAGTTCGCCCTTCCCGACGGGCTCGCCGTGCCGAGAACCGTCGGCGGTGAGCCGGAGACCACGTCCGAGTTCGCGGTGCCGAAGGGGCTGGACGTGCCGCAGCCGCCGGTCGTGGAGCCGGAGGGGTCGGCGTTCAGCATGCCCCGCACCTACAGCGCGAAGGACGCGCCGCCCGCGTTCACCCCGCCGACCGGCATACCGGTGGTCAGCCTGACCAAGGACGTGCCCTGGCAGGACCGGATGCGCACGATGCTGCGGATGCCGGTGGCCGAGCGGCCGGCGCCGGAGCCGGTGCAGAAGTCCGAGGACGACGCCGGTCCGGCCGTCCCGCGCGTGCTCGACCTGACCCTGCGTATCGGCGAGCTGCTGCTCGCGGGCGGCGAGGGCGCGGAGGACGTGGAGGCGGCGATGTTCGCCGTCTGCCGGTCCTACGGCCTGGACCGCTGCGAGCCGGGGGTGACCTTCACGCTGCTGTCGATCTCGTACCAGCCGTCGCTCGTGGACGACCCCGTGACGGCCTCCAGGACGGTGCGGCGGCGCGGCACCGACTACACGCGCCTCGCGGCCGTGTTCCGGCTCGTGGACGACCTCAGCGACCCCGAGACGGTCATCTCCCTGGAGGACGCCTACCGGCGGCTCGCGGAGATCCGCCGCAACCGGCACCCGTATCCGACCTGGGTGCTCACCTCGGCGAGCGGGCTGCTCGCGGGCGCGGCCTCCGTGCTGGTCGGCGGCGACCTGCTGGTGTTCGTCGCGGCCATGCTGGGCGCGATGCTCGGCGACCGGCTGGCGTGGCTGTGCGCGGGGCGCGGGCTGCCGGAGTTCTACCAGTTCACGGTCGCCGCGATGCCGCCCGCCGCGATCGGCATCGCGCTGACGCTGGCCGACGTGGACGTGAAGGCCTCCGCGGTCATCACCGGTGGGCTGTTCGCGCTGCTGCCCGGGCGGGCGCTGGTGGCGGGCGTCCAGGACGGGCTGACCGGCTTCTACATCACCGCGTCGGCCCGGCTCCTGGAGGTCATGTACTTCTTCGTCGGCATCGTGGTGGGCGTGCTGGTGATGCTCTACGTCGGAGTGCAGCTGGGGGCGCACCTCAATCCCGACGAGGCGCTGTCGACGCAGCCGCGGCCGCTGTGGCAGATCGCGGCGTCGATGCTGCTGTCGCTGACGTTCGCGGTGCTGCTGCAGCAGGAACGATCCACCGTGCTGGCCGTCACCTTGAACGGCGGTGTCGCGTGGTGTGTGTACGGCGCGATGGCCTACACCGGCGGTTTCTCCCCGGTCGCCTCCACGGCGGTGGCGGCGGGGCTGGTCGGCCTGTTCGGGCAGTTGCTGTCCCGGTACCGGTTCGCCTCCGCGCTGCCGTACACGACCGCGGCGATCGGGCCGCTGCTGCCGGGTTCCGCCACGTACTTCGGGTTGTTGTCGATCGCCGGGAGCCAGGTCGACGAGGGGCTGGTGTCGCTGTCGAAGGCGGCGGCACTCGCCATGGCCATCGCCATCGGGGTCAACCTGGGATCCGAGATCTCCCGGCTGTTCCTCAGGGTCGGTTCCGCGGGGAAGCGCCGGGCCGCCAAGAGGACGCGCGGCTTCTGACCTTCGGTCAGTAGCCCTCGTTGTACGGGTACTGCTGGTTCTGCTGGGGCTGCCCGCCGTACTGCTGGTTGCCGTGGTTCTGCGGGTACTGCTGGGCGTAGGGCTGCTGCTGCGGCTGCTGGCCGTAGGGCTGCTGCTGTTGCTGCTGGCCGTAGTACTGGTCGTAGCCGTACTGCTGCTGAGGAGGCTGCTGCTCGTCGTCGGACGGGATGCGGCGGAGCTGGGTCGTGGCGTCGTCCATGGGCTGGTACGGCTGCTGGGGCGGGGTCTGCGCGGCCGCCCGCTTCTTCTTGGAGCGCTCCCGCAGGTACTCGATGAGGATCGGGACCACCGAGACCAGGACGATCAGGACCAGGATCGCCTCGACGTTCTTCTTGATGACGTCGATCTGGCCGAGCCAGTAGCCGGCGAGGGTGACGCCGGTGCCCCAGGCGGCACCGCCGATGACGTTGTACGTCAGGAAGGTGCGGTACTTCATCCGGCCGGCGCCCGCCACGATGGGGGCGAAGGTCCGTACGATCGGCACGAAGCGGGCCAGGACGATGGCTTTGGGGCCGAACTTCTCCATGAACTCATGGGCCTTCTCCAGGTTCTCCTGTTTGAAGAGCTTGGAGTTGGGGCGGCTGAAGAGCTTCGGCCCGAAGAACTTGCCGATCATGTAGCCGACCTGGTCACCGAGGACGGCGGCCGCGACGATGAGCGTGCACACCAGCCACAGGGGCTGGCTGATGAAGTTCCCCTCGGCCACGAAGAGACCCGCCGTGAACAGCAGGGAGTCACCCGGCAGGAACGCGAAGAGCCCCGATTCGGCGAAGACGATCAGCAGGATGCCGGGCAGGCTGAAGGTCTGGATCAGGTAGTCGGGACTGATCCACTCGGGGCCGAGCGCGAGCGTGGTCACGGGATTGTGGCTCCTGCTGGTGGGGGCGGGGCTGGCTGCCCAAAGTATCAACGCAGCCGTGGTGGCCCAGGTTCCATGGGGCTCCCCAGGATGCACTGTGGCCTCTCTGGGACAAAGCTGTGAGCCATGGGTATTGACGAATACGGCGGCGGCCAGGGGCCCCGGCCCGATGTGCTCGTGGTGACCACCAACGACGTGCCCGGCCACCGGGTCCAGGAGGTGCTGGGCGAGGTCTTCGGGTTGACCGTGCGCTCCCGGCACCTCGGCAGCCAGATCGGCGCCGGGCTGAAGTCGATGATCGGCGGTGAGCTCAGGGGGCTCACCAAGACGCTGGTGCAGACCCGCAACCAGGCCATGGAGCGGCTTGTCGAGCAGGCACGCGCGCGCGGGGCGAACGCCGTGCTGATGTTCCGCTTCGACGTGACCGAGGCCGCGGACGTCGGCACCGAGGTGTGCGCCTACGGCACGGCGGTGGTCCTGACCCGGGAGTAGCCCCGGGTCAGGCGCATCAGGCGGTGTGCCGGGCCGCGTTCGCCGTGATCGCGTCCCGGAGGTGCTCGGCGAGACCGGGGCGCATGGAGTCGTAGAACGCCTTGAAGCGCTCGTCCGACACGTACATCTCGCCCAGGCACCGGTGCATCTCGTACGGGCAGTCGTAGAACCAGCGGCAGATGTGCTGCCGGTGTTCCTCCGCCATGTCCATGGCCGCCGGGGAGGCCGGCGCGTCACCGGCGGCCATCAGGGCGTCGTAGCGCTCGCCCCAGTCGGCCACCTCCGCCTGCATGCGCTTCCAGTCGTCCTTGGTGTAGCTCGCGGTGCGGCGCTGCGACTCGGCGTACGCCGCCGTGCCGCCCCAGCGCTGCTCCACCTCGTCCGCGTACTGCTCCGGGTCCTTGTCCCCGAACACCTCGAACCTCTCCTCCGGCGTGAGATCGATCCCCATCTTGCGTGCCTCCATGGCGTGTTCCACGGCCGTCGCCATCTTCTGCAGCCTCTCGATCCGGGCGGTCAGCAGCTCGTGCTGGCGGCGCAGGTGCGCGCGCGGGTCCGCGGCCGGGTCGTCGAGCAGGGCGGCGACCTCCTCCAGCGGGAAGCCGAGCTCGCGGTAGAACAGGATCTGCTGGAGCCGGTCGAGGTCGCCGTCGCTGTAGCGCCGGTGGCCCGCGTGGCTGCGCTCGCCGGGCACGAGCAGGCCGATGTCGTCGTAGTGGTGCAGCGTGCGCACCGTGACGCCGGCGAAGCCCGCGACCTGTCCCACGGAGTAGCCCACTTCGTCCGCTCCCTTCTCGGTACGCGCTCCACGGTGGCGCCTCACGCCACGTGAGGTGCAAGCCCGGCACGAACGCCTCCGGATGTAACGCCCGTTATGTCCGTTTAACGTGAGCCCGTGGCCCAGGACACCGCACAGCAGGCATCCTCCGCCCCGGCGACCCCGGCGCGCGCCCTGCTGCCGTTGTTCCTCCCCGCTGTCGTCGTCGGGGTGGGGGCGAGTCTGCTGCTCCTCGGGGTCAGCGCGGCGGCCGAGGCGCTTCAGCACGTGCTGTGGCACAACCTGCCGGACGCGCTGGGGGTGGGCCGGTACTCCGTGCTGTGGATGCTGGTGGTGCTCACGGCGACCGGGGTGGCCGTAGGTCTGGTGGTGTGGAAGGTGCCGGGGCACGCCGGGCCGGATCCGGCCACCCTGGGGCTCGACGCTCCGGTGCTGCCGCTCGCCGTGCTGCCGGGGCTGCTGCTGGCGACCGCGCTGATGCTCGCGGGCGGGCCGAGCCTGGGCCCCGAGAACCCGATCATCGCGGTGAACGTGGCCCTGGCCTTCTGGCTCGGGGGCCGGCTGATCCCCCGGATGCCGCGCGGACTGTGGCCGGCGCTGGCGGAGGCGGCGACGATCGGCGCGCTGTTCGGCACGCCGGTGGCGGCGGCGCTGGTGATCTCCGAGGCGCTGGCCGGGCGGCAGCTCAGGGGCGCGCTGTGGGACAACGTCTTCGGTCCGCTGGCCGCGGCGGCGGCCGGGGCACTGACGGTCACCCTGCTGGACCATCCGTCCTTCGACCTGCATCTGCCGGCGTTCGGCCGCCCCGGCTGGGGCGATCTGCTGGCGGCCCTGGTGATCGCGTCGGCCGCCGCGCTGCTCGGCATGGCGGCCGTACGGGCCTTCCCGTACGTCCATGGCGCGTTCGCGCGGCTGCGGCACCCGATGGTGATGCTCCCGGCCGGCGGGCTCGTCCTGGGGCTGCTGGCGGCCCTCGGTGGCCACCTGACGCTCTTCAAGGGGCTCGACGAGACCGGCGAGCTGGCGGCCGATCCGGCGGGCTGGTCGGCCGGGCAGTTCGCCACCATGACGGTGGTGAAGCTCGCCGCGCTGCTCGTCGCCGCCTCCTGCGGCTTCCGAGGCGGGCGGATCTTCCCGGCCGTGTTCGTCGGCGTCGCGTTCGGGCTGTGCGCCCACGCGCTCGTGGACGCCGTACACCCTGCCGTCGGCGTGGCGACCGGGGTGCTGGGCATACTGCTCGCCGTCACCCGGCAGGCCTGGGTGAGTCTGTTCGTCGCCGCCGTGCTGGTGGCCTCTCCCACGATCCTCGCGCTGCTGTGCGTCGCCTCGCTGCCGGCCTGGCTGCTGGTGACGGGACGGCCGCAGATGCAGTTGCGCGAAGACGGAACCCCGGTGCACTGACCGACGTTGATCTCTTCAGGAGGCACGCCCATGCCACTGCACAAAGGACCCGAGAAGCGCGACGAGCGCCCGCTGTCCGTCAATCCCTTCTACGGCGAGGCCGATCCGGTCGGCGGAATGACCGAGGCCCCGCCCAAGCACCGGCTCCCCACCGCTCCCCTGCCGCCGTCGACCGCCTACCAGGTGGTCCACGACGAGCTGATGCTCGACGGCAACTCCCGGCTGAACCTGGCCACCTTCGTGACCACCTGGATGGAACCGCAGGCCGGGGTCCTGATGGGTGAGTGCCGGGACAAGAACATGATCGACAAGGACGAGTACCCGCGCACCGCCGAGCTGGAGCGGCGCTGTGTGGCGATGCTCGCCGACCTGTGGAACGCGCCGGATCCCTCGGCGGCGGTGGGCTGTTCGACGACCGGGTCCAGCGAGGCGTGCATGCTCGCGGGGATGGCGCTGAAGCGGCGCTGGGCCCAGCGGAACGCCGACCGCTATCCGGGGGCGCGACCCAACCTCGTCATGGGGGTCAACGTCCAGGTCTGCTGGGAGAAGTTCTGCAACTTCTGGGAGGTGGAGGCCCGCCTGGTGCCCATGGAGGGCGACCGCTTCCACCTCGACCCGCAGACCGCCGCCGAGCTGTGCGACGAGAACACCATCGGGGTGGTGGGCATCCTCGGCTCCACCTTCGACGGCTCCTACGAGCCGATCGCGGACCTGTGCGCCGCCCTGGACGCCCTCCAGGAGCGCACCGGTCTGGACATCCCCGTGCATGTCGACGGGGCGTCGGGTGCCATGGTCGCGCCCTTCCTCGACGAGGACCTGGTGTGGGACTTCCGGCTGCCCAGGGTCGCCTCGATCAACACCTCGGGGCACAAGTACGGGCTGGTCTACCCCGGTGTCGGCTGGGCGCTGTGGCGGGACAAGGAGGCGCTGCCCGAGGAGCTCGTGTTCCGGGTGAACTACCTGGGCGGCGACATGCCCACCTTCGCGCTGAACTTCTCGCGCCCCGGCGCCCAGGTCGTCGCTCAGTACTACACCTTCCTGCGGCTGGGCCGCGAGGGCTACCGGGCCGTGCAGCAGTCCACCCGGGACGTGGCCAGGGGCGTCGCCGAACGCGTGGAGGCGCTCGGCGACTTCCGGCTGCTGACCCGCGGTGACGAGCTCCCGGTGTTCGCGTTCACGACGGCTCCGGGCGTCGAGGCGTACGACGTCTTCGACGTCTCCCGGCGGCTGCGCGAGCGGGGCTGGCTCGTGCCGGCGTACACCTTCCCGCCGAACCGCGAGGACCTGTCGGTGCTCCGGGTGGTGTGCCGCAATGGCTTCTCGACCGACCTCGCCGACCTGTTCGTGGAGGACCTGGAGAGCCTGCTGCCCGAACTGCGCCGCCAGCCGCACCCGTCCACGAGGGACAAGGACGCGGCGACCGGGTTCCACCACTAGAGCCTGTCCGGCGTTGATCAGCCGGCGTCCCCGGGATGCCGCTCCCCCGTCGCGTACGGGTTCTCCTCGCCCTCGGCGAGGACACCCACGAACGGGCTGCCCTCCCCCGCGAAGGTGTACGCCCCGTCCTCGATGCGGGCGATGAGCCCCTGGGTCCACTCGGCCTCGGCGTCGGCCGTGTGGACCCAGAGGTTCATGATCTCGCCGATGTGACCGAGCTGCTGCGTGCCGCCCTCGGGCACATAGTGCTCGGTGACGGTGGAGCGCCACTCCTCGATGCGCCGGACGCGCTCCTTGAGCAGCGACACCGCCTCCGCGCGCGGCAGGTCGACCATGAAGCCGATGGCCGCCGACTTGATGTCCGTCTTCTGGTCGTAGGAGGTCAGCGCCTCCCGCACCAGTCGCAGGAACTCCTCGGTGCCCAGGTCGGTGATCTCGTACTCGGTGCGCGGCGGGCCGCCGACCGTGGAGGGCGCGATCTCGTGCGCGTGCAGCAGCCCCTGCTTCGCCATCTGCTTCAGGGCGTGATAGATCGAGCCCGGCTTGGCGTTGGACCACTCGTGCGCGCCCCAGTACTCCAGGTCGCCTCGCACCTGGTAGCCGTGGGCCCGCCCGTGCTGGCGCACCGCGCCGAGCACGAGGAGGCGGATCGTTGACATGCGGTCCAGGTTATGGCTTCCTCACTTCGCGGCGAGTGCCACCAGCTCGAAGGCCGTCTTCCCGTCCAGGGACTCCCGGATGATGTCGGCGTGCCCGGCATGGCGGGCCGTCTCACGGATCAGGTGCAGCAGCACCCAGCGCACGGAGACCCGGCCCTCGGGCGGGAACCAGGGCTGGTCCGGGAGCGCGAAGGTGTCGTCGAGGCTCGGCACCGAGCGGGCGAACGCCTCCGTCTCCGCGGCCACCTTCTCCCAGTACGCCAGTTGCGACTCGACGCTCTCGCCGTCGACCAGGGCGAGACACTCGTGCCAGTTCGACTGGTCCCGCTGCACGGCCGGCTCCTCGCCCTTGGCGCGGGCGATCCAGCTCTGCTCGACCTCGGCGACGTGTTTGACCAGCCCGCCCAGGGAGAGTTCGCTCGCGCTGGGCTTGGCGGCGGCCTGTTCGTCCGTCAGCCCGAGCACCGAGCGCCGGATCCCGCCGCGCTGCTCCTCCAGGAAGGACAGGAGCGCTCCGCGCTCGTCGCCGTACTCCTCAGCGGGGACGTGAGTGACCATGACAGCCGCCTTTCATCGGGCTCGGGGGCCTTCCCCCGACACCCATGAAGCTACGGGCCCTTCAGGACAGATCCGGTCCTGAAGGGCCCGTGTCGGCCGTCGTGAGAGGGGCGTCAGAACGGGAAGCGGCTTCGGCCGTGCTGGACCGAGATCCACTTGGTGGTGGTGAAGGAGTCCAGCATGGTGTCGCCGTTCAGGCGGCCGATGCCGGAGCGCTTCTCGCCGCCGAAGGGGACGATCGGCTCGTCGTGGACGGTGCCGTCGTTGACGTGGAACATGCCGGTGTCGATCTGCTTGGCGAAGGCGACACCGCGCTCGATGTCCGCGGTGTGGACGGCGCCGCTGAGGCCGTACGGGGTGTCGTTGACCAGGCGGACGGCCTCCTCCTCGCCGTCGAAGGTGGCGAGGAGGGCGACCGGGCCGAAGAGCTCCTGCTTGAGCAGGGGCGAGTTCGCGGGGAGGTCCGTGAGGACGGAGGGCTCGACCAGGTTGTCCCTCCTGGTGCCGTGGATCAGCGCGGTCGCGCCGTCGGCGATCGCCTGCTCGACGGCGCCCGAAACCGCCTCCGCCTGGGAGGAGTTGATGATCGGTCCGATGACCGTCTCGGGGTCGCGCGGGTCGCCGGCCTTGAGGGTCTTCACCTTGGCGACGAACTTCTCGGTGAACTCCTCGGCGACCGTACGGTCGACCAGGACGCGGTTGGCGGCCATGCAGACCTGGCCCTGGTGGACGTAGCGGCTGAAGACGGCGGCGTCGACCGCGTAGTCGATGTCGGCGTCGTCGAGGACCACCAGGGCGCTGTTGCCGCCCAGTTCGAGGACCGAGCGCTTGAAGTGGGAGGCGCAGACGGTGGCCACGTGGCGGCCGACCTTGTCGGAGCCGGTGAAGGAGATGACCTTCGGGACCGGGTGCTCCAGGAAGGCGTCGCCGATCTCGGCGATGTCGGTGATGACGACGTTGAGCAGACCGCCGGGCAGTCCCGCGTCCTCGAAGATCTTCGCGACCAGCGAGCCGCCGACGATCGGGGTGTTCTGGTGCGGCTTGAGGACGACGGCGTTGCCGAGCGCGAGCGCGGGGGCGACCGACTTGATCGACAGCAGGAAGGGGAAGTTGAAGGGGCTGATCACGCCCACGACGCCGACCGGCACGCGGTAGACGCGGTTCTCCTTCCCGTCCACCGGCGAGGGGATGATCCTGCCCTCGGGGCGCAGCGACAGGTTGATCGCCTCGCGCAGGAACTCCTTGGCGAGGTGGAGTTCGAAGCCGGCCTTCAGGCGGGTGCCGCCGAGCTCCGCGATGATCGCCTCGGCGATCTCCCCCTCGCGCTCCTCGATCAGCCGGAGCGCCTTCTCGAACACCGCACGGCGGGCGTAGGGGTTGGTCTCGGCCCACTTCTTCTGCGCGCGGGCGGCGGCCTGGTAGGCCTCGTCGACCTCGTCGACCGTGGCTATCGTGATCGACGCCAGCTTCTCGTCGTCGTACGGGTTGAAATCGATGATGTCCCAGGAGCCTGTGCCCGGGCGCCACTCACCGTCGATGTACTGCTGGGCCAGGTCGGTGAAGTACGACGACATGTGATCCCCAAATCACTAGCAGACACACGATCAACGTCACGGTCTGATCACATGTCATCGTACGTGCGTGGCACGCCAGTTGGGCACGCTGAGCAATCTTCTGGGGAGAACCCTCGGGGCCCGGTGGAGGTCCCGCGCGCTTCAGGACAGTTGGAGGAGGCCGCGCAGCAGATCCCGGCTCTCGTCCGGGCCCGGGCTGTCCTGCTGGAGTTCCTTCATCGCCTTCTCGTACTGCGTGACGTCCTCGCGCTTGTCCAGATAGAGCGCGCTGGTGAGCTGCTCCAGGTAGACGACGTCCGTCAGGTCGGACTCGGTGAAGCTGAGGATCGTGAAGGCACCGCTCTCACCGGAGTGGCCGCCGAAGCCGAACGGCATGATCTGCAGCCGTACGTTGGGGCGCTCGGAGACCTCGATGAGGTGCTGGAGCTGGCCGCGCATCACCGCGCGGTCGCCGTACGGGCGGCGCAGGGACGCCTCGTCGAGCACCACGTGGAACTCGGGACCGGCTTCGTCGACCAGGTGCTTCTGCCGCTCCAGGCGCAGCTCCACGCGCTTCTCCACGTCCGCCTCGCTCGCGCCCTTCATACCGCGCCGCACCACTGCACGTGCATACGCCTCGGTCTGCAACAGGCCGTGGATGAACTGGACTTCGTAGACCCGGATGAGGGAGGCCGCGCCCTCCAGGCCCACATAGGTGGGGAACCAGCTCGGCAGGACGTCGGAGTAACTGTGCCACCAGCCCGCGACGTTGGCCTCACGGGCGAGGGAGAGGAGCGAGGCCCGCTCCTGCTCGTCGGTGATGCCGTACAGCGTCAACAGGTCTTCCACGTCACGTGTCTTGAAGCTCACCCGGCCCAACTCCATCCGGCTGATCTTCGACTCGGACGCGCGGATCGAGTAGCCCGCCGCCTCGCGCGTGATGCCCCGTGCCTCACGCAGTCGCCTGAGTTGCGAGCCGAGCAGCATCCGCCGCACCACCGATCCGGGCTCTCCCGCGCTCACGTTCGCCAGCCTCCCCAACGTCTTCAGGGGCCGAAGTCTGCCACTAAAACACTCCGAGCAGTACTCGTCCGATTACAGATATGGAAAGAAGCCAAAGTTTCTGCACAGGGCCGAGACAGATAGAGGGGAGGAAGAGGCAAGAACCTGTAGAGAAGATGGCGGAAAAAATGGCCAACAAGCGGTACGGGTAGGGCCAATTCGGTCACGTGCACGTGCATCTGCACCTTGCATCTGCATCGCTCATCCGAAACCATGGTCCCGCGCAACCGCTGCATCGCAACGACCGCGAGTTCCCGGGAGTGCCTCGCATGGGGATGAATGGATCGACCATGCTCGAGCCGTTAAGGCAGGGCCTTCCGCCGCTGGATCCCGCGGCCGCGTCCGACGCCGCCTCCTGTTCTCTGCCCGCCCGCTACGAAGCGGTGGGCGACGCACGGAGGTTCACCCGCAGAACGCTCGACCAGTGGGAGCTGAGCGACCACTTCGACGACATCTGTCTCGTCGTCTCCGAGCTGGTCACCAACGCACTGCGGCACGCCATGCCGGCGAACAGCGCGCACGGCGGGGAGCACAACCCGCCTGTGCGGCTGCATCTGATGCGGTGGACGGGGCGGCTGGTGTGCGCGGTGCGCGACCCCAGCCAGGAGAGTCCGGTCGCGCGCGATTCCGACGACTTCTCGGCGGAGTCCGGGCGCGGCCTGTTCCTCGTGGACTCCTTCAGCGACAGCTGGGGCTGGCACCCGATGGCGGAGACGCTGGGGGGCAAGATGGTCTGGGCGCTGTTCCGGCTCCAGCCGCACGCGGGGCCGGCCGCCGCTTCCGCCGAGTGACGCACCGCAGCGCTTTACGACGTCAAGTGTCTACGCGCGTTACACGGTGCGCGAGCACGGTTACCCCGGGTCACCCACAGGTGACCCGGGCTCAGCCCGCTATGAGGTGGTCGAACTCGCCGTCCTTGATGCCGAGAAGCATCGCCTCGATCTCCGCGCGCGTGTAGACGAGCGCGGGGCCGTCCGGGAAGCGGGAGTTGCGAACCGCAACTCCCCCGTCCGGCAGGCGCGCGAACTCCACGCAGGATCCCTGCGAGTTGCTGTGCCTGCTCTTCTGCCAGGCCACCCCGCGCAGATCCGTGGCCGTCATGCCGTTGTACACGTCCAGGTCCACAGGTCGCTCCCCGGTGGTGCGGTGGCCTTGTGGCCAGTGATGCAGTGGTCAACTGGTCCGGATCATAGCTCTGTTCACGTGCAGGTGCATGAGCAGATGCACGTGCACGAGGGGTGTTCCCGTGGTTACAGATGTGACGTGTGGGGCGCTAGATACGTTCCATCGTGTGCCCCAGAGCCCGCATCACATGTGTCCGCCAGCCCCCGTCCATGATCGTCCGGGACATCAGCTGAGCGGGATCGTCGGGATCGAATCCCTCGTGCACTAGGAAGAGACGCGTACCGCGCCCTTCCTGTTCCACCTTCCATGTGACGGTCCAGTCTGCGGAGTTGGCCGGATCGGCGTCCGTCCACCGGAGGCTGAGCATCCGCTGCGGCTCGTAGGCGAGAACCTCCACGTCGACGGTGCCGGAGAAGTTCGAGTTGGGCCGCGGGACGGAGGTCATGGTGTACCGGTGCCCGACCTCGAGCCGGAACGCCTCCGCCCCCTGCATCTGCCACTGCACGAGCAGTTCGGGCTCGGTGAGGGCGCGCCAGACCTTGGCGGGCGGGTGCGGGAAGAACTGGTCGACACGGATGACCGTGGGGTCGTCGTCGGGTGCGTCGCTCATGTCACGTCATCGTCGGGCATACGGTCCAGCAGCGCGCCCAAGTCCTTCAGCCGGCCGCGCCAGAACCGCTCGTACGGATGCAGCCAGTCCTGCACCTCGGCGAGCGGGGCGGCCTCCAGCCGGTAGATGCGCTGCCGGCCGGAGCGCTGTTCGGAGACGAGACCGGCCTCGCGCAGCACCCTCAGATGCTCGGACAGGCTCGGGCGGCGCATGTCGAAGTGGTCGGCCAGGGCCTGGACGGGCTGCGGCCCGCCGTCCCGCAGCAGCCGCAGCACCTCGCGGCGTACGGCGCTGGCGAGCGCGGCGAAGACGCGGTCCGCGTCGGCCTCGGTGGTCCCGGACTCGACGGCTCCTGGTGCGGTCATGCCGGCCTTCCTACTGGTGTGCCTCCGTCAGCAGCATCAGACCGTTGCCGTCGGGGTCCGTGAAGGTGGCCATGCGGCCCCACGGAAGCTCGTCGGGGCCCTGTACCGGGGTCCCGGCCTCCGTGAGCCGCGCACAGTCCGCGTCGACGTCGGTCGTGACCAACATGATCCCCCGGGCCGAGCCGGGCTCGAAGCGCGACCAGGTGGACGGGCGGCCGCGCGGCTGCTTCCGGGCCTTCGGGCTCTCCCGGGTGGGTCTGCGGGAGCAGGCGCACGCGGGACATCTGCCAGGCGTCCGCACCTCGTCTGGTAACCCTCACGGGTGGTGCTGGTAGCTTGCTGCGGTCCGTACGGCTGACCGCTACAGCTTGGAGCTTTAAGTGACCACGGCGACCTTCTCGCGCACCGTGTCGCGCCGGCGGGCCGGGCTCGCGGCCGCGGGGCTGGCGGGCGCGCTCGTCCTGACCGCGTGCAGCGGCGGGGGCTCCGACGACGACCCGTCAGCCGGCGCCAGTACGGCCGTCTCGCCGTCGGCGTCCGCCTCGGCTTCGGCTTCGGCTTCCGGGGGGACCGGCGGTACGTCCTCCTCGTCCGGCGAGGTGGCGGGCAGCTGGCTGGCGACCACCGGCGGCAAGGCCGTCGCACTGCTGGTCAACGGCGACCAGGCCGGGCTCTTCGTCACCGGCGGCACGGTGTGCAGCGGCTCCGCGAGCACCGACACGATCCGCCTGAAGTGCACGGACGGCAGCAAGAACCGGGTGAACGGGACGGTCGAGTCGGTCGGCAAGGACACCCTCAAGGTGAACTGGGAGGGCGGCGTCGGCGCCGAGACCTACACCCGGGCCAAGGGCGGCGGACTGCCGAGCGGGTTCCTGACGGCGAGCCCGGGGTCGTAGGGGAAGGCGTCGTCGGGGGCGGGCAACCGTGGCGTCCCGCGATGCGTGATGATCCATGCACCGGATCGCTCCCATCAGAGGACTGCACATGCGCGCCGCCCCCCTTGCCGTCACCGCTCTCACCGCGGCCCTGCTCCTGACCGGCTGTTCCAGCGACAAGGACAGCTCCGGCGGTGACAGCGCCGCCGCGAGCCCGAGCAACGGCACCACCTGCCGGATCGCCGACATGGACGTGGAGGTCGGGCCCGCCAACGTGGCACCCGCCGCCGGGGACACCGGAAACATCCCCGTCACGCTCACCAACCAGAGCGCCGAGTGCACGCTGGACGGCTTCCCCGGCATCGACCTGAACGCCGAGGACTCGTCGGCGAACGTCTCGCCCGAAGAAGGCACGAGGTCCACGAGGCTGACCCTGGCCAAGGGCACGGCCGCCACCTTCACCCTCACGTACACGCGCGGCGAGGCGGGCGGCAAGGCGAGCCTCGACGTGAAGACGCTGAACATCGCGCTGCCGGGGGCCGGGACCGCGAAGAGCTACAAGTGGTCGTACGGCCCGGTCGCGGGCCGCAGCGACAACGCCGGCGTCCCGAACGCCACCGTCAGCGCCTTCACTCAGGCCGGGGACTGAGCCGGGACCGGTTCGCGACCTGCGCCCGGTCGGCCGCCCGGGCGCCCTCGGTCCAGCCCGCCTCGTCGCTGACGCCGCGCAGCCGAGTCGTGGTGGTCTGCGGGAACATCCGGTCCGTGCGGTCGGTTACGGCGACCTCGCGGGAGGCGAGGACCGGCAGCAGGTCGTCGGTCACCGGGGCCTCGGCGGCGGTGCGCAGGCGGTCGCCGACGCGGTGGGCGTAGGCCGCGAGGAAGGACTGCCGGAAGGTCTTGGTGCGCTTGCGGCCGCCCGCCCGCTGGGCCGCCTCCGCCTTCGCCAGCGCGGACTGCGCCTGCACGAGCAGCGAGGTGTACAGGAGTTCGACCGCCGCGAGGTCGCCCTCGAAGCCGACGACCGTGGAGAAGGCGAACGGTTCGTTCCACACCGCCCGGCAGTGGTTGGCGGTGGCGACGGCGTCGAGCAGCACCGCCTTCGCCTGCTCGTACGGCGGCTCGACGCCGATCCGGCAGGCGCCGGGGGTGTCCTTCGCGGGCGCCCGGGCGTCGAGCAGCGCCTCGTCGACGCTGTGCCGGGCCATCAGCTCCTGCGCCTTGGCGGTGAGCGCCTCCGCCTCCTCGGGAAAGCCGGTCGCCTCCGCCTTGGCGAGCAGGGCGCGGATACGGCCGAGCATGCGGGCGTCGCCCTTGTGCTCCCCGCGCTCCCGCCTGGGGTCCTCCAGCGGCTCCAGCGCGGGCAGGCGCAGCAGCAGGCGGTACAGCTCCAGTACGGCGGCGGCGTGCGTGAAGCGGTCGGGGCGGGGGGTGTTCCCGTCGGGCTCCTCCAGCTGGGCGAGCTGGGCGGTCCAGCGGGGGCCGCGCGGGCGGTCGTCGGGGGCCTGGGCGCGGATCAGGGCGGTGGCGAGCCGCACATGCGTGGCGTCCAGTTCGCGGCGCACGATCCGTACGACGTCGGCGGGCTGCCAGCCGCGCCGCCATGCCTGCGCCACGAACTCGGCGCCGCGCCGGGCCAGTTCGGCGTCCGTCGCGGGGTCGGCGGCGAGCAGGGAGGCACCGGTGTCCAGGGCGGTGTCGTCGTCGGCGTAGAGGGCAGCCCGGAAGGCGCGGTCGACGACGGCGGTCGTGTCGCCGTTCGGGTCGCCGCTCGTGTCGTTGCTCTTGCTGCCGCTCGCGCCGCTGCTCTTGCTGCTGCTCACCGGACGATCGTCTCACTCCCCGAAAATCGGTCGCCCACGCGCGTGTGCCGCTTCGAGCATGGCGGCATGGTGGACATGTCTCTGTACGCGGCCTTTCTCGTGGCCGCCTTCGCGCTCTGTGTCACTCCCGGTCCCGACATGATGTTCATCGTGGCGATGGGCGGCCGGGGCGGGCCGGCCGCCGGGGTGATGGCCGCGTTCGGCGTGGCCTGCGCCATGCTCGTGCACACGGTCGCGGCGGCGCTCGGGCTGTCGGCGCTGTTCCACACGCTGCCGACGCTGTACCACGTGCTGCGCTGGGTGGGAGCGGCCTATCTGCTCCACCTGGCGGTGAAGGCGTTCCGGGACCGGTCGGTTCCGGACGAGGGCGGGGGCGCCGCCGGCGGGGCGGGGATGCGGCGGGCCTTCTGGCAGGGAGCCGTCACCAATCTGCTCAACCCCAAGGTGATCCTCTTCAACGTGGCGTTTCTGCCCCAGTTCGTGAACCCGTCGCTCGGCCACGTCCCGGGGCAGCTGCTGCTGCTCGGGATCACGCTCGTGGTCATGGGGTTCCTGTGGGACGGCGGTGTGGGGCTGCTCTCCGGGCGGCTCGGCAACGTCCTCAGGCGCAGTGCGCGCGTCAACCGGTGGATGAACATCGTCTCGGGGACGGTGTTCACCGGGCTCGCGGTGCGGCTGGCGGCCTCTCCGAAGTAGAGGCAACCTCGGGTTGACACCCTCTCACTGTCAACCTAAGGTTGACAGCATGACGAACCCCGAGATCACGTCATCCGTACGGCTCGACGACCTCATCACGGCCATCAAGAAGGTCCATGTCGAGCCCCTCGACCAGCTCCAGGACGCGGTGATCGCCGCCGATCACCTCGGAGAGGTGGCCGACCACCTGATCGGCCACTTCGTGGACCAGGCCCGGCGTTCGGGCGCGTCCTGGACCGACATCGGCAGGAGCATGGGGGTCACCCGGCAGGCGGCCCAGAAGCGGTTCGTGCCGAAGGAGTCGGCGGACCTGAACGCCGACCAGGGCTTCGGCCGGTACACCCCGCGGGCCCGCAACGTGGTGATGTCGGCCCACAACGCGGCCATCACCGCCCGCAATCCCGAGGGCCGTCCCGAACACCTCGTGCTCGGCCTGCTGGCCGAACCGGAGGGCCTCGCCGCCAAGGCGCTCGTCGCGCAGGGGGTCACCCTGGACGCGGTCCGCCAGGCCGCGACCGACGCGCTCCCGCCGGCCGCCGAGGAAGTCCCCGAGCTCATCCCGTACGGCTCCGACGCCAAGAAGGTCCTGGAACTCACCTTCCGTGAGGCGCTCCGCCTGGGCCACAACTACGTCGGCACCGAACACATCCTGCTGGCCCTCCTGGAGTTCGAACACGGCACGGGGGTCCTGTCGGGCCTCGGCATCGAGAAGGGCCCGGTGGAAGGCGCCGTCGCCAAGGAGCTGGAGGGGTACCTGCAGGTGCAGCGAGAACAGGGCGGCGGGCAGGGCTGAGGGAGTGTCCGCCAGACCCTCGCCATCTCGTCCTCGGCGGACTGCGGCTACGCGCCCCCCCTCGATGTCCGGAAGGTCCGTTGTCAGTGCCGCCTGGCAGACTCGCAGCCATGACCGACCGCTGGGCTCTCGCTCCGGCCGAGGACGGTGGTGTGGAGGTGGCCGCCCTCGGGTCCGACGGGCTGCCCGCCGGGCCGGTGCGCTGGGAGGGGGACCTGGCCGAGGCCGTGCGGAGGCGGCCGGAGGTGGCGCGGTGGGTGTGGCGGTCCACCGCCGAGGTCTATCCGCGACTGCTCGCCGCGGGGGTGCGGGTGGAGCGGTGCTACGACATCGAGGACGCCGAGACCCTCCTGCTCGGCCACGCCGGGCGCTCTGGCGAGCCCCGTTCGGCCGCCGCCGCCCTGGCCCGGCTGCGCGGCGGCCCCGTACCCCCCGACCCGCCCCAGCGCGCCGCCGAACCGGGATCGCAGTCACCCCTGTTCGAACCGCAGGGCGTCCCTCTGCCGCTCACCGACCTCGCCGAGGTCTACGCCGACCAGCAGCGGCGGCACGACAGCACCGCGCATCCCGACCGGATGCGGTTGCTGACCGCCGCCGAGTCGGCGGGGATGCTGGTGGCCGCCGAGATGAACCGCGCCGGGCTGCCGTGGAGCGCCGATACCCACCGCCGGGTGCTGCACGAACTGCTCGGCGAGCGGTACGCCGGTGGCGGCGAGCCGCGCCGACTGGCCGAACTCGCCGACGAGGTGTCCGCGGCCTTCGGGCGCCGGGTGCGGCCCGATC
This sequence comes from Streptomyces sp. NPDC005483, assembly GCF_040606035.1. Lineage (NCBI taxonomy): Bacteria > Bacillati > Actinomycetota > Actinomycetes > Kitasatosporales > Streptomycetaceae > Streptomyces > Streptomyces sp. NPDC005483. Next base: position 56,941 of record NZ_JBEXEA010000024.1, read on the forward strand.
TGCCCGCCGATGTCGTCAAGGCGTTCGCGCAGGCCGGCATCAAGGTGAAGTCGACCCGCCGATGGGAGATCGAGTCCCTGGACCACCCGGCCGTGAAACCGCTGGTCGAGTACAAGAAGCTGTACCGCATCTGGGTCGCGCACGGCTGGTCCTGGCTCCAGGACTGGGTGCGCGACGGCCGCTTCCGGCCCGAGTTCCTCGCGGGCGGGACCGTCACGGGCAGATGGGTCACCCATGGCGGCGGCGCCCTGCAGATCCCCAAGGTCATCCGGCGCGCGGTGGTCGCCGACCCCGGCTGGCGGCTCGTCGTCGCCGACGCCGACCAGATGGAGCCGCGGGTGCTGGCGGCCATCTCCCGCGACCCGGGGCTCATGGAGGTGGCCGGACGTGAGAGCGACCTCTACCAGTCCGTCTCCGACCGGGCTTTCTCCGGCGACCGCTCCCAGGCCAAGCTCGCCGTACTCGGCGCGGTCTACGGCCAGACCTCCGGCGACGGCCTCAAGAACCTCGCCGCGCTCAGACGCCGCTTCCCCAAGGCGGTCGCGTACGTCGACGACGCGGCCCGCGCGGGCGAGGAGGGCCGGCTGGTGCGGACCTGGCTGGGGCGCACGTGCCCGCCGGCGGTCGGGGCGGGTGACGCGGAGGAGGCGGGTATCCCCCAGGACGATCCGGCCGGGCAGCCCGCTTCCGGCGAGGACGGCTGGGTGCCCGGGTACGCCTCCACCAACTCCCGTGCCCGCGGCCGGTTCGCCCGGAACTTCGTGGTGCAGGGCAGCGCCGCCGACTGGGCCCTGCTGCTGCTCGCCGCGCTGCGCCAGGCCTTGGCGGGGAGGGCGGCCGAACTCGTCTTCTTCCAGCACGACGAAGTGATCGTGCACTGTCCCGAGGAGGAGGCGGAGGCGGTCGTGGCGGCGATCAGGGAGGCGTCGGAGCTGGCCGGGCGGCTGACGTTCGGCGAGACACCGGTGCGGTTCCCGTTCACGACGGCGGTGGTGGAGTGCTATGCCGACGCGAAGTGATCACCGTAGGCCGGAGTCGTCGAGCAGCGCGATGAGCTCCTGGAGCACCGCCTTCTCGTCCGTGCCGTCCAGCGCGTCGAGAGCGGCCCGCCACTGCCCGTACGCCTCCTCGGTCCTGCCCCGCTCACGCAGCAGCAGTCCGTGCTGGTGGCGGGCGAGGGCGCCGGTGTAGCGGTCGGCGCGGGCGTCCGCGCGGCGCAGCAGTTCCGCGCACTCGGCGGCGGCGCGTTCGCCGTGCCCGATCAGACGCAGGGCGCGGACCAGGCCGAGGCGGCTCCGCGACTCGCCGTGCCAGTCGCCGGGGCTGCCGAGGATGCGCAGGCTCTCCTCGAAGTGCGCGGTCGCGGCGGCCGGTTCGCCGAGGGTGAGATGGGCGTAGCCGATGTTGCAGTGCGCCGAGTGCCGCACGACCACGCTGCCGGTCTCCTCGCCGATGGCGAGCGAGCGGCGGTGCTGCTCGATGGCGGCGCGCGGGTCGGTGTGCTCGTACAGGTTGCCGAGGTTGCTGTGGGTGACGGCCTCGCCGAAGGGGTCGTCCAACTGCCGTGCATGGGCGAGGCTCTGCCGCAGTGCCTCGCCCGACTCGGCGTACCGGCCCAGGTTTTCGAGCAGCAGACCCCGGTTGTTGAGGCAGCGGCGCGTCCAGGAGTTCCTGCCCAGGCGCCGCCAGATCGCGAGGGCCCGGTCGTTGAGGGCCAGGGCCTCGCTGTGCCGGCCGGTCAGGAAGTGCGCTCCCGCGAGGTCGCCCAGGGCGCACGCCTCGGCCTCCTCGTCACCGAGCCGCCGCGCCACCGTGAGCGCGGCCCGGCCGAGGGCCTCCGTCTCGGCGACCCGGCCGCTGCGCTGGAGGAAGGGCGAGAGCAGGCGCAGCAGGGTGGAGACATGGGCGGCGGTGCGTTCGTCGGGGGTGTCCGTGTGCTGTTCGGCCAGGGCGACGATGTTCTCCAGCTCCGACTCGCCCCAGGCGAAGGCCTTCTCGGCGGAGGGGAACGGCGGGATGGCCAGTACGTGCGCCGCGTGCTCCGGCGGCTGCGCGGCGGTCGGGCGGCGGCGGTCCTCCAGGTCGAGGCCGGATTCGACGATCGCGGTGAGGGCGCGTTCGGCGACGGCCGCGTACCAGCGCAGGGCGGTACGAGCGATACCGGGGGCGTGCCCGAGGCCCGCGAGTTCCCGCGCGAAGTCGCGGACGAGGCCGTGCGGGGCGTAACGGCCGTACGCGGTCTCCTCCAGCAAGGCCACGTCGACGAGGCGGTCGAGCGCGTCCTCGGCACGGGTCTCGTCGGTGCCGTCGGTGCCGAGGAGGCGGGCGACGAGGGGGACGCCGTAGGTGGGCAGGTCGAGGGCGCCGATGCGGCACAGGGTCAGGGCGGCGTCGCGGTCCGACCTGCGGCCGGAGGCGGCGAGGGCGTCGTGGGCGACGGCAAGGGAGCGGCGGACGGAGAGGTCGTCGTACTCCAGGTGCCGCAACCGGTCCTCCGTGGCGGCCAGTTGATCGGCGAGGACGTCCGGGGTGAGGGCGTGACGGGCGGCCAGGCGGGCGGCCACGACGCGCAGGGCGAGGGGGAGGCGGCCGGTGAGTTCTATGAGGGGGTGCGTGGCGTCTATGGGGGTGGCGGAGGTCGTAGGAGCGACGGCATCGGGAGTGATGGGGGTGACAACGGCGCCGGGGCCGTTCCGGTCGTCCCGGCCGTCCCGGCCCGACACCGCGCGCAGCAACTCCGCGCTCTCCTCGGCCGAGAGCGGGGAGAGCGGGAAGCGGTGGGCGTCGTCGAGGGCGGTCAGGGGGGAACGGCTGGTGACGATCACCGCACAACCGCCGCCGGCCGGCAGCAGCGGCCGTACCTGAGCGGCGCTCGCGGCATCGTCCAGCACCATGAGCGTGCGAGTGGGCGCGAGCAGCGAGCGCAGCAACGAGGCTGCCGCGTCCGGGTGTTCGGGAATGCTGCGCGGGTCGGCGCCGAGGTCGCGGAGCAGGGCGGTGAGGGCCTGGGCCGGGGTGAGGGGGGTCATCCCGGGGGTGGCGCCCTGGAGATTGACGTAGAGCTGGCCGTCAGGGAAACGTTCCCGCAGCCCATGGGCGACATACAGCGCGAGCGCGCTCTTGCCGACGCCGGCCATGCCGCTGACCACACCGACGGCCGGGCCGCCGTCGGAGGTGAGGGCGCGGCGGAGGTCGTCACGGGTGGGGACACGGCCGGTGAAGTGACCGGGGGCCGGCGGGAGTTGGGCCGGGCGGGGCAGGAGGAGGGGCGCCTCGGGATCGGGGGACGACGGGTCGTCGTCGGCAGCGGCGGCTGAGGGAGGTCGGGCCGGGAGCGACGGAGGGACGGCCTGGGGCGGCGGAGGAACGGCCTGGGGCGGCGGAGGGACGGCCTGCGGGGCATCTCCGCGCGTAGCGCCTGCGCGAAGCGTGCCGGGAGCACCCGAACGGCTCCTCTCGCCGGCCGCGCCGAAGTCGACGGCCTTGCCGGGGCGCCCGGTTGTGGCCGTCCGGTCCGTCTCGCCGCCCCGATCGGCGTCGGTGCTCCCGCCGCCCTCTCCCCCGCGCAGCACCCGCACGTGTGCCTCGCGGACCGCCGGGCCCGGTTCCACGCCGAGTTCCTCGACCAGGCGGGTGCGCAGGTCGCGGTGGACGGCGAGGGCCTCGGCCTGGCGACCGGTGCGGTGGAGGGCGAGCATCAGCTGGCGGTGGTAGGACTCGCGCAGCGGGTGTTCGGCGGCCAGCGCGGAGAGTTCGGGGACGAGGGCGTCCGGCCGGGTGCCGGCGAGGGCGAGCTCGGCGTCGTAGTGCCACTCCAGGAGGAGCAGCCGGGCCTCCTCCAGGCGCTGGACCAGGGCGTATCCGGCGAGTTCGGAGGGCACCCCGCTGAGCGGCGCGCCCCGCCACAGTGCGAGCGCCGCCGCGCATGCCTGGACGGTCTCGGTCCAGTTCCTGGCGGCGTGCGCGACGCGGGCCCGGGCGGCGTGGCTCTCGAAGACCTGGACGTCGAGTTCGCCCGGCGCGACGCGCAGCAGGTAGCCGGGGGCCACCGCCTGCAGCCGTTCTGGGTCGTCGAGCAGCCGTCGCAGCCGGGAGACGTGGTTGTGCAGGGACGCCTTGGCGGAGGCGGGCGGGGTGCTCCCCCACAGCGCCTCCTTGAGGGACTTGGTGGAGACGACCCGGCCGGCTTCGAGGAGCAGCGCGGCCAGCAGGATCCGCTGCTTGCGGCTGCCGACGACCCGTACACCGGCGCCGTCTTGGCCGTGGCCGCCGTGGTCGCCGTGGCTGCCGTACAGGATCGGCGGCCCGAGCAGTCCGAACCGCAGCCCCGACTGCTGCGATCCGCGCCCCATCACGCCGCCCACTTCTGGCGGAATTCCGCCCTCTTCACGGCGGTTTCCCGCCAGCCGTCCGACACCGGCCACTGCCGGGATCCGCTACCGCCCCCGCGGTTTCCCACCGTCGGCTCCCCATCACCGCCGTCGACTTCACGCCAACCGGCGTACATCACAACGTAGATGCGTTGGCCAACATGTTAGCGATTTGTTGGCGCAACCTGATGTGATCACAACATCGGATCTGGCCCGAGGGCGCGCGCGTACGACGCGCAACTCGGGGGAGTGTCGCCGTCGTGGCCGGATCCGTGGGACGCGAGAGGGTCCCGGTCGGCGGAGGTGAACGACCGGGGCCCTCGTCCTGTCCCCGGCGCCAAGGGCCCTCAGATCACGGGCGGGCGTCCCAGCCGGGTGAGGTGCCACACCGTTCGCCACCGCATCGGCCGCCGTTCGCCGGCCGGTTCCCGCAGGCCCTCGGCGAATCCGTCGAACCATGCCTTCAGTCCGCTCGACGACCGGGTCCGCAGCAGGGTGAGCGCCGTCCACACGCCGAGGTGCACGGGGATGAGCGGCAGGGGCAGCCGGCGGCGGACCAGCCAGACGCGGTTGCGGGCGTTGACCCGGTAGTAGATGGCGTGCCGGGCCGGTGAGGTCCTCGGGTGCTGGAGCAGCAGGTCGGGCGCGTACAGGATGCGCCAGCCGCGGTCGGCGGCCCGCCAGGCCAGGTCGATCTCCTCGTGCGCGAAGAAGAACTCGGCGGGCCAGTCCCCGGTCTCGGCGAGCATGGCCATGCGGAGTGCGTGCCCGCCGCCCAGGAAGCCGGTGACGTATCCGCCGCGCATCGGGTCGGAGGCGCCGACGCGGGGCACGTGCCGCTGCTGGGTCTCGCCGCTCTCGTCGGCGATACGGAAGCCGACGATGCCGAGCCGCTCGTCGGCCGCGAACAACTCCTGTACGCGGCGCAGCACATCGGCGTCCACGAGCAGGCCGTCGTCGTCGAGTTCGACCACGACGTCCACGTCGCCGAAGTCCCGCAGCCGGGCGAGCGCCACGTTCCGCCCGCCGGGGCAGCCGAGGTTCTCCTCGATGTCGAGGGTGGTGACCTCGCCGGGCAGGGACAGCCGCTCGGCGAACTCGGGCAGCCGGCAGCCGTTGCCCGCGATCACGACCCGGGCCGGGGCGATGTCCTGCTTGGCCACGGACCGCAACAGGGCGTCCACCTCCTCGGGCCGGTTCCCCATGGTCACCACGGCCACGGCGATCCTCGGCGCGCCCATGTCCTCACCTCGTCCCGTGCGTCCCCTTGTCCCGGTCGTCCCGAGGGGCATCAACCGGCGCGATGCTAGCCGTTCACGGTAAGGACTTCTCAGGTACGGGGATCCGTGGGCGAGGCGGGGCGGAGGGTGGTGGGGCAGGGCGGTTCACTCGGACGGGTCGGTTCTCTGCCCGGCGCGGGTGGGCCGGTCCGAACCGGCCCACCGCGTCACCGCCACCGCGTCACCCCCACCGCGTCACCCCCGCCGGTTCTCCCTCCGCCGTACGAACTTCAGCCCCGACCAGTCCTCCCCGAGCGACGCGACCTTCACGTCCACGACGCCGAGCGGCAGGAAGACCTCGCGCAGGGCGTTCTCGGTGATGTCGCTGACGTGCCCGGCGGCCCTGCGCGGCCAGGCGATCCACAGTGCGGAGTGGTCCGCGAGGCCGGTGACCAGTTCACCCGCCTCGGCGGCGAGCCGGGCGTACTCGCGGTGGAAGGCGACGACGACGTCCGCGCCGCGCGAGCCGCCGGCGGCGACATCGCAGCCGTCGGGCAGACCGGGGATCTCCCACCCCTCGGGCGCGCCGTCGAGCCGCACCCGGTGCCCCGCCTTGATGCCGAGCTTCTTGGCGAGGGGCGTGGCGGAGTAGCCTCCGGCCGACCCGGTTCCTGACATACGGCACCTCCGCGCGCTGGTCCAGCCCGTCCACTCCACCCCATCGTGACGGTCCGGACGGAGGATGTCCGTCCGGACACGGCGTCGCGCCGTCTCGCTACCGCACCAACCGCGCGAGCAGCGTGGGAAGTACGGCGAGGACTGCGAGGGACTGTGGCCAGGGCGGGGCCTGCCCGTGCCGGCGGCTGGATCGTCCTGTCCCGCCGGGCGAGCCTCCTCGCCCTGGCGCACCGGCTCCAGGGCCTGCACGACCAGCAGCCGGGGACGCGGGCCCAGCACGAGGACCGTGATCCCGAGCAGACGCTCCAGCACCTGCTGTCCCATGAGTTACCCAGGACCAGAGCGCTGCTGATCTACGACGGGGCGGAGGACGACTCCACCATCCGGCAGCTGCTGCCCGACACCGGCAACGGCGGCCAGGTGCTGATCACCTCCGTCAACCCCGTCTGGCAGCGCAGCGCTCCCCACCACCGCATCGCCCTGGAGGCGTTCACCGCCGAGGAGGCCGTGTCCTTCCTCCGCAACGAGAGCGGGGTCGACGACGAAGCCGGACTGGCGAAGATCGTGGACCGGCTGGGACGGCTGCCCCTCGCCCTGGAGCCCGCGGCGGCCTCCCTGCGCGACGAGCCCGACATAGAGGCGTACCTCCAGGCCCTGGACGTTCCCTCGCAGGTCGCTCCGTCCGCCCGACCGGAGACGAGCCCGAGCGGCGCCCCGGCCTGGATCCACTCCTTCAAACAGGCCGAGACGAAGGACGCGCTCGCGGGTCTGCTGCTGCGGCTGTGCGCCTTCCTCGCACCGCAGGGCATACCCAGCTACTTCTTCGAGGCCGAAAGACAGCGCACCGATCTGCTGCCGAGACCGCTCGCCGAGGGCGTCACCCAGCCGTCGCGGGAACGCCGTATCAAGGACACGGCCAGGAACTCCTCGCTGCTCACGGGCGAGGCGAAGCTGGTGATGCACACCCAGGTGCAGGCCGTGATCCGCGAGGAGATGCCCCAGGCGGAACAGACCTTCCACGCGGCCGCCGCGGCGTGCCTGGTCAACGGCTGGTTCCCGGAGGACCCGGAGCAGGAGAGCACCTGGCCGCAGTGCGTCGAACTGCTCCCGCACGCCCGGGTGGTGCTCGACCACTGCGGAAGGCTCGGGGTCGTCGACGAGAACACCTCGACCCTGCTGCAGAGCATGGGCGAGTACTTCCGTGTGCAGGGCGACCGCACCGAGGCGGAACGGCTGCTGATGGACGCCCTGCGCCAGCGGGAGAACCTCTGGGGCCGCCAGAACTCGCTCGTCGCCAACACCCTGGTGTCCCTCAGCCGGCTCAAGGTGCTCAGTGCCGAGCTGCCCGAGGCACGCAGCTTCGCCGAGGACGCGCTCAAGATACGGCTGCGCCTCGACGGCGACCGTGATCCGCGCACGCTGGAGAGCCGCATGCAGTTGGGGCGGGTCCTGCGCGAGCTCGGTGACTTCGACGGGGCGTCCGAGGCCGCGGCCCAGACCCTGCTGCGGCTGCGGAGGCTGTCCGAGACCGACCCGGTGAAGATCGCCGACGGTCTGTGCGACCTCGGCCTGGTCCGCTGGCGGCAGGGGCGGCTCGGCGAGGCGCTGAACCTGCACCGCGAGGCACTGCAACTGCTGGAGCGGGCGCCCGGGGACGGCGAGCCCGCGCGACGCAACCGTACGGCGTTTCGTCCACCAGGCGCTCGGACTGGCCCTGTTGGACTCCCAGGACCTGGAGGGAGCCGAGAAGCACCTGAGGAGCGCGCTGGAGGTCCTGGAGTGTGCCGGCTACGCGGTCGGCCACCCGGTCGTGCTCTCCTCGTCCGTCCATCTGGGCGAGACGCTCCGGCAGCGGGCGGCGAGATACCGGGGCCGGGACGACCGGCGCTCCCCGGCACGTGAGCGTTCCTCGCCGGGGGAACGGGAGGCCGAGCGTCTCCTCGCCGAGGCGAAACGGATCTTCGACCAGGTGCTGTCCGCCCCCCACATGGACGGCGACCGGGACCATCCGGACCGCGCCTGCGCCCTGGTCCGCTACTCGCATCTCCTCCACGACCAGGGAAACAGCGAGGCGGCGCTGACGGAGGTCAAGAACGCCATCCGGATCTACACCGAGAAGTACGGCTCCCAGCACCCCTACGTCGCCGAGGCCCGCTACCGCCGCGCCCTGATCCGCAAGGGAAGCGGAGCCCAGCCGCTCCGCTGGCGCGAGGACCTGACCACGGCACGGACATCTACCTGCGGGTGCATCCCGAGGACCACCCCCTCATCCAGCGCATCGAGGAGGAACTGCGGGACGCTTCCGGCCCGACGCCGGGTGAGACCGGGGGCGACCGTCATCCCTGAGGTTCCGTCCCATCTCTTGCAGTGGGTTCAGGGGCCGCCCCGCACCAACTTCGACGACAGCGACTGGCGCGCGCCGGGAGTGCAACCGGCACCCCGGGGCGAGCTGCGCGCCCAGGCCCGTGGCTCTACGAGAACGTGGCCGCTCCGCAACGCCCTGGCCCGCCCGCGCGGGGCTCAGCCGTCGATCACCCGGGCCCGCCCCGCCGTCGCGAGGTCGTACGCCCCGGCGCAGTGCCGAGTTCGTACCGCCCGAACGCCGACGCGAGCCGGAAGGTCCCGCCCGTCGGCTCAGCGGAGCGGCCGCCGAAGGGTCGCGCTCCGGCCACCCCACGCGTGTCAGGGCCGGGATCACGGCCAGTCGCGCGGCCCGCGCGGCGACGGCGCCACATCCGGCAAAAGCAAAAGCCCCAGGTCACGGCGAGTGAGTCCTGAGGCTTCCACAGAGCCGCCTTCGGGATTCGAACCCGAGACCTACGCATGTCGAGACCGTGAGCGTTCGTGTTGCGTAGTGCCTGATGGTGCTGCTGAGTGACGTTCTGCCTGATCAGAGAATGTGCGCTTTGCTGTCGGCATCCAAAAGATCGGACAGCAGGCGCCACCGTTCCGTGCGCCGCATGCCGTCGGCGAGGACGACGGTGAGCGTCGCCTCGGCAACCGCCATCTGAACCTGCTTCCCGGTGCCCGAGGCCCGCTCACCCTGGCACGGTGGCGGCTCGGCAGGCCACCTGCCCAGCGATGCCTCGGTTTCCGGATCAGTGCCAACAGCTTTCCTTGCCGCCGTCCCGCTCGGTACCGACCGACACCGCATAGGCGAGGCCCGTGCCGACCTCGGGCTCGGGCGAGAAGCCCTTGGGACGGAGGTCGACTTCGAGCAGCAGATGCCGGCCCTGCTCGGTCCTGGTCCAGCAGGCGCCCTCCACGGTGGCGGGCGGGGCCCCGGGGGCGGGGTCATGCTCCACCTTCCAGCCGGCCGCGGCGGCGGTCTTGGTGTAGTGGGTGATGACCTCGTCAGGTGTGCCCGGGAACGCGTACAGGCGGTCCGCGTGCAGCCAGGGCGCTCCGCTGCTGTCGTCGTCGCAACCGGTGGTCACGCCCACCCCGCGGTAGTTGGCGGGTGCCGAGGCATGGGCGGGCGCTGAGTCGAGGAGTGGCTGCCTGGACAGTCGCTTGAGTTCGGCTGCCGTGTCGTGGCAGCCGTCGCCGCCGCCGAGGGCTGAGCACGCGCTGAGGAGAGCGGTCGGCAGCAGGAGGGCCGCCGCCAGTATGACGCGGGTGCCGACGGACGGTGATGTGGGGGACAACGATGCTCCTGGGAGTACGGGTGGTCGTGGCCGCGGGGACTGGTGACCGGGCGCGGCCCCCGTCCAAGGGGACCGCGCCCGGTCTGTTGTTCGTTCAGATCACTGCTGAGCGCTGACGGTGGCTAGCCCCACAGGTAGCCGTACCGGAACAAGTAGCTGCCGACCTGGTACAGATACTGGAACAGGAGTCCTCTGTTGAGCCAGTAGCGTGTCTGTCCGCGGTTGTAGCTGCTGCTCTCGAAGATCCGTGCCACACGGTTGTTGTGCTGGTCCACCTTGGTGTCGCAGCGTCCGTGGCGAGGACACTTCTCCCCCCACTCATGGGCGTTGCCTATCCGCTTGGCCGCCGCCGCCCCGAAGAAGTACGTCAGGCTGGACTGCCAGATGAAGTGGCGGACGGCGTTGCGCCGGCCGTGGTTGCCCTTGATGTTCCAGGACAGGATGCCGGACAGGTACATCACGAACACGCAGTTCGAATAGCCCAGGCTCATGCACGCCCCGGCCTCGTGACACGCCTTGCCGCACCGTCCGTCGAGGTCGTAGTTGTTGACGGGGTCGCCGCTGCCGTATTCGTAGGCGTTGGCGTTGCCGCCGCGGACCGGGTCCAGGGACAGGAAGCGGCCGGTGGTGGGGTCGTAGAGGCGCGCTCCCATGAGGGTGAGCCCGGTGACCGTCTCGTCGGAGCGCTGCTTGCCTCCCAGCCACGCGTACCGCACGGACGACTGGCCCGCCCTGGGGTTGCCGTACTCGTCGGCGTCCAGGACGGTCGGTGCGACCGAGGTGTCGGCGGGCAGCCGCAGGGTGATGTCCCCGTGCAGGTTCGCCAGTTGCAGGATCACGCCACCGGTCTTGGTGGTCGTCGCGGCGAGGTTGCCGTCGGCGCCGTCGATGTTGCGGGTGACGCTGCCGGCGGTGTCCTCGGTGATCCACCGGGGGTTGTCGCCGTCCGAGTCGTAGTGGTCGACCTTGGCCGAGGTCTGCGTCCAGGTGCCCGAGGAATTGCTCTCGGTGGTCCAGGAGCGTAGGCGCAGGGTGGCGTCCAGGCTCCAGGTCTGCCGACTGCTGCCGGCGGTCTCCTGGCGGATCAGGTCGTTGGTGAAGTAGGCCAGGGTGGCTCCGGGTGCGCTGGTGGTGCGGCCGAAGGCGTCGTAGACGTAGCCGGAGTTCACCAGCCGGTCAGCGGTGTCGTAGGCGTAGGTCGTCGTGGCGGCGCCGGCAGTGGTGCAGTCGGCACCCACCGCCGAGGTGGCCGTCGCCAGGGACTTGCGGTTGCTGTTCTTGTCGTAGGTGTACGTGCGAGTGGTGCAGTAGGCGTCGGTGCTGGTGTCCTGGACCTGGGTGAGGCGGCCCGTGGCGTCGTAGGCGTAGGTCTGGGACGCGGTGACGCCAGGGGTGCCGGAGTGCGTGGCGCGTTGGCCGTGCGCGGTGAGGGTGACGCTGTCGGAGACCAGGACGGTGCCGTCCGAGGTACGGGTGTACACCCGGCTGGTCATCGCTCCCGTGGTGTCGGCGGACTGGGTCACGGTGTAGCCGCCGGGCAGTGTCTGACTGGTGACGGCGCCGTCGGCGTCGTAGCGGGCCGTGAACGTCCCGGCCACCGAGTCGGTGACCGAGGTGGACAGGCCGCGCGGGTCGATCGTGGTGTCGTAGGTGTAGGTGGTCGTGGACGGGACGTTGTCGGTCGCCGTGACGGGCCGGTCCAGGGCGTCGTACGACGTCGTGGTGGTGCCGCCGTCGGCGTCGGTGTAGGAGATTTCCCGGCCGAGCGTGTCGTAGGCCTTGGTGATGGTGCCGCCGTCCGTCGACGTGTCCTTGAGCGGCAGCCCGGTGGCGGCGTCATACGTCGTGGTGCCCGCCGGCACCGCGGCGCCGAGCCCTCCGGTGGTGGTGACGGTGGTCGCCCGGCCCGCGGTGTCGAACCCGGAGGTGGTGGTACGGGTGACATTGTTGGCCGTCTCGGTCACCTTCGTGGGCTGGCCGTACAGGCCGTACTCGAAGGTCTTCGTGGGAAGTTGGGCCGGGTTGCTGCCGCCGCCGCTGATCGCGGCCGCCGGGGCGGTCTGGCAGACCAGGTCGGCCCATTCGGGCCGGTTGCCGCAGGTTCCCGTGCCGTCGGCGGTGTAGTACGTGGTCCTGGTGGTGCCGGCGTCACTCCCGCCGGAGGCGGGCTGGGACGTGGCCGCGACCCGGTTCTGGCTGTCGTACGAGGTCGCGGAGGTGAGGCCCAGGCCGCCCGGATCCTGGGTGGTCCCGGTGGGCTGGCCCTTGGTCCAGTTGATGGTGTGGGTGGTGACGCGGGGGTCGGCCAGCAGGGTGGACCAGGAGCGCGGCTGTGCGCCCTCGGTGACCTTGGTGACCTGGTCCTCGATGGTCGCCGTGCCGTCGGTGGGTCGGCCGGTGTCGTACTCCTGGACGGTGTGCGCGCGGGCCGCGAGCTGACTGCCCGCGTCGGCGAGCGTGGTGGTGCCGCTCGTCAGCTTCGCCTCCAGTGTCACCTGGTGCAGCGGGCCGTAGGTGTCGGTCTCCCGGACGCCGTCGGCGCTGTAGACCGAGACGGTGGACAGCAGTTGGGCGCGCTCGGCGGACGACAGGGCGTTGATGCCCAGGTTCGTCAGCTGGGTGCGCTGGGCCGCGGTGGTGCCGAGCGCCAGTTCGCGGTTGGCCGCGGTCAGGGTGCGGGTGGTGTTGCCGAACCCGTCGTACTCGGTGACGTTGGTGTGGTGACCGGGCACGGTCTGGTCGACCTCGCGGCCGGAGGCGTCCAGGTAGTGGATGGTCGCCCGCTGGTATCCGGTCGAGCCGAGGGACGGGCCGTCGTGGGCCGAGGGCACCTGGTCGGCCGGGAAGACGGCGGTGCCGTCGGTGGGTACGTCGGTCTGGCCCCAGGACGCGGTGGCCGTCGCGCCGAGGTCCTCCGGCGCGGAGCCGCCGCTGAGCGGAACGCCGTAGACGATGTTCGTCTCGGCGGTGCCGTTGGTCTGGGTGGCGCTGCCCGGAGTGAGGGAGGGACGGGACACCTTCAGCAGCATGCCGTCGCCGGCCGCCGGGTTGGAGCCCGCCTGGCCGTAGGCGAAAGTCCACGGCAGTTGTCCGGGCGGTGTCTGGGTGGTGACGCGTCCGGCGGAGTCGTAGCCGTACGCCGTCTTCAGCGCCGGGGAGATCCGCGGGTCCCAGGACTCGACGAGGCGGCCCGAGCCGTCGTACCGGTAGGACGCCACGGCCGTGGCCGTCGCGGCAGCGGCCCCGGGCGCGGTGGACCACAGCCGGAGGGCCGAGACCTGGTCCTTCACGTCACCGGGCGCCGAGGCGGTCGCGGTGGTGGTCGTCGCGTAGACGAACTCCAGGACGCGGCAGCCCTTGGCCGAGGGGTCGGCCTGGCAGGTGGCGGCCGGGACGGCGGAGGTGGCGGCGATGAGGTACTTGGGCCGCGCGGTCTGCACGCCACCCACGGTGACCGGCTCGGAGACGGTCGTGGTGGTGGAGTCCGCGACACCGTCGGTGTACGAGGTCTTCGCCTGCCAGGTGGTACTGGTCGACGTGGTGCGGGCGAAGGTGGTGACCTGACCGTCGCTGCTCTCGATGGTGAAGGTGCCGGAGAAGGAACCGGTGAGCGTGTAGTCCTCCGAGCCGGGTTCGGGTACCCAGCCCTTGCCGTCGGCGGTCGCGGTGAAGCGGATCTCGGAGTTGTCGGCGGCCGTGACGACGCTCAGCGAGGTGGCCGAGGTCTTGCGCAGATAGGAGAACGGCGTGTCCACCTGGTCGGACGCCGCGCCGTAGGCCCATTCCTTGCCGAAGACGGGCGCCTGGTCGTCGTGGGCTCCGGCCTGAGGGGACCGGGAAGAGGCCGTACGGTCCACCGTCAGACCGAAGAAGGAGGCGTCGGTGGCCGACACGTTGTAGTCACCGGTGAGCAGGTTGAGCGAGCCGGGGCCGACGTCCGCGGTGGCCGCGCCGTCGGCGCCTCGGTCCACCACCACACTGATCGCGTCGGACGACGCCGAGGCACCGGAGCCGGTGAAGTCGGCACGCAGCTGGACGTCACCGTCGGGGTTGACGGTCGAGGTGGCGTTCCAGGTGAGCTTGGCGCTCTTGCCCGCGGTGAGCGGGGCCGGCCAGGACGACAGGGGCTGACCGCCCGCGGTCACGTCCGCCGCGGGCACCGGGGTCCACGCGTCGGCATCGCCACGCCGCCAGTCGAACGAGACACCGGTGTACTTGCCGCTGTCCGCCTCGGCTGTCAGCGGCACCCGGGCCGCGGTGCGGGTCCCGTCCCGGGGGCTGGTGACGCCGCCCGGTCCGACGTGGAAGGTGTGGACGACCGGGTCGGACTTGTTCTCCGCCTTGTCGGTGCTGCGCACGGACAGGATGTTGGTGCCCGCGGTATCGGGCTTGATGGTGATCTTCACCGCAGTCGTGGAGCCGCCGGTGGGCACGGTGGTCCAGGTGACGCCGTCGAGTGACCACTCGACGCCGTTCTGGTCACCGGCGGGCGGGGTGACGGTGAAGACGCCCGGCTGCCCGACTCCCTTGACCCACTGGTCGGCCGGGTAGTCGGTGGAGGTCACCGAGGACGGCGCGGAGGGCGCGGAGGTGTCGACGGTGAAGGTCTCGTACGCCGACCACGCGTTGTTGTAGTGCGTGCCGTCATAGGGGTTGGTGCGGAACTTGTACGTCTTTCCGTTCTGCAGGACCCCGGCCGGCACGGTCACCGACGCCGGCTGCCCACTGGGCACGTACGGCGACACCAGGTAGTTGCCGACCTGCGTGCCGGTGGCCGCGTCGTCGATCTCGAAGGTGCCGTCGACCGTGTCGTTGTTGACGTCGGTGAAGGTGTCCCGCAGCGTCGGCGTGGTGGTGTTGACGTACCAGACGCCGTCGCTGCCCTTGAAGAAGGGCGGGCCGGCCTGCCGGTCGGTGCCGGTCTTGGGCCGGTAGTTGTAAGTCATCGTCAGCTTGGGCGGATTGGAGGCGGCGTTGGCGGAGTTGATCCGCTTCCACTGCGACACCACCGACTCGTCACTGGCCTGCAGACCCATGTTGCCGCGGGTGGCCTTGGCCGAGGCCCACTCCTGCGCCAGCGTGGTCACGTCCGCGTTGATCCAGCCGTCCGGCTGGGCCGAGCACCCGGCGTTGCCCGTCGTCTCGGTGGAGGTGGCCTTCTTCGCGATCCACGACGGCTGGGCGGTCCAGCGCGAGGAGGTGGAGGCGGCGCCGGTGGACCACACGTCCCACGGGTAGGGCTTGCAGTCGGTGTTGCCCGAGTGGAAGTTCCACAGGCTCAGCTTCGCGCTGGAGACCAGCGAGTCCTGGATCGGGGTGGTGTTCCAGGAGATGAAGGACCGCGCGGTGCGCGGAGTGCCGTCGGTGTTCTTGGTGCCCGGGTTGCCCAGGTCCAGCTCGGTGTCAGTGGACCAGTCGACGGTCTCGCCCTGCTGGACATAGGTGTCGAAGACGTTGGACAACGACGAGGTGGACGGGTCGACGGTCACCGGGTAAGTGGTGTCCGGGTCGGTGAGGAACCGGGCGTCCGGAGTGACCACCAGGTCGATCGAGGAGCCCTTCTGCACCACCTTCATGCCGACCTTGGCCTTGTGGGTGTGCTCACCGGAGCGCTTGTCGACAGTGGCGTCCCACATCATTGGCGCGGGCATGACAGCCCGTTTTCTGCGCTTGCTGTCGGTGAACAGCACGCTGCCGTCGGGCAGTTGCTTCGCCGTCAGGCCCTTGGCCTTCAGCGGCAGGGTGTACGAGTAGCTCTCCGAACCGGGGCGCTCCTTGATCTGGACGTACTGCTCGAAACCGGTGCGCGTGGCCTCCACGACCACGTCCGCGCCGGGAATCGCGTCGACGTACTTCGCACGCGTTCCGTCGAGCTTCGGCCTGGGGAGGCCGCCTTTCCACTGGAGGGCGATCTGCTGGGCGCCTTCGCCCAGCGTCACCAGGCTCGTCGCCTTGGCCTCGCGAGCGGCCTTCCACGATTTCGCCGGCGCCCCGGACCCGCCGGTCAGCCTCAGCGCCTCGGGGTGAGCCTTGGGCTCGACCGTCCCGTCCAGCTTCTGAACCAGGTTCAGATCGACGTTGCGCCACTTCCCCGTGGCCTCGTCCCTGAAGCGCGTGGGACCGGCGGTGAGTTCGGTCGTGAGAGAACCGTCCTTGTTCGCCCACGTCGTGGAGGTCTCCGTGCGCGCGGACAGCGCCTCAACCCGCCTGCCCGACAACCGTGCCGCCACCCGCGCGGACGGGATGTCCGCCGCCTGCGCGGCCGCGGCCTTCTTCGGCGCCTTGGGGGCCTGGGGTGCCTGGGCTGGGACGGCGGCCGACGCGTACGCGCCATCGAGCATCGTCAGGGTCAGGGCCGCAGAAAGAACTCCGGCCACCCACCGACCGCCCCTCGCGAACCCAGGACGTGGTCTATGTCTTCGGGACGAAGGCATACGAAAAGTCACGATCTCCCCCGTTTCAAGTCGTGAAGTTGTGTCCCCCGTGTGGGGCCGCTGTGAAGCTACCCGCAGCCAAAAGAAGATGATTGCCCGTAAGGGGCGGCAAAGAGGATCTTTCCGCCTGTCGGCGATGGAAGCCTTTATGCACTCTTGACGCGCCGGGGCGGGCGAACGGGCCTAAGGCTGGGGCGAGTTGCATGTCCGGGCAATTGACGCCGCACGCGCCCGTGCCATCTGGTGCGAGAGGAAGACGCCCAGGGGACAGACACGGCACCCCTGTCGCCGCACGCGGCTGAAGCACTTGAGCCCAAGAACTCCGCGGCAAGAACGGAACTTGCCGGTGCAACGCATCCCCATGGTCGTCATGGTGTTCTGCCTGCCACAGGTCAGCCTACCCAACGCGGGGAGGGCGGATCTTCGCACAGAGAGCCCTCCGCAAGCGATCCTCACCCCGTGGACCATGCGTTGGAAGGACGCGCTCCACAATCCGAAGCGCTCTGTTCGCCTCGCCTGCGGGCAGGCTTTCCCGGCGACTGCCGAGCCGCGACTGGGCGAGCCACCGGCACATTGATCTTCTGCAGGGCTCTGGCTGTCAAGGCACCGCTTCGCGCTCCGGGCTCTCCCGCCACGGCCGAAGATGAGCCCAGCATCCACGCGGCCTAGCGCGAAAAGGAAACCCGGCAGCGATGCGGATCCGCTCCGCCCGCCCTCTCGGCGCACAACTTCAGGACGACTGGACCCGGCCGAAGTCCCTTACAGGTAGCGCTGCTCGGCGACGACTTGTAGGGATGGAACAACGACCGAGCGGCCGTTCGCACGCACCGAGCGGCGCACTTGGCCACCGCCGCTGCACGCCGTTGGCACGTTTGGCCACCGGTCGGCCACCAAAGGGCACACGGCCGGACTTCTGAGCTGAAGGCAGTGACAGAAATAAGGTCACAGAACAGCAAAAGACCCAGGTCACGGCGAGTGAGTCCTGGGCCTTTCAGAGCCGCCTTCGGGATTCGAACCCGAGACCTACGCATTACGAGTGCGTTGCTCTGGCCATCTGAGCTAAGGCGGCGCGCCGTCCGCACCATGGTGCGGTCAGCAACGTCGGTAAGTCTACACAGTTTCCGGGGGTGCTCCGCACCAGCCCTGGGGGCGCCCCCGGACGCTCCGGTGACCAGGTCAGGAGCAGCGTTTCCCGTCCGCGGGAGGGGTGCCGCGGAGCAGATACGCGTTGATCGCGGAGTCGAT
This sequence comes from Streptomyces sp. NPDC005483, assembly GCF_040606035.1. Lineage (NCBI taxonomy): Bacteria > Bacillati > Actinomycetota > Actinomycetes > Kitasatosporales > Streptomycetaceae > Streptomyces > Streptomyces sp. NPDC005483. Next base: position 74,535 of record NZ_JBEXEA010000024.1, read on the forward strand.
GCAGCCGCTGCCGCGGCCGTAGGCGGTGTGGCCGTCGCCCTCGTAGGTGAGCAGGCGGCCCGAGGTGAGCTGGGCGGCCAGGGCGCGGGCCCAGCGGTAGGGGGTGGCCGGGTCGCGGGTGGTGCCGACCACGACGATCGGGCCGGCGCCCCGCGCCTCGATGCGGTGCGGCTCACCCGTGGGCCCGACCGGCCAGTACGCGCAGTTGAGGGAAGCCCAGGCAAGGCCCTCACCGAAGACGGGGGACGCCTTCTCGAAGGCCGGGACGGCCTTCTCGACCTCCTCCGGACTGTCGTAGGCGGGCTGAAGGTCGAGGCAGTTCACGGCCGCGTTGGCGGACATCAGGTTGCTGTAGCGGCCGTCGGCGTCCCGCTCGTAGTAGCTGTCGGCGAGGACCAGCAGCCCGGCGCCGTCGCTCTCCTTCATCGCCGAGCTCAGTGCCTCCCGCAGCTGCGCCCATGAGCTCTCGTCGTACATCGCCGCGATCACGCCGGTCGTGGCCAGGGCCTCGCCGAGTGTGCGGCCGTCCGCGTCGCCGGTGGGGATGGGGTGCGCGTCGAGCTTCCGGAAGAATGCCTTGAGCTTCCGGCCGGCCTCCGCGCTCGGTGTGCCCTTCGCTCCGAGCGGGCAGTCCGGCTGCTGCACACAGTCCTTCGCGAACGACCGGAACGCCATCTCGAAGCCCGCCGTCTGGTCGAGGTTCACCCGGCGCGCGGACAGTGAGGGGTCCATCGCACCGTCCAGCACCAGCCGCCCTGCGCGACCGGGGAACAGTCCCGCGTACGTCGCCCCGAGGAACGTCCCGTACGACGCCCCCACGTAGTTCAGCTTCGCGTCGCCCAGTGCCGCCCGCACGATGTCCATGTCCCGGGCCGTCTCGACCGTCGACACGTGCCGCAACAGCTTCGCCGAGTGCGCGCCGCACTCTTCCGCGAACTTCTTGTAGGCGTCGACGAGTTGGGCGGTCTCGCGCGCGTCGTCGGGGGTGCTGTCCGTCTGGGTGTACGTGTCCATGTCCCGCCCGTCGAGGCATTCGACTGGCTCACTGCGACCGACCCCGCGCGGGTCCACCGCGACCATGTCGTAACGGGCCCGCACCTCGGCCGGGTAGCCGATCCCGGCGTACGCCTGGAGGTAGCCGACCGCCGAGCCGCCCGGTCCGCCCGGGTTCACGAGCAGCGACCCGAGGCGCTTGCCCGGCCCGGTGGCCTTCTTGCGGGCGACGGCGAGCCGGACGTCCCCGCCGGCCGGCTTGTCGTAGTCGAGCGGCGCCTTCAGCGTGGCGCACTCGAAACCGGGGATCCCGCAGCTGCGCCAGCGCGCCTTCTGCCCGTAGTACGGCGACAGCGCGGCCGGCGTCGACCGGGGCAGCGCGCCCAGTGCCACGTCGGCGGCCGAGGTGGCCGAGGTTGCCGAACTCGTCGATGCACCCGCTGAGCAGGCGGAGACGAGCAGCGCGGCGACGGCGAGGAGGGCGCCGCCGGTACGGATCCTGCGCGCCGGCGCCGGTGCCGGTGCCCGACGCACGGGAAGCTTCCGGCTCGTGTGGCGGGGATTTCGCCTGATGTGCATCGAGTGAGCCTAACTCTGCGCGTTGGATCACATGCTCTGTGTGAACAAACCGGCCCGTACGAGTGACGCCGTCAACGCGTGATCACCCGCCGGTTCTCAGCCCGCTCTGAGCGCCATCGTCATGGCCTCCACCGCGAGCAGCGGGGCCACGTTGCGGTCGAGCGCCTCGCGGCAGGCGCCGATCGCCTCGATACGGCGGAGCGTGGTCTCCGGGGAGCTGCCGCGCGCGAGCCGCTCCAGCGCGTCCTCCGCGTCCGCGTTGGCGATCGCCACCCGGGAGCCGAGCTGGAGGGCGAGGACGTCACGGTAGAACGCGGTGAGGTCGGTCAGTGCCAGGTCGAGGCTGTCGCGCTGGGTACGGGTGCGCCGGCGCTTCTGCCGGTCCTCCAGGTCCTTCATCACGCCCGCCGTGCCGCGGGGCATGCGGCCGCCCTGGGACGCACCCATCGCCGCCTTCAGCTCCTCGGTCTCCTTGCCGTCCATCTCCTCGGCGAGCTGCTTGGCGTCGTCGGCCGCCGCGTCGACGAGTTCCTGCGCCGCTTTGAGACAGCCGCCGACGTCGTCGACGCGCAGCGGCAGCTTCAGCACGGCGGCACGGCGCTCGCGCGCGGCCGGGTCGGTGGCGAGACGGCGGGCCCGGTCGACATGGCCCTGGGTGGCACGGGCGGCGGCCATCGCGGCGGCCGGCTCGACGCCCTCCCGGCGCACGAGCATGTCGGCGACGGCCTCCACGGCGGGGGTGCTCAGGTTGAGGTGGCGACAGCGGGAGCGGATCGTCGGCAGGACGTCCTCGATGGACGGCGCGCACAGCAGCCAGACCGTGCGGGGGGCGGGCTCCTCGACGGCCTTGAGGACCGCGTTGGCCGACTTCTCGTTCAGCCGCTCGGCGTCCTCGACGAGGATGATCTGCCAGCGGCCGGTCGCCGGCGAGGTGAACGACTTCCTGACGGTGTCCCGCATGTCGTCGGCGAGGATCTGGGTGCCGACAGCGGCCACGGAGGTGACGTCGGCGTGGGTGCCGATGAGTGCCGTATGACACCCCTCGCAGAACCCGCAGCCGGGCGCTCCCCCGAGAGCCCGGTCCGGACTGACGCACTGCAGCGCGGCGGCGAAGGCCCTCGCCGCCTGGTTCCGGCCCGCACCCGGGGGACCTGTGAACAGCCAGGCGTGGGTCATCTTCGACGCCTCGGGCGGCGGTGCGCCGGTGGAGACGGCGGTGACCAGGGCATCGGCGTCCCGAGCGGCGGCGGCGAGCTGTTCACTCACCCTCTCCTGGCCGACCAGGTCGTCCCATACGGTCATGGGTCACGCCGCCCTTTCGTCATGCTTCGTGCGTTCAGTCCATTGTGGGGGCGACCACTGACAATGGGTGCGGTACGGGCCTGGCCCGGCTGCCCCCACCTAGGGGCGCGGGGAACCGCGCGACCAGCCACGACGCACCCGCACCCGCACCCGGAGAACCACCGCTACCGGCCCCGACGCCGACCCCGACCCCGGCCGTCCCCACGCTCGTCGTCGTGCGGTCCGAGCAACTCGTCGGCCAGCGAAGGCAGATCGTCCAACGGCGTCTCCTCGGCCCAGTCCGACCGAGCCCTCCGCCGCGGTGTCCCCTTCTCGTCGACCTGCGGCAACTCCCGCGTCCGCTCCTCGTCCCGGAAGTACCCCGGCGGTACCCGGCCCGCGGGCCCGTCCCCCGACACCGGCGGCAGCACGGCCGTCTCGTCGGCGGATCCCGGAGGCACGGGCAACACCGCGGTCTCGTCGGCAGAGCCCGAAGGCACGGGCGGCAGCACAGCCGTCTCATCCGCAGCCCCCTCAGGAACCGGCGGCTGCGGCAGTTCGGCCGTCACCTCGGAGTCGGCGGCACCGGAACCCCTGTCCGGCTCACCTCCGTCGTCCTCCTTGTCCATCCGGACCCGGGGCAGCACGGCCGTCTCGTCCACCGGACCGCCCGACGCGTTCGTCGGCGTCACGACAGGCGTGGGCACGGTCGCCGCGTCCAGCCCCGCCGCGGGTGTGGCGGTCTGCTGGGGCCCCGCCTCCGCCGCCGCGGCCGCGGACTCGGCGAGCCGCCGGGCCTCCTCCGCCCTCAGCAACGCCTCCTCGGCCTTGCGCTGCTTCTCCAGCCGCCGCTCCTCGGCCTCGGCGCGCAGTCGCGCCTCCTCCTCGGCCCGCTTGCGGGCGGCCTCTTCCTGGGCCTTGCGCCGAGCCTCTTCCTCCGCGCGTGCCTTCTCCTCGGCGAGGAGCCGTGCCCGCTCCTCCTCGGCCCGCCTGCGCGCTTCCTCGGCCCGCAGCCTGGCCTCCTCCGCCTGGCGTTCGGCCTCGCGACGCTGGGCCTCCTCCAGCTCGCGCCGCTTGCGCTCCTCCTCCTCGGCCTTCAAACGGGCGAGCTGCTCCTGGCGCTCCCGCTCCAGGCGCTCCTCCTCGGCCTTGCGCGCGGCCTCTTCCTCGGCCTTGCGCCGCGCCTCCTCCTCGGCCTTGCGGCGGGCCTCTTCCTGCTCCCGGATCTCCTGCTCGGACAGCGGCAGCATCTGGTCGAGACGGTGCCGTACGACGGTCGTGACGGCCTCGGGCTCCTGCCCGGCGTCCACGACCAGGTACCGGCCCGGGTCGGCGGCGGCCAGCGTGAGGAATCCGGACCGCACGCGCGCGTGGAACTCCGCGGGCTCCGACTCCAGCCGGTCCGGCGCCTCGGTGAACCGCTCGCGGGCGATCTCCGGGGACACGTCAAGGAGGACCGTCAGATGCGGCACCAGACCGTCCGTCGCCCAGCGGTTGATGCGGGCGATCTCCGTCGGGGACAGGTCACGCCCGGCGCCCTGGTACGCCACCGAGGAGTCGATGTACCGGTCGGAGATCACGACCGCGCCGCGCTCGAGCGCGGGCCTGACCACGGTGTCCACGTGCTCCGCGCGGTCCGCCGCGTACAGCAGCGCCTCCGCGCGGTGCGAGAGCCCGGCGCTCGACACGTCCAGCAGGATCGACCGCAGCCGCTTGCCCACCGGGGTCGCCCCCGGCTCGCGCGTCACCACGACCTCGTGTCCCTTGGCCCTGATCCACTCGGCGAGCGCCTCGGCCTGGGTGGACTTCCCGGCCCCGTCCCCGCCTTCCAGAGCGATGAAGAAACCGGAGGAGGCGGGCACCGTCACCGGGTCGTCGCCGCCGAGCAGCGCGTCCCGCAGGTCGTGCCGCAGGGGTACGCCGGACCGGTCGTCGACCTTGGCGAGCACCAGCGCGGCCACCGGCAGCAGCAGGGCGCCGACCAGCATCAGGGTGAAGGCGGCGCCGCCGTGCGCGAACACGAACTTGCCGTTCACCAGCCGGTGCGGTCCGATCGCCGCGGCCACCACGGGGGCGACCAGCGCGCCCAGCGCCACACCGACCCGCACGACCGCGTGCAGATGCTCGGTGGTCCGCGCCCGCCGGTATTCCTCGGTCTCCTGGTCGAGCAGGGTGTGACCGGTGTTGGCGGCCACACCCGCGCCGACACCGGCCAGCGCGTCGATCAGCAGCACGGTGGTGACGTCCGGGACGAGCCCGGCGGCCAGCAGGGCGATCCCGGTGAAGGCGATCGCCAGCGCGAGCAGCCGGCGCCGCGACAGCGAGACCAGCACCTTGGGCGCCGTACGGACACCGACCACGACACCGCCGGTCAGCGCGAGCACCATCAGCCCGTACAGCACGGGGCCGCCGCCCAGGTCCCTGGCGTGCAGCACGGCGACGGCCACGGCGGCCGCTATCGCCCCGGCGACGGCCGCGCAGGCGGGCACCAGCAGCGGGATCGCGCCGGTGCGGCCCTTGTCGACGCCGGTGCCCGTCTTGGGCCGGCGCAGCCCCTCCAGCGGTGAACGCGCGCGCGGGGTGCGGGTGTCGGGCAGCTCCAGGAAGGTCAGCACGGACAGGGACGCGGCGAACAGGCCGGCCGCGACGTACGACGCGAGGGCCGCCTGGTGCTGGCCGAACCAGTCGATGCCGGAACCCAGCAGGTTGTTGAGCAGGCCCGCGACGACGAGCACGGCGCCGGCCAGCGGGATGACCACGAAGGTCGTCCGCAGCGACAGACGGCGCAGCGCGTCCAGGTGGTCCGGCAGCGGTCGTACCGTCGCCCCCTCCGGAGGCGGAGCCGGCAGCAGCGCGGGCGCCGCGCTCTCGCGGCACACGGTCCAGAAGCGCTCGGCGACCCCGGTCACGAAGACGGTCACCAGGAGCATCGCGAGCGCGTCGTCCGGCATCCAGTCGATCCACAGCGGCGCGACGATGAGCAGCGCGAGCCGGATCCCGTCCGCGCCGACCATGGTCCAGCGGCGGTCGAGCGGCCCCTCCTGCGCGGTGAGCGCGGTCAGCGGGCCGAGCAGGACGGCGCCGAAGAGCACCGTCGCCAGGATGCGCGTACCGAAGACGGTCGCCACTGCGAACGCCCAGCCCCGGTAGCCGCCGCCGAACGAGCCCTGGGCGGTCGCCGCCTGAAGGGCCAGCAGCACCAGCACCAGAAGTGCGAGGGTGTCGCCGATCCCTCCGACGAGCTGGGCGCTCCACAGGCGTTTGAGCTGGGGCCTGCGCAGCAGGGCGCGGACGGCGCGCTCGCGGGAGTCCGCGACCAGGGCGTCGTCGGGGGCCGGGTGAAGGGCCGTTGGCTGCTCGGCACGGGTCATGCGTTCAGCCTATCGGGAGCCACCGACAGCCCGGAGGGCCCGTCCTGACGTGAGCACGTCCCGACACCAAAGTGATGCCGGGACGTTCGCATTGCGAAGCCTCAGTGGGGAACAGCGCCGGACTCAGTCCTCGGACGCCGCCTTCGAGGCCGCCGCCTTCTTCGCGGTGGCGGTGGTCTTCTTCGCCGTCGTCTTCTTCACGGCCGTCGTGGTCTTCTTCGCCGCGGTCTTCTTGGCGGCCGTCGCCTTCTTGGCCGGGGCCTTCTTGGCGGGCGCCTTCTTCGCCGTCTTCTTGGCGGGCGTCTTCGCCCGCTTCTCGGCGAGCAGTTCGAAGCCGCGCTCCGGGGTGATCTCCTCGACGCTGTCACCGGAGCGCAGGGTCGCGTTTGTCTCCCCGTCGGTCACGTACGGCCCGAAACGGCCGTCCTTGACCACGACCGGCTTCTCGCTGACCGGGTCGGTGCCCAGTTCCTTCAGCGGCGGCTTGGCGGCCGCGCGGCCACGCTGCTTGGGCTGCGCGTAGATCGCCAGCGCCTCTTCGAGGGTGATCGTGAAGAGCTGGTCCTCGGTCTGCAGCGAGCGCGAGTCCGTGCCCTTCTTCAGGTACGGGCCGTAGCGGCCGTTCTGCGCGGTGATCTCCTGGCCCTCGGCGTCGGCGCCGACCACTCGCGGCAGCGACATCAGCTTGAGGGCGTCCTCGAGCGTCACCGTGTCCAGCGACATCTCCTTGAACAGCGAGGCCGTACGCGGCTTCACGGCGTTCTTGCCGGTCTTCGGGGTGCCCTCGGGGAGCACCTCCGTGACGTACGGGCCGTAGCGGCCGGCGCGGGCGATGATCTGGTGGCCCGTCACCGGGTCGGCGCCGAGCTCGAAGTCACCGCTCGGCTTGGCGAGCAGCTCCTCCGCGAGTTCGACGGACAGCTCGTCCGGCGCCAGGTCCTCGGGCACGTCGGCCCGCTGGTGGTTCTCGGAGTCCTTCTCGCCGCGCTCGATGTACGGGCCGTAGCGGCCGACCCGGAGCACGATGTCGTTGCCCACCGGGAACGAGGAGACCTCGCGCGCGTCGATCGCGCCCAGGTCGGTCACCAGTTCCTTGAGGCCGCCGAGGTGGTCGCCGTCGCCGTTGCCCGCGTCGGCCGCGCCGCCGGTGACCGTGCCCTCACCGAAGTAGAAGCGCCTCAGCCACGGCACGGACTGCGCCTGACCGGCCGCGATGCGGTCGAGGTCGTCCTCCATGCGGGCGGTGAAGTCGTAGTCGACCAGTCGGCCGAAGTGCTTCTCCAAGAGGTTGACCACGGCGAAGGACAGGAAGGACGGCACGAGTGCCGTGCCCTTCTTGAAGACGTAGCCGCGGTCGAGGATCGTGCCGATGATCGACGCGTACGTCGACGGACGGCCGATCTCGCGCTCTTCGAGCTCCTTGACCAGGCTGGCCTCGGTGTAGCGGGCCGGGGGCTTCGTGGCGTGCCCGTCGACCGTGATCTCCTCGGCGCTCAGGGCGTCGCCCTGGGCGACCTGGGGCAGCCGGCGCTCGCGGTCGTCCAGCTCGGCGTTCGGGTCGTCGGCACCTTCGACGTAGGCCTTGAGGAAGCCGTGGAAGGTGATCGTCTTGCCGGAGGCGCTGAACTCGACGTCCCGGCCGTCGGCGGCGGTGCCACCGATCTTCACGGTCACGCTGTTGCCGGTCGCGTCCTTCATCTGGGAGGCGACGGTGCGCTTCCAGATCAGCTCGTAGAGCTTGAACTGGTCGCCGGTCAGGCCGGTCTCGGCGGGCGTGCGGAAACGATCACCCGAGGGGCGGATCGCCTCGTGCGCCTCCTGCGCGTTCTTGACCTTCCCGGCGTAGGTGCGCGGGGACGAGGGCAGGTAGTCGGCGCCGTACAACTGCGTGACCTGGGCGCGGGCCGCGGTGACGGCGGTCTCGCTGAGGGTCGTGGAGTCGGTACGCATGTAGGTGATGAAGCCGTTCTCGTACAGCTTCTGCGCCACCTGCATGGTCGCCTTCGCGCCGAAGCCGAGCTTGCGCGAGGCCTCCTGCTGGAGGGTCGTCGTACGGAACGGGGCGTACGGCGAGCGGCGGTACGGCTTGGACTCGACCGAGCGGACCGCGAACCGCGTCTGCTCCAGGGCGGCGGCCAGGGCGCGGGCGCCCGCCTCGTCGAGGTGGAGGGTGTTCGCGCTCTTGATCTGTCCCAGGGAGTCGAAGTCGCGGCCCTGCGCGACCCGCCTGCCGTCGACGGTCTGGAGGCGGGCGACCAGCGACGACGGGTCCGAGGGGTCCCCCGCGCGGCCGGTCGCGAAGGTGCCCGTCAGGTCCCAGTACTCGGCGGAGCGGAACGCGATGCGCTCGCGTTCCCGCTCCACGACGAGCCGGGTGGCGACCGACTGGACGCGGCCGGCCGACAGGCGCGGCATGACCTTCTTCCACAGGACCGGCGAGACCTCGTAGCCGTAGAGGCGGTCGAGGATGCGGCGGGTCTCCTGGGCGTCGACCAGCTTCTGGTTCAGCTCGCGCGGGTTGGCGACGGCGGCCTGGATCGCGGCCTTGGTGATCTCGTGGAAGACCATCCGCTTGACCGGGACCTTGGGCTTGAGCACCTCCTGGAGGTGCCAGGCGATGGCCTCGCCCTCGCGGTCCTCATCGGTGGCGAGGAAGAGCTCGTCGGAGTCCTTCAGCAGGTCCTTGAGCTTCTTGACCTGGGCCCGCTTGTCGGCGTTGACGACATAGATCGGCTCGAAGTCGTGCTCGACGTCCACGCCGAGGCGGCGGACCTCGCCGGTGTACTTCTCGGGCACCTCCGCGGCGCCGTTGGGGAGGTCGCGGATGTGCCCGACGCTCGCCTCGACGACGTATCCGGGGCCGAGATAGCCCTTGATCGTCTTCGCCTTGGCAGGCGACTCGACGATGACGAGTCGGCGGCCGCCCTGTGCGGTCTCGCTGGTCGGGGACAACTTCGCTCTTCTCTCCGGTCGAGGCACTGAGGTCTCCCCAGGCCATGGTTCCCGGGGTCGGGTCATGCGGACGCTGCGGAGTGTGACGGTACATCCCGCCCCCGTGTCAAACGGGAAAAGCCCGCAACGGCCACTCGAACGGTAACCCGACTACCGCCATTCCTGCCGCCCGGAGTACCCACCGGCCTTTTCGGGCTCATCCGGAGGGCGATCTCCCCATTACCGGTCCACCCACTTGCGATGACCTCCCAGGAGCCGTCCTAGAGGCGGGCGAAGCACCACGCGCCGAGGGCCAGCGTGAGGAGCGCGGCGAGGGTCGCGAGGGTCGCGGATGCGACGGGACTCACACCGTGGGCGACAGGCTCGCGATGCCGTACCCGGGCCGCGGTCCACACCAGCAGCCCTCCTCCGAACAGGGCGAACACCATCCCCGCGAAGATCGCCGGTCCGCTCTCCATGGTCTCCCGTGCCCCTTTTCTTCCGTCCGTGCGTGCGCCTCCGGTGGAGACTGGCACGCGCGGGCGGCGGGCGGACGAACCCCGGGTGAACGCCGAGCCGACACGACCGCGGACTCCCTCGGACCGGCGCCCGGCCGACCGCCGGACGGCCGCCCCGGCCGCCCGCTTCGGCCACGGATCCCGGCCGGATCCCGTCAGGTTCTCGCCCGCTTCTCACCCGGATCCCGCACTTCTGCGACCGACCCGCACCGGATTCGGCACGAAAACCGACCGGATTCAGACCGCGCCGGGCACGGGTATCCGCGCATACGATCTTGGTGAATCCACTTTCGGTCGCGCTCATTCCGGTCGGGGCATGAACAGTGCCGATCACCTGGGCGCAGTGGGTTTCCCACTGCGCACCGCCCAGGGAGGGGAGCGCATTTCCGGGGCGGCACGGCTCAACTCACGCCGGTTCCAGGAAACCCTGCTCCACCAACACCCGGATCTGCGCGGGCGTACGGTCGCGCAGCATGACCGGGTCCTCGTCCATGAGCTGGGCGATCGCGTCCAGGATGCGACCCGCGCTCAGCGAGCCGTCGCACACGCCGGCGAAGCCCGCACCGACGGTGTCCACCTTGGTGGCCCGGCGCATCCCGCGGTGCTGGCGCAGCACCACGTGCTCCGGGTCCTCCGCGCCGGGCAGCCCGACCTGCTCCTGGACGATCTCGGGCACGAGCTTGAAGTGGGCCTCCAGCAGGGCCGCGTCGTCGTGGGCGCGCAGGTAGTCGAGGCGCTCGAAGTGCGCCCGGACGGTGTCGCCGAGCGGCTGCTCGACCGGGTGCGGCCACTCCTCCACGGTGATCGAGGGCACGGCGGAGCCCGTCCTGCGCAGAGTGATCCAGCCGAAACCCACGGCCTTCACCTTGCGCGCCTCGAACTCGTCCAGCCAGGCGTCGTACAGCGCCTGGTACTCGGCCGGGTCGCCGCGGTGATCACCGGCGTCCCTCAGCCACAACTCGGCGTACTGCGTGACGTCCTGGACCTCGCGCTGCACGATCCACGCGTCGCACCCGCGCGGCACCCACGACCTGAGCCGGTCCTGCCAGTCCTCCCCCGCGACGTGCTGCCAGTTGGCGAGGAACTGCGCGAACCCGCCCTCGTTCAGCAGCGCCCCCGCCCCCTGAACGACCGAGCGGCACAGATCGTCCCCGCCCATCCCGCCGTCGCGGTACGTCAGCCGCGCACCGGGCGAGATCACGAAGGGCGGGTTCGAGACGATGAGGTCGTACGTCTCCCCCTGCTTGACGGGCCCGAACAGTGAGCCCTCCCGCAGATCGGCCGCCGGGGCGCCGGACAGGGCCAGGGTCAGCGCGGTGATGTGCAGCGCGCGCGGGTTGAGATCGGTCGCCGTCACGCGCGTGGCGTGCTGTGCGGCGTGCAGGGCCTGGATCCCGGAGCCGGTACCGAGGTCGAGGGCGGAGCCGGCGGGCGTACGGACAGTGATGCCGGCCAGGGTCGTGGAGGCACCGCCGACACCGAGGACGACGCCCTCCTCCCGGCTGCCGATGCCACCGGCGCCGCCGACGGCACAGCCCAGGTCCGACACGATGAACCAGTCCTCGCCGCCGGGGCCGCCGTAGGGCCGTACGTCCACCGTCGCGGCGACCTCGTCCGCACCGGCGCGCACCAGCCAGCCGCTCTCCAGACACGCGTCGAGGGGCAGTACGTCCGCCACGCGCGCGTGGAGCACCGGTTGCTGGAGAAGGAACAGGCGTACGAGCACCTCCAGCGGGGTGTCCCCGCGGGTCGCCCGGAGCGCCGGCACGGTCTCGCTGCGCGCGAGGGCCGCGTACGCGGGGGCGCCGAGCAGCTCCAGCAGGCCGTCGGCGGTGAAGGAGGCCCCGAGCAGGGCGTCCCGCAGCCGGGCGGTGGCATCGGGACGGCCGGGAGGGGGCGCGGCGGGCAGCGTGGGCAGACTGGAAGTACTCACGCCCCCATTGTGGCCCGCGCACGCCACGCGGCACGCGCCACCGCGCGACTCACGGCGCGGGCCCGCCTCACCGAAGCAGCACGGACGCTTGACGGCGTGGCGCCATGGGCGTCCGTGCCGGCCGGCGAGGCGCACCCGCCCGGCGCCGGCTCGCGCCGGGCACGCGGATCGTGCGGGGCCTCCGCGCGGGGCCGCGCAAACCGAGGTGATCTTCCGCTCAGCTGTCCGTCGCCGAGGCGGACGCCACCGGCGACGTCGAGGCCTGCTTGCAACCCGACTGCTCGGACAGTGCCTGCTTGGTGTCGCCCGACTCGAGGTCCTTCAGGGCGCCGAGGGCGGTCTGACGCTGCGTCTCCACCTTCTTCATCTCGGCCGAGACGTCCTTGAGACCGGTCGCGAACTTCGCCTGGTCCTTGGTGTCGAGCCCGTCCACCTGCGTCTTCATGTCGGCGTAGGACGCCGAGAGGGCCGTGAGCTGCTTGACGGCCTCCTGGAGCTTCTTCGCGCCGTCCTCGGCACCGGGAGGCGCCCCCGCGTTGCTGATGACCGTGGCACGCGCCTTGTAACCGTCGGACAGGTCCTGGAAGGCCTGGGAGTCGGCCTTCTGGAGCTCCGCCGGGGTGCTCTCGGTGTCCTCGGCCGCCTTGGTGATCGCGTCGTAGGCCGCCGTGATCTTCTTGTTCTGGGCCGGCACCAGGTCACAGACCTTCTTGGCCCAGGCGTCGAGTTCCTTGTTGTCCTCGCTGCCACCGCATCCCGTCAGTGCCAGTACCAGTACCGCACCGCTGGACAGCGCGGCCGCGAGCTTCTTTTTCACCGGATCGGTCCCTTCCGTGGCCTCTCAGCCCCCGGACCTTACACAGCACGGGCACCGCACCCGCACACCGAATGTCACATATAGGACCCTTCTCTACGCTTTTGCACCAGGCGAGAGAAGCCTCACGACCGAGCGGCGCGCACGCACAGGGCGGGCGTGCGGCGCATGAACGCGCGCCGCCCGCCCGCCCCTTGAGCTGGGACTCGTCGGAGGGCCTACGAAACCACCGCGGGATCCGCCGACTTGGCCGCCTTCTTCTCGTTGCCTTCGTCACCCACGGCGATGCCGCGCCGCTTGGAGACGTAGACCGCGCTGGCGATCACGAGGAACGCGAGAACGGCGACGAAGATCCGTACGCCGATGCTCTTGTCGTCGCCGTAACTGAACTTGATCACCGCCGGCGCGATCAGCAGCGCCACCAGGTTCATCACCTTCAGCAGCGGGTTGATCGCCGGGCCCGCGGTGTCCTTGAACGGGTCGCCGACGGTGTCGCCGATCACGGTCGCGGCGTGGGCCTCGCTGCCCTTGCCGCCGTGGTGACCGTCCTCGACGAGCTTCTTGGCGTTGTCCCAGGCACCGCCGGAGTTGGCCAGGAAGACCGCCATCAGGGTGCCCGCGCCGATCGCGCCCGCCAGGAACGAGCCGAGCGCGCCGACCCCGAGCGTGAACCCGATGAAGATCGGCGCCATCACGGCGAGCAGCCCGGGGGTGGTGAGCTCGCGCAGGGCGTCCCTGGTGCAGATGTCGACGACCTTGCCGTACTCCGGCTCCTCGCTGTAGTCCATGATCCCGGGATGCTCGCGGAACTGCCGCCGCACCTCGTACACCACGGAACCCGCCGACCGCGACACCGCGTTGATCGCCAGCCCCGAGAAGAGGAAGACCACCGCCGCGCCCGCGATGAGGCCGACGAGGTTGTTGGGCTGCGAGATGTCCATCATCAGGCTCATCGGCGCGCCGTCCCCGCTGAGCTTCTCGCCGACGTCCTGCGCGCCGGTCGTGATCGCGTCACGGTACGACCCGAAGAGCGCCGAGGCCGCGAGGACCGCGGTGGCGATGGCGATGCCCTTGGTGATGGCCTTGGTGGTGTTGCCGACGGCGTCGAGGTTGGTGAGCACCTGCGCGCCCGCGCCCTCCACGTCGCCGGACATCTCGGCGATGCCCTGCGCGTTGTCGGAGACCGGCCCGAAGGTGTCCATGGCGACAATCACACCGACCGTGGTGAGCAGGCCGGTGCCGGCCAGCGCCACCGCGAACAGCGCCAGCATGATCGAGGTGCCGCCGAGCAGGAAGGCCCCGTAGACGCCGAGGCCGATCAGCAGGGCGGTGTAGACGGCCGACTCGAGACCGATGGAGATACCGGCGAGGACGACGGTGGCGGGCCCCGTGAGCGAGCTCTTGCCGATGTCCTGGACCGGGCGGCGAGTCGTCTCGGTGAAGTAGCCGGTCAACTGCTGGATGACGGCCGCCAGCAGAATGCCGATCGCCACCGCGACGAGGGCGAGGATCCGCGGATCGCCGTCCCTGCCGCTGATCGCCGTGTCGGTGACGCCGTCGAGGTCGGAGTACTTCCCCGGCAGGTAGACGAAGGCGGCCACCGCCACCAGCACGAGCGAGATCGCCGCGGAGATGAAGAACCCGCGGTTGATCGCGGACATGCCGCTGCGGTCGGAGCGTCGTGGGGCCACCGCGAAGATGCCGACCATCGCGGTGAGCACCCCGATCGCCGGGACGAGCAGCGGGAAGGCGAGTCCGGCGTCGCCGAAGGCCGCCTTGCCGAGGATCAGCGCGGCGACCAGGGTCACGGCGTACGACTCGAAGAGGTCGGCCGCCATGCCCGCGCAGTCCCCGACGTTGTCGCCCACGTTGTCGGCGATGGTCGCGGCGTTGCGCGGGTCGTCCTCCGGGATGCCCTGCTCGACCTTGCCGACCAGGTCGGCGCCGACGTCGGCGGCCTTGGTGAAGATGCCGCCGCCGACCCTCATGAACATCGCGATGAGCGCCGCGCCGAGACCGAAACCCTCCAGGACCTTCGGCGCGTCGGCCGCGTACACCAGCACCACACAGGAGGCTCCCAGCAGGCCGAGCCCCACCGTGAACATGCCGACGACGCCGCCCGTGCGGAAAGCGATCTTCATGGCTTTGTGCGAGACGGCGGTGAGATCCTTTTCCGGCTCGCCTGCCGCCGGAGTGGCCTCTCGTGCCGCCGCGGCGACACGCACATTGCTGCGCACGGCGAGCCACATGCCGATGTAGCCGGTGGTCGCCGAGAACGCCGCGCCGATCAAGAAGAACATGGATCGGCCTGCGCGCTGATTCCAGTCGTCCGCGGGCAGCAGCATGAGCAGGAAGAACACGACGACGGCGAATACGCCGAGCGTGCGCAACTGGCGTGCGAGATAGGCGTTCGCGCCTTCCTGGACCGCCGCCGCGATCTTTTTCATGCTGTCGGTGCCCTCGCCGGCCGCGAGCACCTGGCGCACCAGGACTCCCGCCACCACGAGCGCCGCCAGTGCGACCACCGCGATGACCGCGATCAGTACCCGGTTGTCGTCGGTGAGCACCGCGGCCGCGAGGGTTGTTGTGGGCTGGTCCAACTGATCAGGGGTAGAAAGCCCCGCCATTCGTCCTCCTTGACGCTTGGGCTGAGCTCAAGATGTGGACGGATTGTAGGTACCACGCGCCGATCAAAACAGGGCGCGGTAAACGGAATTCGCCTTTTACAGAACCTGAATGCAGTAATGCCCTGAAGGCATTCTTGACCAATATCTTGATCGTGAACCAATTCACGAAACGCATCGCACCAGACCACTGTAGGCACAGAAAGCCCACGCCGACATGCGGAAGGGCCCCACCAGGGTGGTGGGGCCCTTCCGCATGTCGAACTGAAATCTGATACGAACCGGGGAGGAAATCAGGAGAGCACTGCGGCCGGCGGCGTGGTCGGCCAGGTCATACGGATCTGTCCGCCATGCTCCCCTGCGGTGACCTCGACGTCGTCGACGAGGCCGCTGATGACCGCGAGGCCCATCTCGTCCTCCTCGGTCTCCGGGTCGGGCTCCTCGCCCAGTGCGCCCGACGCCCGGTCGCCCGGGGCCGAACGCGGTGCCTCGTCGCCGACCTCGATGGAGAACTGCTTCTCCTCCTCGATCAGCAGCACCTTGACCGGCGCGGTGATGCCGCCGCTCTGGTGCAGTCCGACGGCACGGGTGCAGGCCTCGCCGACGGCGAGCCTGACCTCGTCGAGGACAGCCTCGTCCACTCCGGACCTGCGCGCCACCGCTGCCGCCACCAGTCGGGCGGTCCTGACGTGCTCGGGCAGCGCGCTGAAACGGAGTTCAACGGTGGCCATGCGTCCCCCTCGGAACTACGGGCGTGCTGTCGGGGGACCGGGCCGCCGAAAGCCCGGACCCCTTCTTTTGCTTCTGTCGACGTCCTTCTGCCGATCCGGGCACGGGCCCGGGACGGGTCAGTCGGTCGCCGCCACCGCTTCCTCGACCGAGGTGTGGATCGGGAACACCTTGGTGAGGCCGGTGATTCGGAAGATCTTGAGAATGCGCTCCTGGTTGCAGACCAGGCGCAGCGAGCCCTCATGGGCACGCACCCGCTTGAGTCCGCCGACCAGTACGCCGAGCCCGGTGGAGTCGAGGAAGTCCACGCCCTCCATGTCGACGACAAGGTGGAAACTGCCGTCGTTCACCAGCTCGACCAGCTGCTCGCGCAGCTTGGGCGCGGTATATACGTCGATTTCGCCACCGACCCTGACGATCGTGCGATCGCCGACGGTCTCGGTCGACAGGGACAGGTCCACGGATCCTCCAGCACCTTGCTATCGAGCGGTCGCCCCTCGGGACACCTCGGCAGAGCCCCCGGGACGGTTCGCCAGCCGCGATGGCATTCAATCACTTACCGGCAGGCGTGCACGACGCCTTGGTCCCATTGTCCGTCACGCCAGTGACACACTCGGTGCCGATGGCCAAGAATCTCCGATCCGATCGACCCTCGACGGACGCCGGTCCCCGCCCCACGCCGAGCACGGTCCTGGACCGGCTCGCCGCCGGGACGAACCGGGCTGCGCGCATCACTCATACGGAGCACTTGCCCCCGCGTGCGGGTCGCCATGCCGTCTGGCCCGACCGGATCCGCTCCGAGGTCATCGCGGCCGTCCAGGCCTGCGGCATCGAGCACCCCTGGGCCCACCAGGCACGCGCGGCCGAACACGCCCTGGACGGCGAGTCGGTCGTCGTCGCCACCGGCACCGCCTCCGGCAAGTCCCTGGCGTACCTCGTGCCGGTCCTCTCCACGCTCCTGGACGGCTCCGAGGCCCCGAACGGCCGCGGCGCCACCACGCTCTACCTGTCCCCCACGAAAGCCCTGGCGGCGGACCAGTGCCGTTCGGTGAAGGAACTTTCACAACCGCTGGCCAATTCCGTACGACCCGCGGTCTACGACGGCGACACGCCGTTCGAGGAACGCGAGTGGATCCGCCAGTACGCCAACTACGTGCTGACCAACCCGGACATGCTGCACCGCGGGATACTCCCCTCCCACTCCCGCTGGTCCTCCTTCCTGAAGGCGCTCAAGTACGTCGTCATCGACGAGTGCCACACCTACCGGGGCGTGTTCGGCTCCCATGTCGCCCAGGTGCTGCGCCGTCTGCGCCGCCTCTGCGCCCGCTACGGCGCCTCCCCGGTCTTCCTGCTGGCCTCCGCGACCGCCGCCGAGCCGTCGGTCGCCGCCCGCCGCCTCACCGGCCTCCCGGTGGTCGAGGTCGCCGACGACGCCTCACCGCGCGGCGAACTGGTGTTTGCCCTCTGGGAGCCCCCGCTCACCGAGCTGCAGGGCGAGAAGGGCGCCCCGGTCCGCCGCACCGCCACGGCGGAGACGGCGGACCTCCTCACCGATCTCGCCGTGCAGGGCGTGCGCTCGGTCGCCTTCGTGCGCTCCCGGCGCGGCGCCGAGCTGATCTCCGTGATCGCCCAGGAACGGCTGGCCGAGGTCGACCGCTCCCTGGCCCGCCGCGTGGCCGCCTACCGCGGCGGCTACCTCCCGGAGGAGCGCCGCGCCCTGGAACAGGCTCTCCACTCGGGAGAACTGCTGGGCCTGGCCGCCACCACCGCCCTGGAACTCGGCATCGACGTCTCGGGCCTGGACGCCGTGCTGATCTCCGGCTACCCCGGCACGCGCGCGTCCCTGTGGCAGCAGGCCGGCCGGGCCGGGCGGGCCGGCCAGGGCGCCCTGGCGGTCCTGGTGGCCCGCGACGACCCCCTGGACACCTTCCTCGTCCACCACCCCGAAGCCCTGTTCGACCAGCCGGTGGAGTCCACCGTCCTCGACCCCGACAACCCGTACGTCCTCGCCCCGCACCTGTGCGCGGCCGCGGCGGAACTGCCGTTGACGGACGAGGACATGGAGTTGTTCGGGCCGGAGACCGAGAGCCTGCTGGGACAGCTGGAGTCCGCGAAACTCCTGCGCCGCCGCACCAAGGCCTGGCACTGGACCCGCCGCGAGCGGGCCGCCGACCTCACCGACATCCGCGGGGAGGGCGGCCAGCCCATCCAGATCGTCGAGTCGGGCACGGGCCGCCTCCTCGGCACGGTCGACGCGGGCTCCGCCCACACCGCCGTCCACGAGGGCGCGGTCCACCTCCACCAGGGCCGCACCTATCTCGTCCGCTCCCTGGACCTGGAGGACTCGGTCGCCCTGGTCGAGGAGGCAAACCCCTCCTACTCGACGGTCGCCCGCGACACGACGGCCATCTCCGTCCTGGAGACGGACACCGAGATCCCCTGGGGCGACGGACGCCTGTGCTACGGCTCCGTCGAGGTCACCAACCAGGTCGTCTCCTTCCTCCGCAGACGCCTCATCACCGGTGAAGTCCTGGGCGAGACGAAACTCGACCTCCCTCCTCGTACGCTCCGCACCCGCGCGGTGTGGTGGACGGTCACCGAGGACCAGCTCGATGAAGCCCGGATCAACCCGGAGATCCTCGGCGGCGCCCTGCACGCCGCCGAACACGCCTCGATCGGCCTGCTGCCCCTGTTCGCGACCTGCGACCGCTGGGACATCGGCGGCGTGTCGATCCCGCTGCACCCCGACACGCTGCTCCCCACGGTCTTCGTCTACGACGGCCACCCGGGCGGGGCGGGCTTCGCGGAGCGCGCCTTCCACACCGCCCGCGCCTGGCTCACCGCCACCCGTCAGGCCATCGCCTCCTGCGAGTGCGACGCCGGCTGCCCGTCCTGCATCCAGTCCCCCAAGTGCGGCAACGGCAACGACCCGCTGCACAAGAGGGGGGCGGTGCGGCTCCTCACAGTGCTGTTGCGGGGGGCGCCGGAGGAGGGGCTCCCCGGGGGGCCGGAAGAGGGACATCCTGGGGCGCCGCAGGACGGGCTCCCCGGACTCCGGGAAGCCGGAGTCCAGGAGCGGCCGGATCTCCAGCAGGCACCGGAACCCGGGCCCTGGAAGGCAGCGGCACAGAGCCGTCGAGGGCCGACGGAAGAGGACCCTCCGACGGAACCGGCCCCGCAGGCCCCGCCCGCGCCCTGATCTCCGCCGTGAACGGCCCCCGCCCGGAGGCAGCCGTCACGTCGGAGATCTCGCCGACCATCACGCACCGCACCAGCCGCGCACCCTGGTCCCGCGCCACCTCCTCCGCCCGGGCGCAGGCCACCGCGGACCCGTCGGCCCAGTGGTCCGCCGCCGCGAGCGCCGCGAGATCCGCGCCACCGGCCGCCCGATGCCGTACGACGACGGCCTGCCCGAGGGCCAGCACGGCCCCGAACACCACGCACAGCACCGCGATGGCACCGACACTCCAGACGGTGGCGGAACCCCGGTCCGAACGTTCGGCGGTGAGATGGGAGCCGGCGAACCAGGCGGCAGCACGACGGACGCCGGCGAACCACTCACCGCCGGCGCGGGCCACCACAAACCGCCCCGCCTTCGCCCACCGCACCGCGCCGAACCGGACATCGGCGCTCCGCTCGCCCGGGTGGCGGGGCCGCCGGAGCCGAGGACGAACGGGACACCGGCGGGCGGACCGACCGACCACTGATCGCACGGCGGCGACCCGCGCTCCGAAGCCCCGCCCCTCAGCCCCCTTCATCCCGCTTCCCCCACCGTCGCCTCCACCAGAGCCACGGCCTCCTCGCGCACCTCGAAGGGCAGGCCGTGCAGCGCGGGCGGCTTCGCCACGACCACGACCCGGACCCGGTCGCCCTCCCGGGCGACCGTCACCTCCGCGTCGCGCGGTGCCGTGTCCCGAGCCACCCGGACGACCGCCTCGTCGGAGTCCTCGCGGGCCGCCGCGCGGGCGCCCGTCCTGGCCGCGTCCACACACTGGATCTGCGCGGCCACCACGAGCAGCCCCCACACCAGTGCCATCGCGAACATCACCAGCACGGGCAGCACCATGGCCGACTCCGCCGTCACGAACCCCTGGTCCGCCGCCCGTTCACGCCTTCGCATCGAGGGCCCGTTTCACGATGGCCTGGAGTTCCGCGCTGACGGCTCCGCTGGTCACCACCTTGTAGAGCACCACCGCGAACGCCACCGCCGCGACGATCCCCATCGCGTACTCGGAGGTGACCATTCCCTCGTCGCCGTGCATCGACCGCACCCGGCACACCGTCCTGCACACCAGGGCACGCATCCGCGCCCGTACCGTCTTGTACATCTCAACCCCCGTAAGGATCAGTCCTGTTGATCGCTGTCTGGCTGCTCGTTGAACCTGTTCGTGTGTCGCCTCGTCCGCCTCCGCGTACACCGGCTCACCCACCGCCGGCCCTCATCGCCCACCCCCTCCCAGCACCCCTCCCGCGAGCCCGACCACGATCGGCAGCACGCCGATGGCGATGAACGCGGGCAGGAAACACAGCCCCACCGGAGCGGTGACCAGCACGGCGGCCTTCCGGGCCCGTGCCGTCGCGGCCCGCCCCCAGTCGGCGCGGGCGTCCGCCGCGAGCCCGGCGACGGGTCCGGCCGCGGGCAGGCCGGTCACATCGGCGCGTTCCAGCAGCCGGGCCAGCGCACCGGCGCCCGGTGTCGAGGCGAGCCCTCGCCAGGCCTCACCCGGTTCGCCGCCGAGCCGTACCTCCGCCGCCCCGCGTGCGAGTCCCACTCCCACGGGGCCGCCCAGCGCCTCACCCACGGCCTGCGCGGCGATCACGGGACCGGCGCCCGCCGCGATACAGGCGGCCAGCAGGTCGGCGGCGAGCGGTAGTTGCCGAGCCGCCTCGCGCGCGGCGGCCTCCCCGGCGCCCACGCCGGCCGTCTCGCGCAGCCGCCACCGCCACAAGCCCGCCGCGACGGCGAGGCCGACCACGGCGCCGACGACTCCGCCGACCAGCACCCACCCGGCGCATCCGACGCCGAGCACGGGCAGCCACCGGCGCGCGAACTCCCGCCCCTCGAACCGCGGGCCCTCGGTCGTGGCCTCCGCGGCGGCGAGCAGCTCTCCGAGCCGCCGCCGCAGTATCCGCTCACGCCGCGCCGTCGCGGCCCACCGAGCGAGCCAGGTGACCAGCAGCGCGATCCCCAAAACCGCCCCCAGCCTGTGGACAACTTCCGCGCTCATGCCGCCTCGGCTCCCCGTACGATCCGCGTCGCCCACCACATCCCGACGCCCTCCAGCAGGCCGCCGACCAGCAGGCAGCCCAGCCCGGTACCGGTGTGCAGAAGGACGTGCAGGGGGTCGGCGCCGAGGGCGGCACCGAGGCCCAGTCCGAGCACGGGCAACGCGGCGAGCATCCACGCCGTGGACCGAGCTCCCGCCAACTGGGCTCGCAGATCAGCCCGTTGGTCCCGCTCGGCCCGTAGAGCCCCTTCGAGCCGATCGAGCCCGGCCGCGAGCCCCGCGCCCTGATCCACGGCCACCCGCCAGCACGCGGCAAGCCCCAGCAGCCCCTCGGCACCGGGTCGCCGGGCCGCCGCCGCGAGCGCCGTCGGAACATTCCCACCGAACCGGGCCGCCGCCAGCACAGTGGCCTGCGTCTCCCCGAGCCCACCGAACTCCGGCGCCCCCGGACCGTGTCCACCCGAGCCGGCCCCAACGTCTCCGGCCCCCTCGAAGTCCCGCACAGCCCGCACCAGCGCCTCCCCGGGCTGCCGCCCCGCGCGCACCTCTCCAGCGACCACCGCGCACAACGCGATCACCGCGTCCGCCCGCCGCTCACGCACCCGACGCTCCTCCCGGGCCAGCCGCACCCGCCGCAGCAACGGCACCCCGGCCGCCCCCGCGACGACCGGCAGCACCGAGGCCCCCAGTACGGCGAGCACCAGCCCGGCGGCCGCCGCCCACCACTCGAAGCCCAGCCGCCCGCGAACCCGCCGCAGCTCCCCCATCAGTCGCCGCCACGGCGGAGGCCCCGCTCCCACCACCCCACCGCCGGCCAGCAGCAGCTGCGCCCGCCGCATCCCGGAACGCCGTCCGCCCCACAGCCACACGGCCGCCCCGAGGCACCCCACGGCCACTCCCGTCGACCCCACCGACATCTCCCCCATCCCGATCTCCACGTCTCTCACTGTCCGAGCCCTCTCGTCGCCGTCACGTCTGGCCTGCCGCTTCGCCGAGTCGTCCGGCCTTCCCCGGCCCCCGCATCGCCTCCCCGAGCAGCCCCCGCAGCCGCTCCCACCCCCGCTCGTACGCGAAGGCCTCCGCTCCCCACCGCAGCGCCGGCACCGTCCGCACCAGCCCTGTGGAATCCCGTTCCAGCACCCGCACCTCGGCGATCCGCCGCCGCCCGGCCCGGTCGCGCACGAGATGCAGCACGACCGACAGCGCGGCCGCCAACTGGCTGTGCAGCGCCGCCCGGTCGAGTCCGGCGGCCGTACCCAGCGCCTCCAGACGGGCCGGTACGTCGGCCGCCGCGTTGGCGTGGACGGTCCCGCAGCCGCCTTCATGACCCGTGTTCAACGCGGCCAGCAGATGCACCACTTCGGGCCCACGCACCTCACCCACGACGAGCCGGTCCGGCCGCATCCGCAGTGCCTGTCGCACCAGGTCCTCGAGCGTGACGAGCCCGGCGCCCTCCTGGTTGGCGGGTCTCGTCTCCAGCCGGACGACGTGCGGATGGTCCGGCCTGAGCTCCGCCGAGTCCTCCGCGAGCACGATCCGCTCACCCGGTCCGACGAGTCCCAGCAGCGCGCTCAGCAGGGTCGTCTTCCCGGTGCCCGTCCCGCCGCTGATGAGGAAGGACAGCCGCGCGTCGAGCAGCGCCCGCAGCACCCGGTCCCCGCCCGGCGGGACCGTGCCGGCCGCGACCAGTTCGTCCAGCTTGAACGCGCGGGGCCGTACGACCCGCAACGACAGACAGGCACAGCCGACGGCGACCGGAGGGAGCACCGCGTGCAGCCGCGTCCCGTCCGGCAGCCGGGCGTCGACCCAGGGCCGGGCGTCGTCGAGGCGCCGCCCCGCGACCGCGGCAAGCCGCTGCGCGAGCCGTCGTACGGCGGCCGCGTCGGGGAAGGAGACGGCGGTCAGTTCGAGTCCGCCGCCCCGGTCCACCCAGACCCGGTCCGGCGCCGACACGAGGACGTCCGTCACCGACGGGTCGGCGAGCAGCGGCTCCAGGGGCCCACTGCCGACCAGCTCGGACCGCAGCAACTCGGCCGCGCCCAGCACTTCGGTGTCCCCGAGGACCCGCCCCTGCTCGCGCAGCGCCTGTGCCACCCGCGCGGGCGTCGGTTCGGCCCCGCTCTCGGCCAGCCACTGCCGTACGCCGGCCAGCAGCCCGGGGGCCATGTCCGCACCGGCTGCCGAGGACGCCGTGGACACACCCGCCGGGGCTGCCCGCAGCCGCCCGGCAGTGCCGAGCGGTGCCTCACCCGACCGCCGTCGCTCGACGAGGCCCGCCACCGGATCACCTGTCCGCCGCGCCTTGGCGGAACCGCCCTTCGCGCCGTCCACCCCGTGGAACCCTGAGAACACGCTCATGCCGCCCCCGCCTCCGTCAACGCGCGCTCCCAGAACTCCTTGCAGAACCGCGCCAGCGGCCCCCGTACCGCCGCCCCCGGTGGTGATCCGCTCCCCTGTGGCCGCTGGAGCGCCGACTCGACCGGGACCTCACCCACCAGGGGCAGTCCGAGCAGGCGGGCCACCTCGCGGTCGTCGAGGCCGGGGGCGTACGGGCCGCGTACCGCCACCCGCAGGTCGCGCAGGACCATGCCCACCGCAGAGGCCACGCGGCCTGCCGCGGCGACGGCGCGCAGCTCGGCGGGGACCACCAGGATCCCGAGGTCGAGCTGGGCGAGAGCCTCGGCGACGCCGTCGTCGAGGCGGCGCGGCAGGTCGACGACGACAGTGCCGCCCCGGCGCCGGGCCGCGGCGAGCACCGCCCGGACGGCCTGGGGCGGGACGGCGATGCGGTCGCCGCGGTCCCAGCTCAGGACTCGCAGCGAGTGCAGCCTCGGCAGCGACTCCTCCAGGGCGCCGCCGCCGACCCGCCCGCGCGAGGCGGCGAACGCGGGCCAGCGCAGCCCCTCGGTGCTCTCCCCGCCGAGGAGTACGTCGAGTCCGCCGCCCAGCGGATCGGCGTCCACCAGGAGCGTGCGCAGGCCCTCACGCGCGGAGGTGACGGCGAGGGCACACGCGAGCGTGGAGGCTCCGGCCCCGCCGCGGCCGCCGATGACGCCGACGGTGAGGGCGGGCCGGCCGACGCCCTCGGTGACGTCGGCGATCCGGTCGACCAGCCACTGCTCGCCGTCGGGCAGCATCAGGACGTGATCGGCGCCGATCTCGACGGCCCGCTTCCACACTCCGGAGTCGTCCTGGTCCCGGCCCACCAGCACCACTCCGCGCCTGCGGGCGGCTCCGCGCACCCGCCTGGCGGCGTCGTCGCCGACCAGGATGAGCGGGGCGGCCTCCCAGCTGCCTCTGGGCTGTGGCACCCCGTGATGGACCTCGGCGGTCGCGCCGGCCGCCGCGCACAGCCGTAGGAGGTCGTCGAGCAGGTCCTCGTCCTCCGTGACGATCAGCGGCCGGCCCGGTCGCCCTCCGGCGGCGGGCTGTCCCTCGTGTGTGACGGCTGCGGTCACGGTCTTCATCCCCCTTCACCGCGCCACGCGAGGGCCCCTCCGAAGGGCCCGCGCGGCGCGTCTCTCACGCGGCCCCTTCGGCCCCGCGATTCCCAAACATGTGAAGAACCGGCAACCGGCCTCCATATGAACGGCCGATACGAACCGGCCAAACACACCCGACAAACCAGAACCGGCCATGAAGTCGGCCGGAGCGGGACGTGTGGGAATCACGGTGCAGCGATCCCGGAAATCGTGTGGATCTTGCTCGATAACTGTGGACAACTCAGCGGTTGTGAATATCGCCGTCACCCATACCGGTGAGCCCGTACCGCCCGTGTGCGACTTCCACAGAGCAGCACCGTGACTACGGTCAGTAACAGATCATGAGCATGCGGAAGAGGCGACCGAAGTCGCCTCGAAGCGGTCGAAGAACCGCGTAAGGAAGAGGAAAAATGCACCCGGACATGCGACGACCCCCACCGGGGGGGAGAGTGGGGGTCGCCTCCACGGCCGACTCGGGGGGGGAGGAGCCGGACCGGGTTAGCACGGTCGCGAACGATCCGTGACTTCCATGGTGTACCCGAGAGCCCTCTCAGGCAAACCCACGCGCCTCACCTTACGCCGAATGGGCTGCGCCTATGCTCGGGGTCGTGGAAAACCACTCCTTGCCCCGCACAGCCGCCTTCTTTGACCTGGACAAGACGGTCATTGCGAAGTCGAGCACGCTCACCTTCAGCAAGTCGTTCTACCAGGGGGGCCTGATCAACCGCAGGGCCGCCTTACGGACCGCATATGCCCAGTTCGTCTTCCTCGTCGGCGGTATGGACCACGACCAGATGGAGCGCACCCGCGAGTACCTGTCCGCGCTCGTGCGCGGCTGGAACGTCCAGCAGGTCAAGGAGATCGTGGCCGAGACCCTCCACGAACTGATCGACCCGCTCATCTACGACGAGGCTGCCTCCCTCATCGAGGAGCACCACACCGCGGGGCGGGACGTCGTCATCGTCTCCACGTCGGGCGCCGAGGTGGTCGAGCCGATCGGCGAACTCCTCGGCGCCGACCGGGTGGTGGCGACCCGCATGGTCGTGGGCGAGGACGGCTGCTTCACGGGCGAGGTGGAGTACTACGCGTACGGCCCGACCAAAGCCGAGGCGATCAAGGAGCTGGCGGAGTCCGAGGGGTACGACCTGGAGCGCTGTTACGCCTACAGCGACTCGGCGACCGACCTGCCCATGCTCCAGGCCGTGGGCCATCCGCACGCGGTCAACCCGGACCGGACGCTGCGCCGCGAGGCCCTCGCGCGCGGGTGGCCGATTCTCGATTTCCACCGGCCGGTCCGGCTCAAGCAGCGGCTGCCCGGATTCGCCGTACCGCCCCGCCCGGCGCTCGTCGCGGTCGCCGCGATAGGAGCGGCGGCAGCGACGGCAGGCCTCGTCTGGTACGCGAATCGACGGCGGTCAACGGTGGCCTGAGGCGATTGCATCTACTTGGCACCTATTTGAGGACAAAAGTAAAGAACGGCGGCCGGGGGTTCCGCTTGCCCGGGTCCAGGAGTACAAAGGGGTTAACGGCCCGCGAGACCAAGGACATCCGAGAGGATCACCTTAAAAACGCATTTGGCCCCACGGACCGAGCATGGACACTGAGCACCCACGCGACGTCGACCCGTCGATTACGGGCCAGCCGCACCAGGTGACGGGCTAAGTTCCCGACCTGATGGGCAATATATCGAGGACGCTTGGTAACCCGGTGAACATGCCAGCGGCGGTACGAATCCTTTCGTACCGCCGCAACCCTGTTCCGGGGGTTTTCACGCCGCGCCGCGCTGGAGCGCCTCGCAGACCGCCGTCGACTCGCGCGCGCCCAGTTCGATCGCGCTGCCGCAGTGGGCGATCCAGGCTGCCATGCCCTCGGGGGCGCCGGAGACGTATCCGTCGAGCGCCGCCAGATAGGCCGCACGGCCCAGTTCGGCGTGACCGACCTCCGCCGGGCAGACCGACTTCGGGTCGAGACCGCTGCCGACCAGGACGATCCGCGCGGCCGCCCGCGCGACCAGGCCGTTGTGGGAGACAAAGGGCCTGAGGGCGAGCAGCTCGCCCTGCACGACGGCGGCCGTGACCAGGGCGGGGGCCGAGCTGCCCGCGATGATCAGCTCCGACAGACCCTCCAGGCGGCCCGAGACCTCCGCCGCGCCAGGCAGGGGCAGCTCGATGAGCGGCTCGTCGACACTCTCGCCGGCCTGCCGGGGACGGCCGATCTCGTCCTCGTCGGACGCCGCGGCGACCAGATGCAGCCTGGCCAGCACCCGCAGGGGTGACTGCCGCCAGATGGACAGCAGTTGGCCGGCCTCGGCGGTCAGCCTGAGGGCCGCGCCCATGACCCGCGCCTCGTCGTCGACGCCGAAGTCCGAGCGCCTGCGGACCTCTTCGAGGGCCCAGTCCGCGCCGGACAGCGCGGCCGAGCCGCGGGCGCCGCGCAGGGCCGCCTCGGAGGTGATCTCGTTACTGCGGCGCCGCATGACTCGGTGCCCGTAGACCCGGTCCACGGACTTGCGCACGGACTCCACGGAGTCGGCCACCCCGGGCAGCGAGCCCAGGGCCGCGAGCGGATCGGCGTTCGCGCCTGTCGTACTCATGAGTCCGACATTACGCAACCCAGCCGCGCGCCCCTCGATGGAGTGGTCTTCTTCACGCACTCCTGTCACATACAGCTATCACCCGACTACTCTTGGTGAACATGAAAATTGCTTTCGTCGGGAAGGGCGGCAGCGGCAAGACCACCCTGTCCGCCCTGTTCATCCGCCATCTCGCGGCCACCGGAGCGCCGGTGATCGCCGTCGACGCCGACATCAACCAGCACCTGGGGCCAGCCCTCGGCCTGGACGAGGCGGAGGCGGCCGCGCTGCCCGCCCTGGGTGAGCAACTGCCACTGATCAAGGAGTACTTGCGCGGCACCAACCCGCGGATCGCCTCGCCCGCGGAGATGATCAAGACCACCCCGCCCGGCGGGGGCTCGCGGCTGCTGCGGGTGCGCGAGGACAACCCGCTCTACGACGCCTGTGCCCGGCAGGTGGAACTCGACGGCGACGTCGTCCGTTTGATGGTCACCGGCCCCTTCACGGAAGCCGACCTGGGGGTCGCCTGCTACCACTCCAAGACGGGAGCGGTGGAGCTGTGCCTGAACCACCTGGTGGACGGGCCGGACGAGTACGTCGTGGTGGACATGACGGCAGGCTCCGACTCCTTCGCCTCCGGCATGTTCACCCGCTTCGACATCACGTTTCTCGTCGCCGAGCCGACCCGGAAGGGGGTCTCCGTCTATCGCCAGTACAAGGAGTACGCCCGCGACTTCGGAGTCGTTCTGAAGGTCGTCGGCAACAAGGTGCAGGGCCAGGACGACCTCGACTTCCTCCGCGCCGAAGTCGGGGACGACCTGCTGGTGACGGTCGGGCACTCCGACTGGGTGCGCGCACTGGAGAAGGGCCGGCCGCCCCGGTTCGCGCTCCTGGAGGACGTCAACCGCCGCGCCCTGCACCAACTGCGGGCGGCCACCGACGCGACGTACGACCTGCGGGACCAGGAGCGCTACACCCAGCAGATGGTGCACTTCCATCTGAAGAACGCCCGGTCCTGGGGCAACGAGCGCACGGGGGCCGACCTGGCGGCGCAGATCGACCCCTCATTCGTCCTCGGCGAGGGCGCGGTGACGGCTGCGGGCGTCTGACGGCCACGACGGCCCCCGCCGCGCCCCCTCCCCGCTCCCTCTGACCGCTACCGCTGCCTGGCCGCCGGTGCCCCCGGTACGCCCTTCGGGGCCGGGGCGGGCCGGCCGGACAGGAAGGCCTGCCAACCCTGCTTCGGCGCCTCGCCGACCCCCAGGGCACGCAGCTTCTCGAGGGTCTTCGGGTCCTGGGCGTCCAGCCAGTCGGCGAGTTGCCGGAAGGAGACACAGCGCACGTCGGGCTTGTTGCACACCTGCTCGACGGTCTCCTTGACGGCGCGCATGTAGGTGCCGCCGTTCCAGGACTCGAAGTGGTTGCCGATGATCAGGGGCGCACGGTTGCCGTTGTAGGCCCGGTCGAAGCCCTTGAGCAGGCCCTCGCGCATCTGGTCGCCCCAGAACTCGTACTTGCTCGGGTCGCCCTGGGTCCTGGTGCCGGACTGGTTGACCATGAAGTTGTAGTCCATGGTGAGCTGCTCGTAGGAGTGCCCGGGGAAGGGCACGAGCTGCATCGACAGGTCCCACAGGCCCTGCTTCTTCTTCGGCCAGAGCTGCTCGTTGACGCCGCTGGTGTCGTAGCGGAAGCCGAGCTCGCTCGCGGCCTTCATGAAGTTCGTCTGGCCCTCCAGGCACGGGGTGCGGGCTCCGACGAGCTCCTTGTCGTAGTCGAAGGGCAGCGGGGAGGCCTTCGTCATCCCCGTGTTGGTCTTCCAGGACTTCACGAACTTCTTCGCCTGGGCGATCTCGTCCTTCCACTCCTCGACCGACCACTGGCCGACCCCGCCGCCGCTGCCGCAGAAGTGGCCGTTGAAGTGGGTGCCGATCTCGTTGCCCTCCAGCCACGCGAGGCGCAGCTGCTTGACGGTGTCGGCGATGCCCTGCTCGTCGTTGAAGCCGATGTCGGAGCGGCCCGGGGAGTGCTGTGGCGGCTTGTACTCGTCGCGCTTGTCCTCCGGCAGCATGTACACGCCGCTGAGGAAGTACGTCATCGTCGCGTGGTTCGCCTTGGCGACCTCGCGGAAGTGGGAGAACAGCTTCTGGCTGTCCTCGCCGGCGCCGTCCCAGGAGAACACCACGAACTGCGGCGGCTTCTCGCCGGGCGCCAGGCGTTTGGCTCTGGGCAGGTGCGGCTGTGCTCCGGTGTACGCGGTGGAGCCGTCGCCGATCAGGCGGAACACCCGCTTGGGCGGGGCCTGGGCGGGCTTCACCTTCTGGGGGCCGGCGGCTCCTCCGTCGGCGGTGTCGGCACCGGTCGCGCAACCGGCGAGTGAGGCTGCGCAGACCGCGGCGACCACGGCTCCCGCGGCAATCCTGTGGGTGGCGGCCATGTTCCGCCCACCTTCTTCCTTCTCTCGGGGCAACGACAGCGCCGTCAAGTTCGCACGAGCCCGAGAGGGAATTAGTACGACAAGCCGATGAAATTACCACTCCACCCATTCAGGTGAGCTGTTCACCTATTTGCCCGGAAAGTCCATGCCTGCCCTTTACTCTGCATTACGATCCATTTACCGAGCGTTGATTCATCCCGCCGCTGCACGCCGTGACCCACGGCCGCGACCCGACCCCTGCCATCGACGGGGGACCACCTGTTCCGCGACCGCGCTGCCCCGGAGGAGACGGGAAAAATGTCAGCCTGTGTTCCCACCCGCGCCACCGACCCGAGCGACTCGCACCACGCGAGGAGCAGCCACCCCTCCCACAGCCCCCCACCGACCCCGCCCCGCCGCTTCCGTGTCGCGGGCGCCGACGTCTCTGCCTCCATCGCGGTCTTCCTGATCGCCCTGCCCCTGTCCCTGGGCATCGCCCTGGCGACCGGCGCACCCCTCCAAGCCGGCCTCGTGGCCGCCGCCGTCGGAGGGATCGTCGCCGGCCGGCTGGGCGGCTGTCCGCTCCAGGTCAGCGGCCCCGCCGCCGGACTCACCGTGGTCACCGCCGACCTGATCCACCGCTACGGCTGGCGGACGACCTGCGCCATCACCGTCCTTGCCGGAGTGGTCCAACTCGGCCTCGGCTGCCTGCGCGTGGCCCGCACCGCACTCGCCGTCAGCCCCGCGATCGTGCACGGCATGCTCGCCGGCATCGGAGTCACCATCGCCGTCGCCCAGGTGCACATCGTCCTCGGCGGCACCCCGCAGAGCTCCGTCCTGGACAACCTCCGTGCCCTGCCCGCCCAGTTGGCGCGGGTGCAGCCCGCCGCGGTCTCGGTGAGCGTGCTGACCCTGGCGCTGCTCCTCCTCTGGCCGCGCATCCCGGGCCGCGCGGGCCACCTCCTGCGCAGGATCCCGGCCGCGCTCGTGGCCGTCGCCGGAGCCACCACCGCCGCCTCCCTCACCGGACTGACCGTGCCGAAGGTCGACCTGCCGTCCTGGAGCAGCCACGCCCTGGCCGGGCTGCCCGAGGGCCCCGTGCTGGGGCTCACCGCCGCCGTGCTCACCACCACACTGGTGTGCAGCGTGCAGTCGCTGCTGGGCGCCGTCGCCGTCGACAAGCTGGCGGCCGGACGCCCCGACCTGATCACCGCGAGCACCGGTCCGGGCCGCGGTGTCCGCGTCGGCCGCTCCGACCTGGACCGCGAACTGCTCGGGCAGGGCGCCGCCAACATCGTCTCCGGCGCCCTCGGCGGACTGCCCGTCGCCGGTGTGGCGGTGCGGAGTTCCGCGAACGTCCAAGCGGGTGCCGTCAGCCGGAACTCCACGATGCTGCACGGCGTTCTCGTAGTGATCGCCGCGCTGCTGATGGTCCCGGTCCTCGAGTTCATCCCGCTCGCCTCGCTCGCCGCCCTGGTGATGGCCGTCGGCATCCAGATGGTGTCCCTCAACCACATCCGCACGGTGACCCGCCACCGAGAGGTCCTGGTCTACGCCGTCACCACCCTCGGCGTGGTCGTCTTCGGCGTCCTGGAGGGCGTGACGCTGGGGATCGCCGTCGCCGTCGGGGTCGCCCTGCACCGCCTCACCCGCACCCGGATCACGCACTACGAGAGGGAAGGAGTCCATCACGTACACGTACGAGGGCAGTTGACGTTCCTCGCGGTACCCCGGCTCAGCCGGGCCCTGCATCTCGTCCCGCAGGGGGCCGACGCCGTCGTGGAGTTGGACGGGTCGTTCATGGACCACGCGGCGTACGAGTCGCTTCACGACTGGCAGAAGACGCACACCGCGCAGGGCGGTTCCGTCGAGCTGACCGGGCGCAGACCCGGTACGCGCATCGCCGAGCCGTCCGAAGCCGATCACTGCCGCTGCCGTCCCTGGACGGCCTGGCGCAACCACCAGTGCGAGCGCCCGTACGCCGCGCAGGCCGCGGGACCCGCCGGTGCGTCCGGCGAGCCGGGTGCCGCCCAGGCTCCGGGCGCGCACCGCGAGTCGAGCGGGCACGAACTGGCGCGTGGCATCAGCGCGTTCCAGCGGAACACCGCGCCGATCGTGCGGGGTGAGCTGGCCCGGCTGGCGCGTGAGGGCCAGCGGCCTGACCAGCTCTTCCTCACCTGCGCCGACTCACGGCTGGTCACCTCGATGATCACCTCCAGTGGCCCGGGCGACCTGTTCGTGGTGCGCAACGTGGGCAACCTCGTCCCCCTGCCCGGTGAGGAGAGCGGGGACGACTCGGTGGCGGCCGCGATCGAGTACGCGGTCGACGTGCTGAAGGTGCGCTCCATCACGGTGTGCGGGCACTCCGGCTGCGGGGCCATGCAGGCGCTGCTCAACTCCGAGCCGGGCGGTGCCCGGACCCCGCTGAAGCGGTGGCTGCGGCACGGACTGCCCAGTCTGGAGCGGATGGCCGACGGCAGCCGACCCGGCGCCAGGCTTGCCGGGCGGGCGCCCGCCGACGCGGTCGAGCAGCTCTGTCTGATCAACGTGGTGCAGCAGTTGGAGCATCTGAGCGCTCATGACTCGGTCGTCCGGGCCCTTCGGGACGGGGAGCTGGAGTTGCACGGGATGTACTTCCACGTGGGCGAGGCCCAGGCGTACCTGCTCACCGGGGCGGACGAGGACCGGCTGTTCGACCATGTGGAGGCGGCGGCGGATCTGCCGGCCTGAGCTTCACGGGTGTGCGGCCCCTCCGGGAGGGGCCGCACACCGCCGGAGTTGGCACTAGGCGCGCTGAGACCGGTTCGGCGTCGGCTTCACCGGCACACAGGGCTTGACGTCGGCCTCGGTCGGGTAGACGTAGACCCGGTACGGCTCTGCCCTGTCGTTGAGGTTCACGAAGACCAGCACATTGCCGCGGTGCAGGGTGATCTTCCGGTTGAACTGGAAGACGAGGAGCGGAACGCGCTCGCCCTGGGCGTTGACTCCCCAGAGCACCGGATCACCCTTGCAGGCATAGCCCGGTCGAAGGATCTGCACATCCATCTCGATGCCGTTGCGGCTCAGCTTCCGCGCGAGTTCGCGCTGTGCCTGCACGCCGATGTCCTGGTCTTTGACCGTGAGGGTGACCGTGCCGTCGTCGTGGCGTTCCACCGCGTACGCCGGAGACTGGGCCGGCGTGCCCGGTGACGTCACCACCGCGAGTACGGCCGCCGCGCAGAGCCCCGCGGCCAGGGCGAGCCGGCGTCCCGTGAACAGGGGGCGCCGTGCGGCAGGCACCGAAGCGGACTCCCGCCGATCGATCTCCCGCCCATCGATCTCCCGTCGCTCGATCTCCCCCTGCAACTCCGCCAGCAGCCGGTCCTCGAACGTCGCCCTCGTCGTCATGCCTCTCCCCCGGTTCCTTCCGTGACGTACGACAGGAAGGGCCCGTACAGCTCCCCGCCCGGTGATTCCGCCTGCTCCCGCAGTGACTTACGCGCCCTGTGCAGCCGTACCCGCGCCGCCACCTGGCTGATCCCCAACGCCGTCGCGGCCTCGCCGACCGTCAGTTCGTCGACCGCGACCAGTTCCAGGACGGCTCTCTCCCCCGCGGGGAGCCGTTCCAGTGCGGCCAGGGCGCGGCGGCCCGGGCTCTCCGCGTCGAGCTTGTCCTCCAGGCGGGCGATGTCGTCCGGCTCCAGCAGTCGCCGCCCCGAGATGCGCCGGAAGCGGTCGGTCTCACGGGCGACCCGCCGGCGCTCCCCGGCGACCACGTTGCGCGCGATGCCGTACAGCCACGCCCGCTCGCTGCCCCGGGACGGGCGGTAGGTGTGGGCGGAGTCCAGGACCGCCAGGAAGATCTCGGCCGTCAGGTCGGCGACCGTGTGCGGGTCCGCGACACGCCGGGCCACGAAAGACGTCATCGCGTCCACATGGCGCCGGTAGAACTCCTCGAAGAGCTGTGGGTCGCGGGCCGCGGCCCGCGGTCCGCCCCGTATGCCGTCCACTCGGGCTCCCTTCTCATCGGGCGCCGGTGCGTCGACGGCGCTTCACCCGTACTTGGGCGGGAGTGTGAAAGGCGTTACAAGTGCTGAACTCTGCCTGGTCGGCGTACGTGGGTACGGATGACCATGGCCGGCGGACTCGACCCCCACAGGTCTAAACCAATTTCCGGTCGACCCTTGTCATCGCACCCCCGGTCTGATGAGCTGTGGCCTGGGACACAACGGACACCCTGGGAAAGGCAGATGCCGTGAGCAACGAAAGCCTGGCCAACCTGCTCAAGGAAGAGCGCAGGTTCGCACCCCCCGCCGACCTGGCCGCGAACGCCAACGTCACGGCGGAGGCGTATGAGCAGGCCAAGGCTGACCGGCTGGGCTTCTGGGCCGAGCAGGCCCGCCGACTGAGCTGGGCCAAGGAGCCGAGCGAGACACTGGACTGGTCGAACCCGCCGTTCGCCAAGTGGTTCCAGGACGGCGAACTCAATGTGGCGTACAACTGCGTCGACCGGCATGTCGAGGCGGGCCACGGCGACCGGGTCGCCATCCACTTCGAGGGCGAGCCGGGCGACAGCCGCGCGATCACCTACGCCGAGCTCAAGGACGAGGTCTCCAGGGCCGCGAACGCCCTGCTGGAACTGGGCGTCCAGAAGGGCGACCGGGTCGCCGTCTACATGCCGATGATCCCCGAGACGGCGGTCGCCATGCTCGCGTGCGCGCGGATCGGCGCGGCGCACTCCGTCGTCTTCGGCGGGTTCTCTGCGGACGCCCTCGCCACACGCATCCAGGACGCAGACGCCAAGGTCGTCATCACCTCCGACGGTGGGTACCGCCGCGGCAAGCCGTCCGCGCTCAAGCCCGCCGTCGACGAGGCCGCGGACAAGGCCGGCAACGTCGAACACGTGCTCGTCGTGCGCCGCACCGGCCAGGAGGTCGCCTGGGACGACAGCCGGGACGTGTGGTGGCACGAGATCGTCGAGCGGCAGTCGGCCGAGCACACCCCCGAGGCCTTCAACGCCGAGCAGCCGCTGTTCATCCTCTACACGTCCGGCACGACGGGTAAGCCCAAGGGCATCCTGCACACCTCCGGCGGCTACCTCACCCAGACCGCGTACACCCACCACGCCGTCTTCGACCTCAAGCCGGAGACCGACGTCTACTGGTGCACGGCCGACGTCGGCTGGGTGACCGGGCACTCGTACATCGTCTACGGCCCGCTCGCCAACGGCGCCACCCAGGTCATGTACGAGGGCACGCCGGACACCCCGCACCAGGGCCGCTTCTGGGAGATCATCCAGAAGTACGGGGTGACGATCCTGTACACGGCGCCCACCGCGATCCGTACGTTCATGAAGTGGGGCGACGACATCCCCGCGAAGTTCGACCTGTCCAGCCTGCGTGTCCTCGGCTCGGTCGGTGAGCCGATCAACCCGGAGGCCTGGATCTGGTACCGCAAGCACATCGGCGCCGACCGGACGCCGATCGTGGACACCTGGTGGCAGACCGAGACCGGCGCGATGATGATCTCCCCGCTGCCAGGAGTGACCGCGACCAAGCCGGGTTCCGCACAGACGCCGCTGCCCGGCATCTCGGCCACCGTGGTGGACGACGAGGCCAAGGAAGTCCCCGACGGCGGTGGCGGCTACCTCGTCCTCACCGAGCCGTGGCCGTCGATGCTGCGCACCATCTGGGGCGACGACCAGCGCTTCCTCGACACCTACTGGTCCCGCTTCGAGGGCAAGTACTTCGCCGGTGACGGCGCGAAGAAGGACGACGACGGCGACATCTGGCTGCTGGGCCGCGTCGACGACGTCATGCTGGTCTCCGGCCACAACATCTCGACCACCGAGGTGGAATCCGCGCTCGTCTCCCACCCCTCGGTCGCCGAGGCCGCCGTGGTCGGTGCCGCGGACGAGACGACCGGTCAGGCCATCGTCGCCTTCGTGATCCTGCGCGGCACGGCGAACGCCGAGGACGAGGGCCTTGTCGCCGATCTGCGCAACCACGTCGGCGCCACCCTCGGCCCGATCGCCAAGCCCAAGCGGATCCTGCCGGTGCAGGAGCTGCCCAAGACCCGCTCCGGCAAGATCATGCGCCGACTGCTGCGGGACGTCGCCGAGAACCGCCAGCTCGGTGATGTCACCACGCTGACGGACTCCACGGTCATGGACCTCATCCAGGACAAGCTGCCGGCCGCGCCCAGCGAGGACTGACGTACTCCTGAAAGGGCGCCCGGCACGGCAGCGCGCCGGGCGTCCCTTTTAGGTAAACTAAACAAAGAAGCGTGACCCTCAAGGTGTGCCGGGAAGTCTGGTCGGCAAGCAGCACTGCCATGCCCACCGACCGGAGGTCCCCCCGATGCCCGCGCCCACTCGTAAGGTCCTCGGCCGTCTCTCCCTCCCCGAGCGCACCTTCGTCGCGGACGCGCTGCGCACCGAAACGGTCGGCGGTGTGCTGCTGCTCATCGCCGCCATCGCCGCGCTGGTCTGGGCGAACGTCCCCGCGCTGCACGACAGTTACGAGAGCGTCAGCCACTACCACCTGGGCCCAGCGGCCCTCGGACTCGACCTGTCGATCGAGCACTGGGCCGCCGACGGGCTGCTCGCGATCTTCTTCTTCGTGGCCGGCGCCGAACTCAAGCGCGAGCTGGTCGCCGGCGACCTGAAGGATCCCAGGGCGGCCGCGCTGCCCGTGGCCGCGGCCCTGTGCGGGATGGCCGTACCGGCACTCGTCTACACGCTCACCAACGTCACCGGTGGCGGCTCCCTGTCCGGCTGGGCCGTGCCCACCGCCACCGACATCGCCTTCGCGCTCGCCGTGCTCGCTGTCATCGGCACCTGGCTGCCGAGCGCGCTGCGCGCCTTCCTCCTCACCCTCGCCGTCGTCGACGACCTCTTCGCGATCCTGATCATCGCGGTCTTCTTCACCGCCGACATCGACTTCGCCGCGCTCGGCGGCGCCGCCCTCGGCCTCGCGGTCTTCTGGCTACTGCTGCGCAAGGGCGTGCACGGGTGGTACGTCTACGTCCCGCTCGCGCTGGTGATCTGGGCGCTGATGTACAACAGCGGCATCCACGCCACGATCGCGGGCGTCGCGATGGGCCTGATGCTGCGCTGCACCAGGCGGGAG
The DNA here is from genome assembly GCF_040606035.1 of Streptomyces sp. NPDC005483. Lineage (NCBI taxonomy): Bacteria > Bacillati > Actinomycetota > Actinomycetes > Kitasatosporales > Streptomycetaceae > Streptomyces > Streptomyces sp. NPDC005483. The sequence continues at coordinate 111,112 of NZ_JBEXEA010000024.1, forward strand.
GACGAAGAGCGGTCCCCGGGCGAGCACATCGAGCATCTCGTACGGCCGCTCTCGGCGGGCCTGGCCGTCCCCCTGTTCGCCCTCTTCAGCGCGGGTGTCTCCGTCTCCGGCGGCGCGCTCGGCGACGTCCTCACCCAGCCGGAGACGCTGGGCGTGGTGCTCGGGCTCGTCGTCGGCAAGACGCTCGGCATCTTCGGCGGGACCTGGCTCACGGCCCGCTTCACCCGGGCCTCGCTCAGCGACGACCTCGAGTGGGCCGACGTGTTCGCGGTGGCCACCCTCGCCGGCATCGGCTTCACCGTGTCGCTGCTCATCGGGGAGCTCGCCTTCGACGGCGACGCGAGGCTGACCGACGAGGTCAAGGCCGCCGTACTCCTCGGCTCGCTCGTCGCGGCCACCCTCGCGACCGTGCTGCTGAAGCTGCGCAACACCAAGTACCGCAGGCTGTACGAGGCCGAGGAGCGCGACGACGATCTCGACGGCATCCCGGACGTGTACGAGGAGGACGACCCGGCGTATCACCTGCGGATGGCGGCGATCTACGACCGCAAGGCCGCCGAGCACCGCCGGATCGCCGAGCTCAAGACCGCCGAGCGGCTTGCCGAAGTGGCGGGCGGGGCAGGCGAGGAGGACGACCGTCGGGCATGATCTGACGGGACGGTACAAAAGTCACGGCCCACAAAGGGTCCCGGTAACGAGTCCCAGTGAAGAGGGAGACCGCGATGAGCGCACCCGACGGCAGCCCGGTCGGCGCCGAACGCAGCATCGGCCAGCTGTTCGCCTCGGCGACGACCGAGATGTCGGCCCTGGTGCACGACGAGATCGCGCTGGCGAAGGCCCAGCTCAAGCAGGACGTCAAGAAGGGCGCCATGAGCGGCGGCGCGTTCAGCGTGGCCGGCGCGGTCCTGCTGTTCTCCCTGCCGATGCTCAACTTCGCGCTGGCGTACGGCATCCGGACCTGGAGCGACTGGAACCTCGCGGTCTGCTTCCTGCTGTCCTTCGCGGCGAACGTCCTCGTCGCCGGCGTCCTCGCGCTGATCGGTGTCGTCTTCGCGAAGAAGGCACAGAAGGGCAAGGGCCCGCAGAAGGTCGCCGCGTCGGTGAAGGAGACGGCGGGCGTGCTGCAGAACGCCAAGCCCCACCCGCGGCCCGGTGACGACACCAAGGTCCTCGAGGAGCGGGTCCGCAACACGAAGGCCATCGAGGCTGTGGCACGCTCGTCGTCATGACCGACCCCGCCGCCCCTTCGGCGCAGCAGCCCGCCTCTCTCGTACGGCCCGACGGTCCCTGGACGCACCGGGACGTGGCCGCCAACGGCGCGCGCTTCCACATCGCCGAACTGGGCGACGGACCGCTCGTGATGTTCCTGCACGGCTTCCCCCAGTTCTGGTGGACCTGGCGCCACCAGCTGGAGGCGCTCGCCGGCGCCGGCTTCCGGGCCGTGGCCATGGACCTGCGCGGCGTCGGCGGCAGCGACCGCACCCCGCGCGGCTACGACCCCGCCAACCTCGCCCTCGACGTCACCGGCGTCATCCGCTCCCTGGGCGAGCCGGACGCCGCGCTGGTCGGCCATGACCTGGGCGGCTATCTGGCGTGGACGGCGGCCGCGATGCGTCCCAAGCTCGTACGACGGCTCGCGGTCGCCTCGATGCCGCATCCCCGGCGCTGGCGCTCGGCGATGCTGTCGGACCTCAAGCAGACGCGTGCCGGCTCCTACATCTGGGGGTTCCAGCGGCCCTGGGTCCCCGAGCGGCAGCTGACCGCGGACGACGGCGCACTGGTCGCCGAGCTGATCCGGGACTGGTCCGGCCCGCGGCTGCCGGACGACAAGGCCGTGGAGACGTACCGCGCGGCGATGTGCATCCCCTCCACGGCGCACTGCTCGGTCGAGCCGTACCGCTGGATGGTGCGATCGATGGCCCGTCCCGACGGGATCCAGTTCAACCGGCGCATGAAGCGGCCCGTCCGCGTGCCGACCCTCCATCTGCACGGCTCGCTCGACCCGGTGATGCGAACACGCAGTGCGGCCGGGTCCGGGGAGTACGTCGAAGCGCCGTACCGCTGGCGGCTGTTCGACGGTCTGGGGCACTTCCCGCACGAGGAGGATCCGGTCGCCTTCTCGACAGAACTGATCAATTGGCTGAAGGATCCCGAACCCGATCGGTGACCGACACATCGCGCCCGGTATCCGGACCTGAACACCTGTCCTACGAACGGCCACTTGCCCGGCGCATAGGCCAATTGGGGGGCGTGGGGGCGGTTATCGACCTTGGGGCAGGGGCACACGTCCGGGTATGGGCTGGACGCACGACTACGGTGACGCAGCACGCAATCGACGCTCGGGCGCTGCCCTGAGCTCCCGCCATCAGGGTGGTGCCCCGCAACTGCCGGGCGGCACGGACCTGAGGGTGGGCATTCCGCGCATCCTGCGCCGCCGGGCCCGCTGGGTCTCGGTAAGGCTGCGTCACCCCCGAGGCTGACGCGCCCGGCTTTCGACACCCCTCACAGCGCGCAGCTGTCGCTGTCCACCTGCTGGTTCGCGGTACGCCCCTTGGCGATGTCCTCCTGGATCTCGTCCGCGGTGAGCGCGTACCCGGTGTCGGGGTCGTCGAGCGACTTCGCGAAGACCACGCCGTACACCCTGCCCTCCGGGGTCAGCAGCGGGCCGCCGGAGTTGCCCTGGCGGACGGTGGCGTAGAGGGAGTAGACGTCGCGGTCGACGGTGCCGCGGTGGTAGATGTCCGGTCCGTGGGCGTCAATGCGCCCGCGCACGCGCGCGGAGCGGACGTCGTACGAGCCGTTCTCCGGGAAGCCCGCGACGATCGCGCTGTCCCCGCTGGCGGCGTCATCGGACGTGAACTGCAGCGCGGGCGCGTCCAGATCGGGCACGTCCAGGACGGCGATGTCGCGCTGCCAGTCGTAGAGGACGACCGTGGCGTCGTGCTTGCGGCCCTCGCCGCCTATCTGGACCGTGGGCTCGTCGACGCCGCCGACGACGTGGGCGTTGGTCATGACGCGGCGGTCGCCGAAGACGAAGCCGGTGCCCTCCAGGACCTTGCCGCAGCTCTGCGCGGTGCCCATGACCTTGACGATGGAGCGCTGGGCCCGGTTGGCGACGGCGCTGTTCGCGAGCTTGGGGTCGGGCGGCTGGACCTCCTTGATGGGCTCGTCGGAGAAGGGGCTGAAGACCTGCGGGAAGCCGTTCTGCGCGAGGACCGAGGTGAAGTCCTTGAACCAGGTGTCGGCGTCGGAGGGCAGCGCCTCCTGCACCCCGAGAAGCACCTTGGAGCCGCGTACCTCCTTGCCGACCGTCGGCATCGTGGTCTGCGCGAGCATGGCGCCGATCAGCCAGGCGACCAGGAGCATCGCGAGGACGTTGACGAGGGCGCCGCCGGTCGCGTCCACGGCACGGGCCGGGGACCAGGTGATGTACCGGCGCAGCTTGTTGCCGAGGTGGGTGGTCAGGGCCTGGCCGATGGAGGCGCAGACGATGACGACGACCACCCCGACGACGGCGGCGACCGTGCCGACCTCCGCGTGATCGGTCAGTGCGTCCCAGACGACGGGAAGGGTGTAGACGGCGATGAGACCGCCGCCCAGGAATCCGATCACCGACAGGATGCCTACGACGAAGCCCTGGCGGTAGCCGACGATCGCGAACCACACGGCGGCGACCAGCAACAGGATGTCCAGCACGTTCACCGGTTCGAGCCTCGCCTCATCACTTCGCGGTCACCACAGGTCGGCCGGTCGGGGGCTGTCCCCGGAAAGACACAGCACGGACGCCACCCTGTCATGCGCGCCAGTCGAGCGGGACCTGCTTCTCGCGGTCCCAGGGTCGCTCCCAGCCCGCGAAGTGCAGGATCCGGTCGATGATTCCGGCGGTGAAACCCCAGACCAATGCCGATTCGACCAGGAATGCCGGACCTCGGTGTCCACTGGGGTGGACGGTGGTCGCACGGTTGTCGGGGTCCGTGAGATCCGCCACGGGAACCGTGAAGACGCGGGCGGTCTCGTTCGGATCGACGACGCCGACCGGGGTCGGCTCGCGCCACCATCCCAGCACCGGGGTCACCACGAAGCCGCTGACCGGGATGTACAGCTTGGGCAGTACGCCGAAGAGCTGGACGCCCGAGGGGTCGAGGCCGGTCTCCTCCTCGGCCTCGCGCAGGGCGGCCCTGAGCGGCCCATCGCCCTTCGGATCACCGTCCTCCGGGTCGAGTGCGCCGCCGGGGAACGACGGCTGCCCGGCGTGCGACCTGAGCGAACTCGCCCGCTCCATGAGCAGCAGCTCGGGCCCGCGCTCGCCCTCGCCGAACAGGACCAGCACGGCCGACTGCCGCCCCGCGCCGTCCGCCGGCGGCAGGAAGCGGCTCAGCTGGAGCGGCTCGATGGTCTCCACGGCGTGCACCACCGGGTCCAGCCAGCTCGGCAGTCCGTCCTTGCTGACCGCCACGCCCTTCGTACGGCTCGCCCGTGTCATCGCCACCCCCGTCGTTCTGCACTGCCCAACGCCTGACGGGCCCTAGATCGTTCCATCCGGACAACACGCCCGCCCGTCACCCGCGGCCCGACCACGGAGCGAGCCGGGCCCACCGGGCACGAGGCCGGAAAGCGGCCCAGCGCTGCCGCCCGGCCCAGCACTCCGGGTCGGCCGGGTTCTTCCACCCAGCCAAGCACTCGGGGTCGGCCGGGTTCTTCCACCCGGCCTGTCGCTCCGACCCGAGCGGACGCTCCCACCCGACCCGACACCTCACTCCGGCTCAACTCGCCCGCTCGGCCCGGCACGCCAGATGGCTCTGGCGCTCCAGACCCACCAGGCGTTCCGTCATCACGGCAGCCCGGGCCCACGCGGCAGCACCACCCAGCCCGACCGGCCCGCGGCCCCCACCCGCCCGGCCGGCCGCTCCGTCCCGGCGTCCGGGCCGCGCGAGGCTCGCCTCGTCGCGCGGGCGATCCGGCCGGCCGCACCGCGCGCGTGACCCCGGTGACCCGATCCGGCCCGCCGACCCGTGCCGGTCCGCACGGCCATGCCGTCCGCAGCCTCACCCGGTGGCCCCCAGCGGCGGCGCGGCCTTTCCGCCCGCGTCCAGATAGGCCTGCGGCGGGTTCAGCCGCTGGCCCGGGAAGCCGCCCTTCTCGTACTTGAGGAGCTTTTGCGCCTTCTCCGGGTCCGTCTCGCCCTCGCCGTAGGCCGGGCAGAGCGGGGTGATGGGGCAGGCGCCGCAGGCGGGCTTGCGGGCGTGACAGATACGGCGGCCGTGCCAGATGACATGGTGCGACAGGTCCGTCCAGTCGCTCTTGGGGAAGAGCGCGGAGACGGCGGCCTCGATCTTTTCGGGGTCGGTCTCGTCGGTCCACTGCCAGCGCCTGACCAGCCGCATGAAGTGGGTGTCGACGGTGACGCCGGGCCGCCCGAAGGCGTTGCCGAGGACCACGAAGGCGGTCTTGCGGCCCACACCGGGCAGCGTGACGAGGTCGTCGAGCCGCCCGGGGACCTCGCCGCCGAAGTTCTCCACCAGCGCCTTGGACAGCCCTATGACCGACTTGGTCTTGGCCCGGAAGAACCCGGTCGGCCGGAGGATCTCCTCGACCTCCTCGGGGTTGGCCGCGGCCAGGTCCTCAGGCGTCGGGTACTTGGCGAACAGCGCGGGGGTCGTCTGATTGACCCTCAGGTCGGTGGTCTGTGCGGACAGGACCGTCGCCAGGATCAGCTGGAAGGGGTTCTCGAAGTCCAACTCGGGGTGGGCGTACGGGAACACCTCCGCGAGCTCGCGGTTGATTCGCCGGGCACGGCGGACGAGGGCGGTCTGCGACTCGCCCCTCGGAGGCTTCGCGGCAACCGTCTTCGTGGCCGAGGCCTTCTTCACCGGAGCCGCCGCCTTCTTGGGAGCGACGGTCGCCTTCTTCACGACGGTCGCCTTCTTCACGGCGGCGGCCTTGCGCACGGGAGCCGTCTTCTTCGCCGCCTTCTTCGCCGAAGTCCTCTTCTCCACCGGAGCCTTCCCTGCCGCTTTTGCCGTTTTCTTTCCGCCCCCGACGCCCTGTTCGCCCATAGCGGAATCGCGACGTGCAACCACCCGCCCAGCCCCCTTGGCCTGTGCTCTCACCGGCGTTTTGGACACCCGGCCAGCCTAGAGCCCGGCACTGACATCCGCCCCGGACCCCGAAGACCGGCCCCCAATTGGACCCCTGCCGCTTACCCCGGGACATGTGTGCGGCATCCTTGTGACAGATCACACTGTTTGGACCGTCCGGCAAAATGGGCACCGGGTTCCCCTGGTACCAAGGGGGAACAAGATCCCCTGAGCAGGTCGACAAGGAGAGAACTCGTGGACGACGTTCTGCGGCGCAACCCGCTCTTCGCGGCACTCGACGACGAGCAGTCCGCGGAACTGCGGGCCTCCATGAGTGAGGTGACTCTCGCACGTGGCGACTCCCTGTTCCACGAGGGCGACCCCGGCGACCGGCTCTACGCGGTCACCGAGGGCAAGGTCAAGCTCCACCGCACATCCCCCGACGGCCGCGAGAACATGCTGGCCGTTCTCGGCCCCGGCGAGCTCATCGGCGAGCTGTCGCTCTTCGACCCGGGCCCGCGCACGGCGACCGCCACCGCGCTGACCGAGGTCAAGCTGCTCGGCCTCGGCCACGGTGACCTCCAGCCCTGGCTGAGCGCGCGCCCCGAGGTGGCTTCCGCGCTCCTGCGAGCCATCGCGCGGCGACTGCGCAGGACCAACGACCAGATGTCCGACCTGGTCTTCTCGGACGTGCCGGGCCGCGTGGCGCGCGCGCTGCTCGACCTCTCCCGCCGCTTCGGCGTGCAGTCCGAGGAGGGCATCCACGTCGTCCACGACCTCACGCAGGAGGAGCTGGCCCAGCTGGTCGGCGCCTCCCGCGAGACGGTCAACAAGGCCCTCGCGGACTTCGCCCAGCGCGGCTGGCTGCGCCTGGAGGCCCGCGCGGTGATCCTCCTGGACGTCGAGAGGCTCGCCAAGCGCTCGCGCTGAGCGCGGATCGTCGTACGACGTCGAAGGGCCCTGCCGCACGGCGGGGCCCTTCTCGTATCCCCGGGGGGCGGGCATGCACGAGGACAGGGCGCCGGAGTCGGTCTGGCGGCATTCGCGGTGGCGGGGATCGGTGCGGCGGCTGTGGACGTCGCCCTGGGAGACGGACCTCCGTGACAAGCCGCTGGCCCTGTGGGCGACGGACGACGCCGTCGTGGACGTCCGCGTCGACCGGGTGCGGGCCTTCCGGATCCCCGACGGCGCCCCCGTGTGGACGTGGCGGCCACCGGGCGAAGAGGTGGTCGCGGTGGCGTCGTCCGATGTCCGGGACGGATTCGGGGTGGTGCTGCACCACGACGACGGCGCCGCCGAAGCCGGTCGTATCGGCGTCACCGCGCTGGACCTGGCAACGGCCGAGGCCGCCTGGAGCCGCGCCCAGCGCCGGGACGGGCTCGGTCTCCTCACCCGCCGCACCGGCGGGACGGCCCTGGCCGAAGGCCGGATCGCGACGGTGGACGGCCGCACGCTGCGCGCCCTGGACGCGCGCACGGAGAGCCGACCTGGGCGGGCACGATCGCGGACGAACGCATGCAGAAGCTGTCCGTCCTGCTCGCCGAGCCCTTCGTGGTACGGCCGGCCGCCCGGGGCGCACGCGGCGGGCCCCGGCTCCGCGTGGCCCGCTCGGACGTCGTGCTCACGCCGCCGGAGGGGTACGCGGACTTCGGCGGGCGGCTCGCCGTGACCGGTGACACCCTCGCAGTCGAACGGATACCTGGCGACACCCTTCAGCGGGACGACCGGCATCGTGGCGAGCGACATCCCGACGACCGTCATCCGGACGGCGGACATCGGATCGGGGCGTTCTCCCTCTCCTCCGGCAAGCTGCTGTGGACATGGCAGGGCGGCGAGGTCTCCTCCTGCACTCCCCTGGCCCACCGCGGCTGGTTCCTGGTCCTCCACCGCCGGGGCGACCGCCTCGCCGTCCTCGACCCCGTCGACGGCCGGCTCGTGGCCCGTCGCCGGCTGAGCGGCGTCGGCACCGACCTCCTGGCCGCCGCCTCCGGTGATGTGATCGCCGCCGCATGCCGCTCCCACGGCACCTCGCGCCGCCTGCGCGTCTTCCGCTGGCGCTGACCACGTTCGGCCCCACAAGGTCCGCCCAGGGCCGTTAATGAGCTGTCTCCGGGCCCGGCCCCGGGCACAGTGATCCCATGGCCGCCGAAACCGTTCACCCCATCGCCCCCACGGGACTCGACGCCCAGGGCTACATCGAGCGCGAAGGCTCCCTCGGGCGGATCCCGCAGCCCTTCCTCCCGGTCGTCTCCGCCACCCGGGACCGGGTGCTGGACCTGTTCGGGCCGAGGCTGCACAGCGCGTACCTCTACGGATCGATCCCGCGCGGCACCGCGCGCGTGGGCCGCAGCGACCTCGACCTCCTGCTCGCCCTGCGGGACGAGCCGACCGACGCGGACCGGGCGGGCGTACAGGAGCTCGGGGAAGCGCTCGACAAGGAGTTCCCGCAGATCGACGGTGTCGGAACGCTGCTGTACAGCCGCGATCTCCTGCTGAGCGACCTGGAACGCCACGACCTGGGCTGGTTCCTGGCCTGCCTGTGCACCCCGCTGCTCGGCGACGACCTGGCGGAGTACCTCCCCCGCTACCGCCCCGACTCCCTCCTGGCCCGTGAGACCAACGGTGACCTCGCCGTGCTGCTCCCCCGCTGGCGCGAACGGATCCGGACGGCCGACTCGGACGAGACCCGGACCCGCCTCGTCCGCTTCATGTCCCGCCACCTGGTCCGCACCGCGTTCACCCTGGTCATGCCCCGCTGGAACGGCTGGACGAGCGACCTGGGCGAGATGGCGGAGGTCTTCGCCGCCTACTACCCCGAGCGGGCCGAACAGCTACGGGCGGCGGCCGTCCTGGGGCGCACCCCGACCGCCGACATCGCCGTACTGCGTACGTACGTCGACGACCTGGGCCCCTGGCTGGCGGACGAGTACGCGCGCGTGCACGGCACGAAGACCCCTAGATGAGCCCGTGCTCCTCCAGATACTCCAGCTGAGCCCGCACCGACAGCTCGGCGGCGGGCCAGAGCGACCGGTCCACATCCGCGTACACACGCTCTACGACGGCCCCGGCCGTCCGGTATCCGTCCTCCACGGCCGTCTCGACCTGGGCGAGCCGATGGGCCCGGTGAGCGAGATAGAACTCGACGACCCCCTGGGCGTCCTCCAGGACGGGCCCGTGGCCCGGCAGGACCGTGTGGACGCCGTCGTCGACCGTCAGGGACCGCAGCCGCCGCAGGGAGTCCAGATAGTCGCCCAGACGGCCGTCGGGATGGGCCACGACGGTCGTGCCGCGGCCCAGGATGGTGTCACCGGTCAGGACGGCCTGATCGGCCGGGAGATGGAAGCACAGCGAGTCGGCGGTGTGCCCGGGCGTCGGGACGACCCTCAGTTCCAGCCCGCCGACGCGCACCACGTCCCCCGCGCCGAGCCCCTCTTCCCCCAGCCGGAGCGCGGGGTCGAGAGCCCGCACCTTGGTGCCGGTCAGCGCGGCGAAACGGACGGCGCCCTCGGCGTGGTCGGGGTGGCCGTGGGTGAGCAGCGTGAGCGCGACACGCTTGCCGGCGGCCTCTGCGGTGTCGAGGACGGCACGCAGATGCCCCTCGTCGAGCGGACCGGGGTCGACCACGACCGCCAGCTCCGAGTCCGGCTCCGACAGGATCCAGGTGTTGGTGCCGTCCAGGGTCATCGCGGAGGCGTTGGGCGCGAGGACGTTGACGGCTCGCGCTGTGGCGGGGCCCGAGAGGACCCCGCCCCGCGGCTGGCCGGGGAGGGCTGCGGCGTCGGTCATGCGGAGGCTCCACCGGTCGGGATGTGTTTGGTGAACTCGTCGTGCCCCGGCCAGGAGAGCACGATCTCGCCGTCCACCAGCCGGGCCTGCGCGAGCACAGGGGTCAGGTCACGGTCGGGCGCGGCGGTGAGCGCGTCGGCGGCGGTGCCGTACGCGGTGAGCTGCCGCAGCGTGGCGATGGTGGGCGGCATCATCAGCAGCTCGCCCTTGTCGTAGCCGTCCGCCGCGTCCTGGGGCCGGATCCACACCGTACGGTCGGCCTCGGTGGAGGCGTTGCGGGTGCGCTGCCCCTCCGGGAGGGCGGCGACGAAGAACCACGTGTCATAGCGGCGGGGTTCGAACTCGGGGGTGATCCAGCGGGTCCAGGCCCCGAGAAGATCCGACCGCAGCACCAGCCCCCGGCGCTCCAGGAACTCGGCGAAGGACAGATCCCGGGCCACGAGAGCGGCACGGTCGGCCTCCCACTCCGCGCCCGTGGTGTCACCGACCACCGACTCGGCCGTCGGCCCGGCGAGCAGGACGCCCGCCTCCTCGTACGTCTCCCGCACGGCCGCGCAGACGATCGCCTGAGCCGTCGTCTCGTCCACCCCGAGCCGAGCCGCCCACCACGCGCGCGTGGGGCCCGCCCAGTGGATCTGGTGCTCGTCGTCACGGGGGTCGACGCCACCGCCGGGATAGGCGTACGCACCGCCGGCGAACGCCATGGAGGCCCGCCTGCGCAGCATGTGCACGACGGTTCCGGTCGCCGTGTCCTTCAACAGCATCACAGTGGCGGCCCGTCTCGGCTCGGCCGGCCGCAGCGTGCCGTCCGCGAGCGCGCGGATACGGTCCGGCCATTCCGATGGGTACCACTGCCCGTTTGCCATGGGCGGAGGCTAACTCGTGGGGGGCGGATGTTCGAGGGCCGAGCGCCTGTGGGGGTGCGTCGCGGGGTCATCGGGCGGCTGCGGGTCCGTTGTGGCTGGTCGCGCAGCTCCCCGCGGGCAGCTGCGCTGGGCCCGGGCGGGGCGCCTGTGAGGGTGCCGGATCAGGTGGTGGGGCGGCTGCGGGGCCGTTGAGGCTGGTCGCGCAGTTCCCCGCGGGCAGCTGCGCTGGGCTTGGGCGGGGCGCCTAGGGGGGTGCCGGGTGGGGTTGTGGGGCGGGCGCGGGTCAGTGGGGGCTGGTCGCGCAGTTCCCCGCGCCCCTGGGGGGGTGCAGTCACCCTGCGCCAAGACGGGCCGTTCGCCACCTCAACCACGGCGGGCCGTCGACCAGACCGCGCACTACGACGGACCGCGCGCCGCGACGGGCTGTTCGCCGCGTACGGCGGGAAGGGGACGGGGTGGGGGGTGTCCGCCCGCAGCGGCCGGCGTCCGTCATCCAGCACTGCTCAGAGGGACCGAGCCGCCGGACCGAGGACGGACACCCCCCACCCCGGCAC
>NZ_JBEXEA010000025.1:0-120629 GCF_040606035.1 Streptomyces sp. NPDC005483
CAGTCAGGCCCCCACCATCCGCGTACCGCATAACACCGGCATACCGCAGGAATCACCCAACGTCACCCCCCGAACGCAACCCGAAAAGGTCAGTAATTCGCCAACTGTTCGAGGCCATCGGCATGGAAGCCTGGAACACTCAAGCCTCCAAAGATGAGGGCGTTGACGCGGTGGCCGTCAGCAAGGACCCCGTCTTCAACGGTGAGTGCATCATTCAGGCAAAGCGCTACAGCAAGCTCGTGGGCGTTGAGTCCGTCCAAGCGCTCGCCGGAGTGGTCGAGCACAAGCGTGCCGCCAAAGGGGTCCTGATCACCACATCGTGGTTCGGCAGGGCCAGCCACGACTTCGCCCGCCAACACGGCCGACTCCAGCTCATCGAAGGGCCGGAACTCAAGTACCTGATCAAGGAACACCTTGGCAAGGATGTGATCCCGGGCCCGGTCCCCCCGAAGAGGCGGCCCTCGCGCTGAGGCTGGCAGGCCGCCCACTCAGACCGAGGAGCTGGGCCGTCCCTGGGCCGTCCGAGGTCGCTCGACAGTGGCCAATGACGACCAACGACGACCAACGACGACCACCAGGCGCACGAGTCCACCGCCCCTGAACAGCGAAAACACAGGTCACCAAGATCCCCGATAAGACCCACGGCAAGAAGACATCTTTTGCCTGCCCATTGAGACTCCACGGGCCTTACTGTTCGGCTGGCTCCGAGATGGGGCCAAGCGGCCGCAGAGCGCTACTCTTCCTCACTTTCTGAGACTCGAGAGGACCGCCATGCCATACCATAATTTTCCAGCATTGTAACGACCATTCCCCCGCTAGTCCTCGGAAGCTTTCCGCTAGAAGCGCCATCAGGGTTCTTATGTCGAAACGACAGCACTCGGTGAAGCGAAAGCACAATCTCCTCGGCATCCAATTCATTTGCGACGACAAGGGGACAACCGGTCGAGACCTCGACACCGACGGTGCACGACTCGTCAAACGACTCGATCACTAAAAATGAATCAGCTTCCTTGTGTTCACCAGCCATCAGCAAGTCCCAGACATCCTTTGTTCGAAGCGACTCCACCTCATGTGGATTATCGGCAGAGACGCGAGAACAGTCTTGCGAGCACGGTTCAAGCAGTTCGTTTCGAGCAAACGCCAGGATTGGGACTAGCACAGATTGACGCCACGCTTGCATCTGTTGCGGATCGTCACGAACATCCTCGCCGCCAGTAACAAAGTCCCAAATTCCGCAAGTAAGTTGGGGAGCAATTTTTTCCGGCAGGAGGAACAGTGACGCAATAAGAATGCGCCCAGAAGCAGCCCAGACCCGCATGCCATCTAGAGGCCGAGGCATGTCCGTCTTACCTAGCCAACTAGGCAGATTAATCAGAGCCGTAACCAGCGCTGGCGGAATATCAGGCTTTGACAAAATTTGCCACCAAGGACGCTGGCGTGGGATCTGAACACCCTCAACATAGAGAAACATCGCCACTGCCTCAGACAGCAGCCCTGATTCCAATGAGCTCATCCATTCTCGACGTTCCCAAAAAAAATCGAGATCAACAGATGTGGGTTCCTCCCCCAACTCCTGAAATCGCGTGACAAGCATGCGGAGACGTTCCTCATTGGTCAGAGAATTCGGCAAAATCCGTGCAGCTACAGTCGGGTAGCGTTGCACGAGGCGATCGAGATGGTCTCGATCCCAAAGTCTTACCACTGGACGAATGAAAGACCGTGTGCGCTCATCTACCCAGTCACGCGTTGGGTTACTGAACCTGCTGTTCGTAGCTACTACGAGAACATCAATGTCTGCTCGGGCACTGGCGTCCAGAACAGCTTGCTGGACTACTCCTCGCTCAACGGTTCCTGATCTCCCTTTGCATTCTGCCCACCACATCTGACGATCCAATTCACCATCCGGGCTCGGACGATCGAAAACAGCCTCAAGATCTCGGCCACCATCTGTGGCGGTGATCCCACTCGCGCTGCCCGCTCGCCAGACGAGTCGACTTGCCCCCATGGCATCCAGCAACCCGTAGAGCAGTTCCTCCAACTGAGCTCCCGAGACCTTTTCCCAAAGCACTCGGGTAACGGTTCCTTGCGTCAGTTCACCGCACAACGCCTCATTATCTGTCAATTTTGTGATCCCTCGTCCCGATGAAACAAACTTCAGACTCTGCGACTTTCAAGCCTGACGTTGAGATTCCACAATGCCAGGCTCAGGGAGGAGCCTTTGACGCTAATGCTTGCAGTCACCCTCTGTCCAAGCCTTACGCGACCCTGATGGAAGCGACATCAGTCATAGAGACGACCAAGCGAAGAGGTCGTAGACCCCGCCACTCAGTACGCCAGGGGATCTCGTGCTTCTGCAATGCATCCGCGTAGCGCGTCAGCAGGGTGTCAAGGCCCGCCAAGAGGAGGCCGGCAGAGTTCCGAACTCAGCCAGGTCGCGCGATCACACGCCTCCACCACTTCAGCCAGGTCGCCACGAAGGATCTGAAGAGAGTCGCCCTGCATCAGCACCCCCGGGAACCTCCGACCGGGCAGGCGAGCCACAGCGTCGTCGCCGCCATCAGTGAACAGCTCTGCCTCAACGCACTCCATCACGCCATCCAACCCGACATCACCAGCTGACATCAACGGCGGCGCACACGAGCGGCCTTGAGCGGTCAAGAGCAGAGGACCAGCAAGGGCGCCAAGGCCCCAGGTAGGCCGAGGGCTCGAACTCCTAAAGCGGGTGTCGCAGGTTCGAATCCTGCCGGGGGCACGGTGTCTGAACAGTCACGGAGCATCGAACAGCCCCCTCGGAGTGATCTTCGAGGGGACTGTTTTCGCGTGTGCAGGGGCGTAACGCTAGGCGACGCCCTGATTACGGGGTTTTCTGTCCCGCTATGTGTCCCCGCTGGCCTCCGTGCTCGCGTCGGGCTTTACCAGGTACAGAGCCTTCGACTCGGGCTCCAAAGGATCCTCTGGTGCAGGGGAGTTGTCGGCCGTGCCCCCGCCCTTGCGGGCGCCGGCGCGACAGGAGACGTCGGCGGCCTCCCGCTCGGACCGGGGCATCAGCGAGGTGTGGGTGTCCGTGTGGCTCGCGATCACCCCAGCCGGAGATGTGGCCGCTCGCCTCTCGGCGGGAAGTACCGCCAAGGTCACCTGGGTCAGCCTGGATGGCGCCACCTGCCGTCTGGACACACCGTCGTCAGTGCCCAGCCGCGGTCTGGCTGGCCCTCCATTCAGGGGCCTCGGGCGCGTCCTGGAACTCCAGGAGGTGCTGTCCGGCGAGCCGCTGCAGGGCGTCGCGTACCTCTGCCGGTGTGACGTAGAAGAACTCCCGGCGGAGGTTGACCCGGTTGACGCGGCGGGACTCGAACTCCTGGTGCAGGCGGCGTTCCAGGCCGACGGCGTCCTCACTGAAGATCAGGGCGTGTACGTCGAAGCGGAAGGGAACAGACGCGTCTCCGAGCTCGATGACGCGGTCCATGGGATCGAGGCGCCGGGTCATACCGATCTTGACCATGCGTTCGCCGAACGCTCCGACATTGGAGATGACGTAGACGTATCCGGCCCGGATGTTGGCCTCGCGAGCCTCGACCGCCTCCAGTTCGGCGCCCAGCTCGGCGAGCTTCCCTTCGAGTTCCGCGATGGAGGCCGCATCGCCGGTGCCGGAGCGCAGGCGGCGCAGGGCGCTCTCGTAGTGACTGCGTTCCTTCTCCAGCCGCTGACGCTCGCGCTCGATCTCGCGCTGCAGGCGCTCCTCCTCGCGCTGCTGGGCGCGTAGCTCCCGCTGCTCCTCCCGCTCAGTCTCCTTCCTCACCAGGTAGTCGGCCGTCAGCTCCAACTCCTGCACCCGCAGCAGGTGGTAGTCATCGCCGATGCGGATCTGCATGGTGGCGCCGAGCCGGGCGATTGACTCCCGTGTCTTGCCGAGCCGGTCGATCAGCGAGTCGAGCCGGTGCGGCTTCATGCCGCGCACCGCGTTGTCCGCTTCGGCGTTGTACGCGCGCAGCATCAGCTTGGAGAAGTCACGGACCATCTTGCGACCCTTGGCCGCTGAACCGTCCACCATCCAGTACTGGTTTCCGAGCACGGCCCGGTCGTCCTTCGCCAACTGCTTGTAGCGCGCCTTGAGACCGTCGAGCCGGCCCTTGTAGGCGAGCGCGTCGGCGAGCGGATGACGGTACTCGTAGATGCCGGCTTCCTGCAGCATCCGCATCTCGTCGGTGAGCACCAGATCCCGGCGCGCGGCCGTGAGACGCTGTTCAGCCTCCGCCGTCTGGCGAGCCATGTCGTCGGCTTGGCGGCGCACGTCGACCAGGGACTGCGCGGCGCTCTCGGCGGCGTGCTCTATCTTCTCGTCGAGCAGAGCGTCGATCCGTCCGATCTCTTGGAGCTTCTCCTCGTGCGCGCGGCGCAGCCGCTGCTGCTCGGCAGCGATCTGCGCGCTGTCGGCTCCGATGACCCGACTCAATTGCTCCGTCAGGTGACGGTTGTCCTCCTGTAGTCCGAGTACCTGTGTTTCCATCAGCGCCAGCTCGCCCGCCAGACGCGCCGCCTCGGACTCCGCTTGCTTACGGCGTCGGCCGAACAGGCCCCCACCTGTGGCCGGGACCGTCGCCTGGGGACCGTAGGGGGACTGCTGAGGAACGGGTGCGCTCGGCTGCGGCGCGTCCCCTTCCGGGATCCAGATCTGCCAGCCTGGGGGTGTGGGCCATGCGGGGTCCGGTTCCCAGCCCGGTGGCGGGCTCCACCCCTCCGGCGGGGCGGGCCAGGTGGGCGGCGGGTTGAACCGGTAGGTCATGCGGCAACGACTCCTGTCGCGAGGGCGAGAGACGGCCGGTGTAACCCCGATGCCGTCCGGCAGCCAGCGGGCCGAGTCGAACGTACTCGGCCTTGTGGACCTTCGTCCTGGCATCTCCTGTTTTTGGCCCTCGTGGCAGCGGATCTGACGAGGTGGGTAAGCCGCAGGGAGCCGTTCAACTCCGGCCTCTGTCAGGGCGACCCTCCGCCGGCACTTCGTCCTCGAGGGACCGGTCCGGCGACCCCGGGCACGGCCGACCGCCCCTGACGCACCGGGTGAAGGTGAAGCGAGGATGGCCACCCCTCTGTCCGCGGACAAGTGCCTGTCCGATCTCAAGAACGACTCGGCGTTGTCGAACACGGATCCTGGCGCACCCACAACCGCGACCATCACGGCAACTGGGGCCCGTGAACGGGGTGATGATCCACCACACCGGGGCGTACTCCTCCGAGGACGACATGGTGGAGCTGTGCCGGACCGGCTACGGCTTCGAGGCCCATTTACGAGCTGGAGCGTCCTCTGCTGCTCATGCCCGGGGACCAAGTGCATCGCCGAGGTCAACAAGTGATCGTCAACGCGCGGTCGGGAACGTGGTGGCTCCAACCGGCCGTTGGGAGCCGTGGTGCTGGGAGTAGCGCCTTCTCTGACGATCGCATCTGTACGGCAGCGCTCAGGACGCCGCGCCACAACCGCACCAGATCGAGCGGGGACCAGCGGGGAATCACAGTGAAAGCAGTCGAGCCCGACGAGGCCACGCAGCACCTATTCGCCCAGGTCAACGCTCGAATCGGCTGCAAATGCCCGCAGCTTCCCAGCTGAGGGCTCAAATCGATCACCAGATCACGCCCTCTGGGCCGTGGTGTCCCCTGCCCCTACCATTCAGACCGTGGACTGGGGGACTTTGGCAGGTACAGCGCTTGGCGCGATTTTGGGTGTCGGTACCACCCTCATCGCCGAACGCTCGCGGTGGCAACGCGAGAGCACAGCCCGCGAACAGGCCGTCAGGCAGCAGCTCTACGCCGAATACCTCGGCGCACTCTCGCTCACTACGCACCGCCTCCGAGATCTGAAGCGCAGTACCGGCCTCACCAGAGAGGAACGCATGGAGCAGGCCGGCGAAATCCTGGGATCGACCAACGCCTACCACCTCCGCTACCAAATGCTGATCATCGCTCCTGCGCCACTCGGTGACGCGGCCGACCAGGCGTTCATGCGCGTCCGAGACCTACGAGACCGCTTCGACGGGCCCGACATAAGCGCAGACCCCGACTGGCCTACAACAATGAGCGCGGTCAGCGCGGCACTCGATTCCCTCCGTGGGGCCATGCGAGCTGACCTGACCACGGGTTGATGCCTGTGTGGGCCAGAAACGATCAGCTGATTTTCTCGCCGGCCAAGGCTTCCTCGACTGGCCAAGCCCGCCGACAGCTCCAGAAGCTCGATAGACACGAGAGGAGAGCCCATGGCAGAGGAGGCAACGGCCGTCCGTGTCCTGGCGCGGCTCGCCGACCACGTGCACTGGGTGCGGGAGTGGCCGGACAAGCCGACCTGGCGCGACCGGCTACGCCGATGGGCATACCCCGAGTCGTACCGCTTCGAGCGGAGCACCACCCCGCCAAGGCCGTGGGTCGACAGGCCCGCCGGGCACTACGAGCGGACCGGTTGGCGCATCCGAGCGGCGTACTTCAGATCTGACCTGGCCTTCGAGGTCGAGTACGTGGTCTGCGATCTATGCGCGATCGGCTGGGTGGAATCACCCCACTCCTGTGAGGGTTACAAGCGCTGCGGCCTCGCCTCAGCCGCACTCCGGTCCCTGCGCCGCGCCTACCCCGGAGTTCAGTGGCACACAGGTGGCGGGCACTTCCGCGAGGCCGAGCCCTTCTGGAGTTCTGTCAGCGCAGGCGTTCCCGGCGGATACACCCAGCGGGAGAGGTGCCATCACGTCGAGCCGTGGCGAATGCAGCGAGCATGAAGGTGCGGCATCGGTGCACCGTGACCAGGCAACCTGGGGTGGTCGTCCGTCTCAGTTTCCGTCTCATTCACCACTGTTCACGGCCGTTCAGGCACGACTCGGAGCCATACCTGCGCCGGTGACCAACCGCCCATGAACCCAGGTGAACCGTCCCGAACGACGCTCACCGCCCCACCACCACAGTTGGAAAGCGTGCATCTGTCGGCCCGCGGCGATGGTGCGCGGTCGGCGCTGACAGGTCTCTCGCGGGCGTCAACGAAGCCCAACCGGTTGGGTCTCGTGCCGTTCTCCGGCCCGGCTAGCTAAAGCGTTAGTAAAGAATCAATGGCCCATTTGGGTAATTATGCTGCACTTCATCCGAGGCTTGTGAGATTAGTTGCAGCCTTGATTAACCACGTTTGGAGTCAAGACGGCGCATTGAGCCTGATTAGCGCGTCGGCGTGGCTCAAAAATGAGTAGGAACCGCGCGCCAAGTGGTAGGCCCCGACCTGCAGTTGGACGTGCATGGACGCTTTGCGCCAGCTCCACCAGTGCCTTCAACATGATGCCGAACGAAGCGATGCTCGCCTCGGCTGCGGAGCTTGGTGGCGTGCGGCCGAGGCGGGCACTGAACACTTGGAGGGTTGCTGATGGACGACACCGGGAGAAGTGACGGACCTGCGGGCGTGAACACGAAGCTGTACCTCTCCTCGCTCGGTCTGGGCGCTGCGCTGCTGATCGTCATCAGGCTGTTCGCGTTGCCGCACCTGGGCGGGGCGACCAAGATGAGTCTCAGCGACACGATCATCTCGATCGTCGACTCGCTCACCGGGGCCGCGGTGGCCTCTTTGTGCGTCTCCCTGCTCGTGGTGTTCTTCTACGGTCTGAAGCGGCAGGGACCGATGGAGGTTCAGGTCACCGACCCCCCATCAATCTCCGCCGAGCTGGACAAGGCAGCAGGCGCCACCAACTCCTGGGACTACCGGGGTCATACGGCTCGGTATTTCAGATCGGCGGTCCTGCCTACCCTTCTCCAGCGCGCCGAGAGACAGGGACACTATCTCTCGGTGAACGTGCAGGTGCTCGATCCGGACAACGTCGAACTCATGGACTTCTTCGCCGAGTACCGGAGGAACGCGAACCCCGACCGGCGGGACTACTGGACCCGGCGGCGCGCGCAGGCGGAGATCGCCGCGACCATCATCAGACTCCAGCTCCTGAGTTACCAGTTCTCCCGGCTCAACTGCCGGGTGTACCTGGCGTCCACCGTTTCACCGTTCACGATCGACCTTTCCGACACCTGCGTGATCGTGACCCGCGAGAAGGCCGGCACGGCCGCATTGAAATACCCGCTTGGCTCGACCTTCTACGACTCGACCAAAGAGGACATGCGGCTGAGCAACCGCCAGAGCACGGAGCTGCCTCTCCCCCGGTCCGCCACCGAGCTGGACCCTGGTTCCGTCGCGGACGTTAGAGAAGTCCTCTCCCTGCTAGACATACTCCAAGGGGCGGACGACGAACTCCTGAACCTGACGCTGGACGCGTACCGAAGGCCGGTGAACCCCTATGCCAACGCGTGAGGCGATCGGCTCGTGGATGACCCGTCAAGGGTGGCCGGACCTGCGGACGTTCCTGGACGACGCACCCTCCTACCTGCACCCCTACGGATTCCTCGTGTTCCGCCTGCCTTTGGACACGTTCCCGGAGTGGGGCATCCGCGTGCATCTGTGGCCGCCCGCCGGAAAACGGAGAACGGACTCGGACCCCTTCATCGTGCACAGCCACGGCTGGGACTTGCTGACGCGTTCCGTCGTGGGCTGTGTCCGGCACGCGATGTACGACGTGGATGACGGCGCGACGGCCGCCTGGTACGACTCGTTCACCGTTGAGAGCTCGCCCGGCACAGGAGTCAGCGTTCTCTCGCCGGAAGGAAGGTCCCTGAGTGTCCGCATGGTCTCGGAATGGGACGCCACACCGCAGGAGAGTCCGCTCCACATTCCTGCCGGGAGGTTCCACACCACGACAGGCCCGCATGAAGCCGTATGGGATTCCTGGTCCGTGACCCTGGTCGCCACCGAGCACGTGGCCGGCAACGCCTCAAGGGTGCTCGGCCCCTCCAAAGGCAGTGCCGTGGTCAACGAACGAGCCGCGATCACGGATCCCGGCGTTCCGCTCTCCAGCGTCGACCACGCGTACGAGCAGCGGGCCAATGGATCCGACCGATGGACGTCCTTCGTCTTCCTGATCGATTCGGGAAGGATCCTGCTCGCGCGGACTCGCCGCTATCCCGGGTACTGGCATCCCGTCGGGGGCCAGATGGAGTCCTGGGACGACACGCCTTTGGACACCGCTCGCCGCGAGGTGCGGGAAGAGCTGGGCATCGATTTGGACACGAGGGAGATGATCTCGCTCGGGTGCCTCCCCAGGGACGAAGGGCCCGGGAAGATCCACGCATGGGTCTGCGTCGGAGACTTTCCTGCGCGTCCCGACGTACAGGAGGAGGAGATCCACGAGGTCCGGTGGACGACGCTGGAGGAGGCCCTTCGCGCGGACTCCCTGGACGCGTCACAAAGCTTCCTCACCACCATCTCGGACCGGCGGCGCGAGTTCAGCCTGGAGATCTGACCCGCGCCCCGAAGACGGCGCCGGGCCCATGGGAAGGCCCCACGGACCCCGCGACAGCCACCAGTGCCGCACCGTCAGCGATCCGGGAGTGGCCCTGGCAGTTCCCTCGCACGTGCGGTGAGGATGACAGAGCCCTCGGTGCGGAGACGCACTGCGGGCTGCAGAACTGCCCGATCGAAGTCCTAAGGCGGTGCTCAGTCGGCCGTGGACTATCCGTGGACTCGTCTCGTCCCATCCCCTGCGAGCAATGCCTCGACCTCCAGCGTTATCCAGGACCCAACGGGCCTCCGGAGCCGTGTGCGCAGGTTCGAATCCTGCCGGGGCACAGCATGAGGTGCCCAAAGACCCCGCCATCAGCGCTTTCGCTGAGGACGGGGTCTTGGCGTATGTGCAGGCGTGTGCCGTTCTGGGCGGGGCTGTCACACGTCGGGCACGACCCGTGGGGTCAGAAGCGTGCGCTTGGATGAGTGGGTGACCGTTCGAAATGTTGCCCGGCAGTTGCCCGGGATCGATGTCCTCCGTGAGCACTGCCGTTCCATGGCTGTCCTGGATGCGGTCCTGAGCCCTGAGTGGGTCGGTCGGTACCACTTCTTCGACGACCACTGGTCGGAGACGGAGTCGATGGCCTCGATGCGGAACGGATCTGGCGACGAGTACTCGATCGTCTTCTCGGCCTTCGGCGCCTACGTCCGTGGGTTCGATCACGAGTCACCCATGAGCCCTTACACGGCGGATGGCCCGTGGCCCGGAGTGCTCGATGAGGTTCCCGATGTCTTCCGGCCGTGCGTGGAAGAGCCCGCGTTCTCTGATGAGGACGGGATGCCTGTCGTCACCGCGTGTCTGTGGCGAGAGACGGGAGACGGCGGCTGGAAGACGGGGACGATCGACTTTCCCCACCGGGCAACGGAGGATCCGGACGGTGCCGGGTACCTCTTCCAACTGCTGGTGGATCGCTCACCGGAGGCGTTCCAGGGGTGGGCCGAGGACTACTACGAAGTCCCCGTCGACCTGGAAGCCGTTCGTCACGTCTTCTCATCGCGCCCGCTGACCGCGGAGGTGGTCAACGCCTTGAACTCAGAGATCACTCCCGCAGATCTCGTGGACGACGTAGCGGAGATCGGCTATCCGAGGGACTGAGACAGCCAGCAGGGGCACAGTGACGGACAGGTCCGGCGGGAGGGAGTCACGTTCGCGTGCCCTCCGCCGCGCGTGGACTCCACCGCCTCTCTCGTTCTGCCCAGGGCCCAGATCACCCCGTCCGTCGTGGTCGGGGCTTTTCGGGTGGGGCTGGGCGGGAACTCGCTCGTTCGTCCTGACCCGCCGATGCTGAGGAGGCCGCCGTGACGGAGCAACAGCACACCCAGCAGGACCCCGCGACGCAGCACCCGCGCCCGGAGTTTCCGGCGCAGGACCAGCCGCACCCGGGCTGGACCGGGCCGATGGACCCGCCGCCCGACCACGGCGAGGAGTCCTACCGCGGTACGGGTCGGCTGGAGGGCCGCAAGACCGTCATCACGGGCGGGGATTCCGGCATCGGGCGGGCGGTGGCGCTGGCCTTCGCCCGGGAGGGTGCCGACGTGCTGTTCACCCATCTGCCGGAGGAGGCGGACGACGCGCGTGAGACGTCCCGGCTCGTCGAGGACGCCGGCCGCAAGGCGGTCGCCGTCTCCTGTGACATCCGTGAGGAGGACAACTGCCGGGCACTGGTGGAGCGCGCGGTCGCGGAGTTCGGACGTATCGACGTACTGGTGAACAACGCGGCGTTCCAGATGTCGCAGCCGGACGGCATCGAGGCCATCACGACCGAGCAGTTCGACCGGGTCATGCGCACCAACCTCTACGGGATGTTCTGGCTGACGAAGTTCGCCCTGCCGCACATCCCCGAGGGCGGCAGCGTCATCAACTCCACGTCGGTGCAGGCGTACAAGCCCAGTCCGCACCTGCTGGACTACGCGATGACGAAGGGCGCGATCGTGACCTTCACCCAGGGACTGGCCCAGATGCTCGCGGAGCGCGGTGTCCGCGTCAACGCGGTCGCGCCGGGGCCGGTGTGGACGCCGCTGATCCCCGCGACGATGCCCGACACCGTGGAGTTCGGCAAGCAGAGCCCGCTGGGCCGGCCGGCCCAGCCCGCCGAGCTGGCCCCCGCGTATGTCTACCTGGCCTCTCAGGAAGCGAGCTTCGTCACCGCGGAGATCCTCAACGCGACCGGCGGCACGCCCCTGCCGTGAGCCACAGCGCCGCGTCCCGGGGAGCCGTAGGCCGCTGGGTCGCCCTGAGCTGGAGCGACGGTTGAGCCCGTGAGGGCTCTGGGACACTCTCCACGAGCTGGGGGGCAGCTAGCACGTACGTACGGAGTTTGAGCCGCTTCCGAAGTGGTGAGGCGCCCGGGATGCACGAGCAACTTGTCACGGTCGCCCCTCGGGAAAGACCCGCAGCGCAGCGACCCGCGGAGCGCGACGCCTTCTTCGACAACGCCAAATACCTGGCGATCGTGCTGGTCGCGGTGGGGCACGCGTGGGAGCCGTTGCGGGACGGGAGTCGGGGCGTTTCGGCGCTGTACCTGCTCGTGTACGCCTTTCACATGCCGGCGTTCATCGTGGTCTCCGGCTACTTCTCGCGGAACTTCGACGCGAGTCCGGGGCGGCTGCGGCGGCTGGTGACCGGGCTCGTCGTGCCGTACGTCGTGTTCGAGACGGCGTACACGTTCTTCACGCGGTGGACGGACCAGGTGCCGGACCGGCCGGTGAGTCTGCTGGATCCGCTGTATCTGACGTGGTTCCTGGTGGCGTTGTTCGTGTGGCGGCTGACCGCCCCCCTGTGGAAGCGGATACGTCAGCCGGTGTCGGTCGCCCTCGCCGTGGCGATGCTCGCGACCCTCACGCCGTCCATCGGCGACGACCTCGACCTCCAGCGTGTCCTGCAGTTCCTGCCGTACTTCGTGCTGGGTCTGTGCCTGAAGCCGGAGCACTTCCGGCTGGTGCGCCGGCGGGCGGTGCGGATGCTCGCCGGGCCGGTGTTCGCGGTCGCGCTGGTGGCGGCCTACTGGGTGGCGCCGCGGATGAGCGCGGCCTGGTTCTACCACCGGGACAGCGCGCAGGAGCTGGGGGCGCCCGCCTGGGCGGGGCCGGTGATGACGCTGGTCGCCTTCGGGTGTTCGCTGGTCCTGGTCGGGTGCTTCCTCGCGCTGGTGCCCGGGCGGCGGACCTGGTTCACCGTGCTGGGCGCGGGCACCCTGTACGGCTATCTGCTGCACGGCTTCCTCGTCCAGGGCGCCCGGTTCTGGGGCTGGTACGGGACCGCCTGGGTCCACTCACCGCTCGGCACGGCCACGGTCGCCCTCGTCGCCGCCGCCGTCGTGACCGCGCTGTGCACCCCGCCGGTGCGGCGCGCGCTGCGGTGTGTGGTGGAACCGGAGATGCGGTGGGCCTTCCGGCGGGAAGCGGCCCGACCGGCCGCCCCTTGAGGGAAGTCGGGACGGCGGCTCGGCCGCCGTCCCGCCGGGGGCGGCCAGCTGTCCGGCCCACCTCGATACCCTCCCCGGCGACCGCGGGAAGCCACCCTCCCGAGCCCGGCACGGTCGTCCGCTCCCCCGGAGCCACCGACGGCCACCGACCCGGCACGGCACCGCACCGCACCACCCACGACGGACCGGCCGCCCGGACACCGTCCCCTCCGGAGCCCTCCGCTGCCCAGCCCACCTCGACGCCCTCCCCGGCGACCGCGGGAAGCCACCCTCCCGAGCCCGGCACGGTCATCGGCTCCCCCGGAGCCACCGACGGCCACCGACCCGGCACGGCACCGCACCGCACCACCCACGACGGACCGGCCGCCCGGACACCGTCCCGTCCCGGCGCGCCTATTTCGACGTCCTCCCGGCGACCGACGGCACCGGACGCGGCACCGTGGTCGGCTCCGCCGGGGCGGGGCTCGGGGCGGTCGCGGGCCGTTCGTGCGGCACGACCGTCGGCACCGGGCTCGGCGCGTTCCCCGGGGCGGAGGGCACCGGGCTCGGCACCCTCGTCGGCGCGGACGGGACCGGGCTCGGCTCGGACGGCCCCTCGGACGGCACGGGCGACGGCACCGCGGATGGCGCCACGGACGGCACCGGCGAGGGTGCCACGGACGGCACCGAAGTCGGCGTCGGTGTGGCGGAGCCGGTCGCGGCGCCCGCGACGGCGGCCCAGCCCGCCACGGCGACGGCGCTTCCCGCGAGGACGCCGAGCAGGAGACGGCGGGTGGTTCGGATGCCATGACGGTTCGTCAAGACAACTCCTCTGTCGTGGGGTCGGTTTGCGTGAGAGGAGTACGCGGCACCGGCCGGGGCGGGTTGCACGCACCGGCCCGGAAACTTTTCTTCCGTGGGCGTGCAACCTCGCGGAGCGTGTGGCCGTACCTCTGTAGGACGGGTGGGATCGGTTCGGCGGAGGGTCGGGGCGGGTGCGGGAAGCAGTCCGGGAGCGGGAGTTCCGGGAGTTCGCCGAAGCCCGGCAGGGGCAGCTCAGACGCAGCGCGTATCTGCTGTGCGGGGACTGGCACCAGGCCCAGGACCTCACCCAGACGACCCTGATGAAGCTGTACGCCTCCTGGGGCCGCGTCCGCCGCGACGGCAACGTGGAGGCGTACGCCCGTACGATCCTCACCCGCGCCTTCATCGACCAGTACCGCAAGCGGAGTTGGCGGGAGGAGCCGACGGAGGAGCTGCCGGAGCCGGTGTCCGTCGAGCCGCCGGACAACCCCGAGCTGCGGCTGGTGATGCAGGCCGCGCTGATGGAACTGCCGCCCCGCTACCGGGCGGTCCTGGTACTGCGGTTCTGGGAGGACTGGAGTGTGGAGCAGACCGCCGAGGCGCTGCGCGTGACGCCGGGCACGGTCAAGAGCCAGAGCGCCCGCGGTCTCGTCCGGCTGCGCGGGCTCGTCGAGGGCCTGGCGGGCGAGACGAGCGGGAGGTGAGACGGGAGATGTACGACACCCACGACGAAGGTGATCACTTGCGGGGCGCCCTCGAGGCCATCCTCGACGGCTCGCGGGAACCGGCCCTGCCCAGTGTCACCGACGCGGCCGTTGCCGGCGGGCGACGCATCCGACGCCGTCGTACGGTGGTCTCGGGTGCCGTGGGAGCGCTCGTGGCCGCCGCCCTCACGGCCGGGGTCGTGGCCGCGCTGCCCGGTACGGAGCCCGACCGCTCCTCGGTGCCGCTGGCCCCGGCGAGCAGTCCCCCGGCCCCGAGCACTGAGAGTCCGGCTCCGGGACGGCCTTCGGCGGTACCTTCCGAGCCGGAAGCCGTTCCGACACCGGCGGGCACGACTCCGACCGGCACCGCGGCCGGCACCGCGCCCCGGCCGTCGCTCGCGCCCTGAAGGCCGTGTGACAAGATGCTTCGGTCATGCCCCACCAGAAAGGGACGATTCCCATGTCCAGGGTCGAGCTGACCACTAATTTCGGCCGTATCGTCCTCGAGCTCGCCGACGCCGAGGCGCCCCAGACCGTCGAGAACTTCCTGAAGTACGTCGGCAACGGGCACTACGACGGCACGATCTTCCACCGGGTGATCAACGGCTTCATGGTCCAGGGCGGTGGCTTCACCCCGGACATGGTGCAGAAGCCCACGCTCGCGCCGGTCCCGAACGAGGCCGACAACGGGCTGAAGAACACCATGTACACCGTGGCGATGGCGCGCACCAGCGACCCGCACTCGGCGACCGCCCAGTTCTTCATCAACGTCTCCGACAACGAGTTCCTCAACTTCACGGCCAAGAGCCCGAACGGCTGGGGTTACACGGTCTTCGGCAAGGTCGTCGAGGGCCAGGACGTCGTGGACCAGATCAAGGGCGTACCGACCGGCAGCAGCCGCGGTCACGGTGACGTGCCGAAGCAGCCGGTGATCATCGAGTCCGCGAAGGCCGTCGACTGACCTCGCCGGGATACTGACGCGACCTGCGCGGTGCCGTCGGCAGTGCGCGGGTCACGCGGACCGTTTGCGGGCCGCCGTCTTCTTCGCGGTCGTCGCCTTCTTGGCCGACGCGGTCTTCTTCGTCCCCTGTGACGACTTCGCCGTCTTCTTCGCGGCGGCCGTCTTCTTCGTCGCCGTGGTGCTCTTGGCCGTCGACTTCTTGCCGCCCGTCTGCTTCGGCGCCGCGCGCGCCGACTTGCGCTGGGGCAGCTGCCTGACCTCCGCGGGCTCCTCGCCCCGCGACTCCTTCGCCTCCCGCACGCTCTTCTCCAGCGCGGCCATCAGATCGAGGACCTTGCCGGCGCGGGCCTGCTCCGGGGCCTCCGGGGGTGCCTCGCCCGCGGCCTTCGCGGCGACGACCTCCTCCAGGGCCTCGCGGTACTCGTCGTGCAGTTCGTCGAGGTCGATCTCGCCGAGGGTGTCCATCAGGGCGTCGGCGAGGTCGAGTTCCTTGTCACTGATGGTGACCTTGGTGTCGGGGGCGAGGCCCTCGGGCGCGCGGACCTCGTCCGGCCACAGCAGCCCGTGCAGGGCGATGGCGTCCTCGACCACCCGGAGCATGCCAAGGCGTTCGCGGCCGCGCAGCGCGTACTTGGCGATGGCCACCTTGTTGCTGCGCTTCAGCGCCTCCCTGAGCAGGGTGTACGGCTTGGCCGCGGGAGCGCCGCCCGCCTGGAGGTAGTACGACGCGTCCATCTGGAGGGGGTCGATCCGGTCGGCCGGCACGAAGGCGACGATCTCGATGGTCTTGGCCGTCGGGAGCGGCAGATGGGACAGATCCTCGTCGGTGATCGGGATGATCGTGCCGTCCGCGTCCTCGTACCCCTTGCCGATCTCCGCCTGACTGATCTCCCGGTCCTCCAGTTCGCAGACCTTGCGGTAACGGACCCGGCCGCCGTCCTCGGTGTGGATCTGGCGGAAGGAGATCGAGTGGCTCTCGGTGGCGTTGACCAGCTTGATCGGGATGCTGACCAGGCCGAACGAGATGGCACCGTTCCATATGGATCTCACCAGCAGCACCCTTTCTGGGGTTTTACACCGTATCGCCAGGTATGCATGAGATTCTCATCGTATGACGCCGATCACTGAGGTGGAGGGGCGACGGCTCGCGCTCAGCAATCTGGAGAAGGTGCTGTATCCGGCCACGGGCTTCACCAAGGGCGAGCTGCTGCACTACTACGCCACGACGGCCGAGGTGCTGCTCCCCCATCTGCGTGACCGTCCCGTCTCCTTCCTGCGCTATCCGGACGGACCCGACGGTCAGGTGTTCTTCGCCAAGAACGTTCCGCCGGGTACGCCCGACTGGGTCACCACCGCCGAGGTGCCCCGCTCGGAGGGTCCGGCCCGGATGGTGCTCGTGCAGGACCTCGCGAGTCTGATGTGGGCCGCCAACCTGGTCACCGAGTTCCACACCCATCAGTGGCCGATCGGCACCCCCGACGAGGCGGACCGCCTGGTCCTCGACCTCGACCCGGGCGCGCCCGCGACGATCGTCGAGTGCTGCGAGGTCGCGCTCTGGCTCAGGGAGCGGCTGGCGGTGGACGGAATCGAGGCGTACCCGAAGACCGCCGGTTCGAAGGGACTGCATCTGCTGGCGGCGGTGCGGGGGGCGTCACCCGACCAGGTGTCGGAGTACGCCAAGCGGCTCGCCGTGGAGGCGGAGCGGGCGATGCCCCGGCTGGCCCTGCACCGGATGACCCGCAACCTGCGCCCCGGAAAGGTGTTCGTGGACTGGAACCAGAACGCCGCCCGTAAGACGACGGCCACGCCCTACACCCTGCGGGCCCGGGCGCGGCCGCTGGTGTCGGCGCCGGTGACCTGGGCGGAGGTCGAGGAGTGCACGGCACCCGCGCAGCTGGACTTCCAGGCGACGGACATGGGCCCACGCCTGGAGGACCACGGCGATCTGCTGGAACCGCTTCTGGACGGGGAACGGGCGACACCGTTGCCGTAAGGCGCCTATGGGGTGCCTCGCAATGTTGTCGGGCGGCTGCGGGTGCGTTGTGGCTGGTCGCGCAGTTCCCCGCGGGCAGCTGTGCTGGGCTTGGGCCGGGCGCCTAGGGGGTGCCGGGTCAGGTCGTAGGGCGGCTGCAGATGCGTCGTCGCTGGTCGCGCAGTTCCCCGCGCCCATGAGGAGTCCAGTCACCTGCGCCGCAACGGGCCGTTCGCTCCCCTCGCCCGCCACGACGGGCCGTCGTCGCCTCGCGCGGGTCAGACCTGCGTCCAGGTGTGGCGGTCGCGGGCCATCGCGTGCAGAGCCTCCACGTCGGCCGGTTTGAGGGTTCCGCCGAGGCGGGCGAGGGCTTCTAGGTCCGCGTCGGTGAGGATGCGGACCTCGCGGGGCGGGAGGGTGACCGCGAGGTCGGAGGGGCCGACGAGGGCGAGGACCGGGTGGACCTCGGCGGTCAGGGCGTAGGAGGCGCGGTCGGCGTCGGCGCGGACGCGGCGCAGGAGGGGCTCGGGGTCGCGGCGGCCGAGGGTGACCATCGGGTCGGCGACCGTGACCCGCTGCTTGCGGGCGTACAGGGCGTGCACGGCGAACAGTCCGCCGGGACCGATCGCCAGATGGTGGACGCGGTCGCCGCCGGGCAGCGGGACGGAGTGCAGGGTGTGCCAGCCCGCGCCGTCGAGGCGGTCCAGCGCCTCCCCCACGGTCTGCTCGGCCTCCAGGGCCCGCCGACGCGGATCGCGGCGGATCCGGTGCGCGGGCCCGGGGTCCCGGTCCAGGGCGATCTGGAGGGCCTCGCCGGGCCGGTTGGGCGCGAGGTCGTCGTCCGGGTGGAGGGAGAGCCGGGCCAGTTCGGCGGGCGTCGGCACCGGGGGCGGGCCCACGGCCACCCGGCCGGTGAGGAAGGGCCCGAGGACGTCCAGCACGTCCTCCCTGCGGTCCTCGCTCAGCAGATTGATCCGGGCCGCCTCACGGTCGTACCAGGCGATGTTCCTGCCGTCCGTGAGGCAGACGTACAGCCGCTCCTGACCATGGCGCCAGGTCGGCACGACGCGCAGTCCGCTCATGCACATCACCCCATGGACCATGGGAACAGGCGGGGTGCTGCGCAGGCAAGAAGCCGGATACCTTTGGGGTGAGTTGCAGCGAGTTGCAGTGAGTTGCAGGGCTTGGCGCAGGGGCTTGGGGAGGCGCTTTGCGGACCCGCAGGAAGCAACCCGACGTACCGGCTCCGGACAGGGCGTGGGACGAGATCGTCCCCGGGCTGTGGATGGGCGGGCATGAGTTCCGGGGCCTTTCCGGGCAACGGGAGTTCGCCGTCGTACGGGACGAGTTCGAGGTCGTGCAGACGCTGCTGCGGCTGCCGGGCCACGGTCCCGATCCCGGTGTCGAGCACCATGTGTGGCCGATTCCGGACGGCCCGCTGGACGGAACCCAGCTCGCGGGCGTGATCCGCCTGGCACAGGCCGCGAGCGACGCACTGGACGAGGGCCGCACGGTCCTCGTCCGCTGTTATCACGGCTACAACCGCTCGGGCCTGGTCGTCGCGCACGCCCTGGTCCGCAGGGGGCACACGGCCGACGCGGCGATCCGGCTGATCCGGGGCCGGCGCTCGCCCTGGGCGCTGCACAACGAGCTGTTCGTCGAGTACCTCCGGGCCGGCCTGTCGACGGCCCGGCTGCTGGAGGAGCTGACCGAGTAGGCCTGGCCGGGTCCACCGGACGGCAAAAAAGGACGTCCGTACGAATAATGTGTACGGGGCCGACGCCCCCGAACGGCCCCGACCCCAGGAGCACAGTGCCACCCGCCCGCCGCGCACCCCGTACGACCCGTGCCGTAGCCGCCGTCGCCCTGCTGCTCGCGGCCGCGGCGGGCTGTGGGGACGCGGGCGACCTGGTGGGCGCGGGCTCGACGCCGACCGCGATCAGCCCCGACCGGCTGTGGCCGCAGCTGACGCCCGCCTCCAGCCCGGCCTTCGAGATCGGCGAGGTGGACTCGCAGGTCGTGGCGGGCGTCTCGGTGCCCGGCGACGACCTCCGCACGGTGGACCCGGTGGCGCTCGTACGCGCCGAGATCAAGAAGGATCCCAGCGGCTACGCCGGCGCGGGCTACGTCGAGACGGCCCGCCGGATGGCCGACTGCGGCAAGGCGGGGGCGGCCGGTGAGAGGTGTCCCGTGCTGCGGCCGTACTACCGCGACCTGACCGGTGACGGGCACGAGGACCTGACGCTGGGGTTCCGGCAGCTGCCCGGCAATGTCACCGCCGTACGCGTCTACACCGTGGAGAAGCACCGGCTCGTGCGGGTCATGCACTGGGAGGACGCGGTCAGCGGGGTCGAACTGGCCGGGCACTCCGTGATCATCCGTTCGCCGTCCGAGGTGGCCGGCTACGAGTACCGGCTCCAGTGGACCTGGGACCCGCAGCAGAAGTCGATGCTCCTCACGCACGACGAGATGCTGCGCACCGGCAGCCGTGCCCTCGGGGGCCCGTCGAG
Organism: Streptomyces sp. NPDC005483; assembly: GCF_040606035.1. Lineage (NCBI taxonomy): Bacteria > Bacillati > Actinomycetota > Actinomycetes > Kitasatosporales > Streptomycetaceae > Streptomyces > Streptomyces sp. NPDC005483. The sequence continues at coordinate 19,753 of NZ_JBEXEA010000025.1, forward strand.
CCCGGCGCCCGGACCGTCCGCGAGCTCACGATGAGACTCGCGCTGCCCCGCTGGTCCGGCACGCTGGCCGTGAAGGCCGCCGTGTTCATCACCGTGATGTGCTGCGCCCTCGCCGCGCTGCTCGGTGTCCTGGTGCATGTCTCGGTGACGAACCAGACCGTCGGCGAGGCCCGTGACCTGGCGCTGAGCCGGCTGAAGGAGGCGACCGAGGCGTACGAGGCCGGGGACACGCTGATGTGGGACGCGGGCGTGGATCCGCCGGACCTGCCGGGGTCGCTGCGGACGCTGGCGGTGGCCGGGGACCGCGGCACGATGGTCGCCGAGCACCGCGGGCGCCCCACGATGTGGGCCGCGGGGCCGGTGGACGGGAACCGGGCGCTGGCCGTGGAGGTCGACTACTCGCAGGGCGCGCGGACGATCGCGGGACTGGACCGGGCGATCCTGTGGTCGTCGGCGCTGGCGATCACGGCGACGCTGCTGGTGGGGGCGTTCGCGGTCACCCGGGTGACGACACGGCTGCACACGACCGCCCGGGTGGCCCGGCGGATCACCGCGGGGGACCTCGACGCGCGGGTCGGCTATCCGCGGACGGAGGATCCGTCGCGGCCGCAGGACGAGGTGGCCGCGGTGGCCGCCGCGCTGGACTCCATGGCGGGGTCGTTGCAGGGGAAGCTGCTGAGCGAGCAGCGGTTCACCGCGGATGTGGCCCATGAGCTGCGGACGCCGTTGACGGGGCTGCACGCGGCGGCCGAGTTGTTGCCGCCGGGCCGTCCGACCGAGCTGGTACGGGATCGGGTGGCCGCCTTGCGGACCCTGACGGAGGATCTGCTGGAGATCTCCCGGCTGGACACGGGGCGCGAGACGGTGGAGCTGGACACGGAGCGCCTGGCCGCGGTGGCCGAGCGGGTGGTGCGGGCGTCCGGGACCGACACCGAGGTCGTCGTCGTACGGGATCTTGCCGTGGAGACGGACCGGCGGCGGCTGGAGCGCGTGTTGGGGAACCTGGTCGCCAACGCGCACCGGCATGGGCGGGGGCCGGTGTCCGTGACGGTCGACGGGGCTGTGGTGACCGTGCGGGACCATGGGGACGGGTTTCCGGAGTACCTCGTCGAGCACGGGCCGCAGCGGTTCCGCACGGAGGGCGGGGCTCGGGGGCACGGGCTGGGGCTGACCATCGCGGTGGGGCAGGCCGAGGTGTTGGGGGCGCGGCTGTCCTTCTCGAACGCGCAGGACGGTGGGGCGCTCGCGACTCTGACGTTGCGGTAGGTGCTTCTCCTATGGCCCATCTGAAAAGGCGACCCGTCCGCACGCCTCCTAACGTGGCGAACAGTCAGGTTCGCACCCCCCACACGGAGGCCCCCATGTCCCTGCGCTCCCGTCTCCCCATAGCCATCGCCGCCGGCACCCTCGCCGTCACCGCCCTCGCCACGCCCGCTGTCGCCGGCGACGAGTGGGGCGACGACCCGCAGGACGCCTCGGCGAACCACCAGAGCCAGAGCCAGAACTGGAACCAGAACGAGAATCAGAACGAGGGTCAGCACCAGAATCAGAACGAGAACCAGAACTCACGCCTGTCCAGGGGTGTCGTGACGGCCAGTTCGCTGGCACTGCGCGCCGCGCCCAACCGGGGCGGCCAGATCATCCGATGGGCCGACCGCGGCGAGGTCGTCTCCATCTTCTGCAGGACCAACGGCCAGAGCGTCCAGGGCAACCGCCAGTGGTACCTCCTCACGGACGGCACCTGGGCCTGGGGCGCGGCCCGGTACATCAGGACCATCGGCTCGGCGCCACGCTGGTGCTGACATCCCGCGCAAGCTAGGAAGACATACCGCCCTATTTGGGTAAGTTCCGGACATGACCAAGGCCGGAACCATCGTGGCCCCCGCGGACACCTCCGCTCACGCGGTACGCCTGCCCCGGCGCCGTGGCATCGAACTGGCCCTCATCGTCCTCGCCGTGCTGCTGTCGGTGTACGGCTACTGCGCTGTCGGCCTCGCCAGGGACGGCACCGTCCCGCCCGGCGCCGCCGGTTACGGCGCCGGGCTCGGCGTGCTCGCGCTCGTCGCCCATCTGGCGGTGCGGCTGAGGGCGCCGTACGCCGATCCGCTCCTGCTGCCCATCGGGGTACTGCTCAACGGTCTGGGCCTCGTCCTGATCTACCGGCTCGACCTGGAGACACCCGGGGACCGCGCGGCCCCCACCCAGCTCGTGTGGTCCACGGTCGGGGTGACGCTGTTCATCGTGGTCGTGCTGATACTGCGCGACCACCGGGTGCTCCAGCGGTACGCGTACGTCTGTGTCGCCGCCGCGCTCGCCCTGCTGATCCTCCCGATCCTCTTCCCCTCCGTGAACGGTGCCCGCATCTGGATCCGGATCGCCGGGTTCTCCATCCAGCCGGGCGAGTTCGCGAAGGTGCTGCTCGCGGTGTTCTTCGCCGCGTACCTCGCCGCCAACCGGAACGCGCTCGCGTTCTCGGGCCGGCGGTTCTGGGGCCTGCAACTGCCCACCGGACGGGTCCTCGGCCCCCTCGTCACCATCTGGCTGCTCAGCGTCGGGGTCCTGGTCCTGGAGCGCGACCTCGGTACCTCGCTGCTGTTCTTCGGCCTGTTCGTCGTTCTGCTGTACGTCGCCACCGGGCTCACCGGCTGGATCGCGCTGGGGCTGCTGCTGGCCTCCGTCGGCGCCTTCGCCGTGGGCTGGCTGGAGCCGCATGTGCACAGCAGGGTGCAGGACTGGCTGCATCCGTTCGCGTCGATCGAGGCGGGCCAGGGGCCGAACCAGCTCGCGCAGTCCCTGTTCGCCTTCGCGGCGGGCGGGGTCCTCGGCACCGGGCTCGGGCTCGGCCACTCCGTCCTGATCGGCTTCGCCGCGAAGTCCGACTTCATCCTGGCGACGGCAGGCGAGGAACTGGGCCTGGCGGGCCTGTCCGCGATCTTCCTGCTGTACGCCCTCCTCGTGGAGCGCGGCTACCGGGCGGGCCTCGCCCTGCGCGACCCCTTCGGACGGCTCCTGGCGATCGGCCTCGCCTCGATCGTCGCGCTCCAGGTGTTCGTGATCGCGGGCGGGGTCGGCGGGCTGATCCCGCTCACCGGCCTGGCGATGCCGTTCCTCGCACAAGGTGGCTCGTCGGTCGTGACCAACTGGGCGATCGTCGCCCTGCTGATCCGGGTCAGCGACTCGGCCCGGCGCCAGTACGACGGCAAGGAGTCCCCGTGACGACGCGAGACCCCGGCATGACCCGTTACATCCGGCACGCCGCCGGCTTCTGCGCCCTGCTGCTCGTGGCGCTCCTCGTCAACGCGATCCGGGTCCAGGTCTTCGAGGCCCGCTCCCACGACACGAACCCGGCCAACCGCCGCGAGAACATCGCCCGTTACGGCCGGGAGCGCGGTGACATCCTGGTCGGCGGGCGACCGGTCACCGGATCCCGGGACACCGGGGAGCAGCTGCGTTACGAACGGACCTACGAGGACGGGCCGTTGTACGCGCCGGTCACCGGCTTCGCCTCGCAGGAGTACGGCACGACCCTGCTGGAGCACTCCGAGGACACGGTCCTGTCCGGCTCGGACCCGCTGCTGACGCCGTTCCCGCTGTGGAACGACTTCACGAGGAGACGCAACCCGGGCGGGAACGTCGTCACGACGCTCGACGAGGCCGCGCAGAAGGCGGCCTTCCGCGGCCTCGGCGGGCGCAAGGGCGCGGTGGCGGCCGTGGAACCGGCGACGGGACGCATCCTCGCGCTGGTGTCCTCGCCGTCGTACGACCCGGGGGTGCTGTCGGGCAACGACCCCAGGGTGGGCCGGTCCTGGGCGCGCCTCAACGGCGACCCGGACAGGCCGATGCTCAACCGGGCGGTACGGCAGACCTATCCGCCGGGTTCGACGTTCAAGGTGGTCACCGCGGCGGCCGCACTGGACGCGGGGGTGATCAAGGACGTGGACGCGCCGACCGACTCGCCGGCGCCGTACACCCTGCCCGGCACCACCACCTCGCTCAGCAACGAGTCCGACGGCTGCGAGGACCTGTCCCTGCGGGAGGCCTTCCGGTGGTCGTGCAACACGGTGTTCGCGAAGCTCGGGGTGGACGTGGGGGTGGGTGACATGACGGCCACCGCGCACGCCTTCGGCTTCAACGACCACGCGCTGCGGATCCCGTTCTCGGTGGCCCGCAGCACCTTCGACCCGGCCGTCGACAGGGCACAGCTGGCACTGTCCTCGATCGGCCAGTACAACACCCGTGCGACCCCGCTCCAGATGGCGATGGTCTCGGCGGCCGTCGCCAACGGCGGGCAGATCCGCACGCCGTATCTGGTGGAGCGGACCACCACGGACGGCGGCAGCATCCTGGCCACGGCGGGCCCGCGTCCGGTGCGGCAGGCGATGCACCCGGAGACGGCCGCGGTGCTGAAGGAGCTCATGACCCAGGTGGTGACCGAGGGCACCGGCACCAACGCGGCCATCCCCGGCGCGATCGTCGGCGGCAAGACCGGCACCGCCCAGCACGGCATCGGCAACGCCGGGATGCCGTACGCCTGGTTCGTGGCGTGGGCGCAGGGCGAGCGGGACGTGGAGCCCAAGGTCGCCGTGGCCGTGGTGGTGGAGGACGCGTCGGCGGTCCGGGGGGACATCACCGGCGGCGGGGTGGCGGCGCCGATCGCGCGAGCGGTGATGGAGGCGGTGCTCAACTCCAAGGAGTGAGACGGGGGTTGAGGGCCGCCGGGCAGCCGACCTACCGTTCGGTCCATGACTGGAGCCATCGCGTACCAACTCGCCCAGGTGAACATCGGCCGCCTCACAGCCCCTCTGGACTCCGCGCAGTTGAAGGACTTCGTCGACAACCTCGATCCCGTGAACGCCGACGCGGACGCCGCCGACGGGTTCGTCTGGCGGCTGGAGGGCGACTCCGGCGATGCGACGGACATCGCCGTCTTCGGCGACGAGTGGCTGATCATCAACATGTCGGTGTGGCGGGACGCCGACGCGCTCACTGCGTACATGTACCAGGGCCGGCACCGCGCGATGCTCGCCCGCCGCAGGGAGTTCTTCGAGCGGGTCCAGGAGGCGATGGTGGCCCTGTGGTGGGTCCCGGCCGGCCATCGCCCCACGGTCGCCGAGGCGGAGTCCCGACTGCTGCACCTGCGCACCAACGGGCCTACGCCGTACGCCTTCACACTGCGGACACTGTTCCCTGCACAGGGCGCGGAGCCGGTCACCGCCCTGGAACTCCCGGACGACCTGGGGTGCTCGGTCTAGGCCGTCAGCCGATCGGCTTCCGCATCTCCGAGCGGATCTGCAGGGTGGTCACCGCCAGCTTGTCCAGGTCCACGTCCGAGGGGTCCTGGGTCATGGTGGCGGCCCTGAGCTCACCCACCGATGCGCCCGTGTTGGCGTCCGCCCACGCGCAGACGGGAACGGTCATGTCCGTGCCGGCCTGGGTCTTGGTGAGCACCTCACAGGTGACGGTGACGCCGTCGGAACCGTCCGGATGGAAGTCCTGCGGCGCCAGGGCGACCTTGGCGCCCTCACCCTTGTCCGCGCCCTTCATCATGTTGTCCCGCATCTCGGCGGGATCCTTGAACCGCCCGTACATGCCCGACACCACGAGCGAGGCCTCCGTCGTGTTGCCGGCCAGGCTGTACTGCCCGACCGCGACCCCGTCGACCTTGGCCTTCGAGTAGCCGTCCGCCGCGTCCATGATCTTCCGGCCCTCGGAGCCGGAGTAGTCCTGGGCGAGTTCGTACCGGCCGATCAGCAGGGTCCTGGGGAGGGAGAGGGTGTACTCGGCAGCCGGGTAACCGGTGTTCTTCGCCGCCGACTGGAGCATCGCGTATCCCACGAGGATCACCGCGACCAGGCCGACCACCCCGCCGACACTCCCGATCACCAGGCCTCGCCGCTTCGGTGGAGGCGGCGGGGCCATCGGGGGCGCACCCCAGCCGCCGTAACCGTAGGGCTGCGGCGGTTGCGGCTGCGGCTGCCCGTAAGGGCCTGTGGCGTACGGGGCCTGCGGGGGCTGCGGGGGCTGCGGGGGCTGCGGGGGCTGCGGGGGCTGCGGCTGGACGTAGGGGTTCTGGGGCGCGTAGGGATTCTGCGCCCCGTAGGGACTCTGGGGCGGCTGAGGCGTGGACACGTCAGAACATTACTGCGGGTCGGCGGCCCCCGCTGAAATGGCCTCCTCCACCTCCGCGACCCGCTCCCGCTCCTCCGCCGCGAACCGCTCCGCGTCCAGTTTCTCGGCGATCTCCTCGTCCTGGGCCATGAGGAGGTCGAGGTTGGAGTTGCCCATCTCGAAGACGCCCATGTCGACGTAGGCCTGCTGGAGGCGTTTGCCCCACAGGCCGATGTCCTTGACGCAGGGGACGATCCGGGAGAAGAGCAACTGGCGGAAGAGGGCGAGGAATTCGGACCGCTCAGCATATTCCTCGGCCTCCGCCTTCGGGACGCCGAAGTTCTCCAAGACCTCGACTCCGCGCAGCCGGTCGCGCATCAGGTAGCAGCCCTCGATGACAAACTCCTCGCGTTCGCGCAGTTCGGCGTCGGAGAGCTGCTGGTAGTAGTCGCGCAGTGCCATGCGGCCGAAGGCGACGTGGCGGGCCTCGTCCTGCATGACGTAGGCGAGGATCTGCTTGGGGAGGGGCTTGTCGGTGGTGTCGCGGATCATGCCGAAGGCCGCCAGCGCGAGGCCCTCGATGAGGACCTGCATGCCGAGGTAGGGCATGTCCCAGCGCGAGTCGCTCAGTGTGTCGCCCAGCAGGGACCGCAGGTTGTCGTTGATCGGGTACAGCATCCCGATCTTCTCGTGGAGGAAACGGCCGTAGATCTCCGCGTGCCGCGCCTCGTCCATCACCTGGGTCGCCGAGTAGAGCTTGGCGTCGAGGTCGGGCACGGACTCCACGATCCGCGCGGCGCACACCATCGCGCCCTGCTCGCCGTGCAGGAACTGGCTGAACTGCCAGGAGGCGAGGTGCTTGCGGAGCTCACCCTTGTCCTTGTCGGTGAACTTCGCCCAGTACTTGGTGCCATAGAGGGAGATGGACTCGTCGGGGGTGCCGAGGGGGTCGTACGGGTCGACCTCCAGACTCCAGTCGACGCGCTTCTGCCCGTCCCACTGCTTGTCCTTGCCCTTCTGGTACAGGGCGAGGAGGCGGTCGCGGCCGTCGTCGTACTCCCAGCTGAAACGGGCCTTGCCCGTCGCCGGTACCTGCCAGTGGGGGTCCCCGGGATCCGTGGTGTACAGGTCGAAAGTCGGCATGTCCCGCAGGCTGCCCCTTTGTAGACGCCGGGTCAACAAGTCGTGCGCAAGGGATTGACGGCCTTGCTGACAAGCAGTCTCATAAGAGCCATGACGAGTCTGACAGAAGTCGACGCGCTCGACGGGCTGCGTGATGCCCTCGGTCTGCTCAAGGACCGGGAGCAGGTCGCCGAGCGGCTGCTCGACTCCTCCGCGAAGCACTCCTTCGATCCGGACAAGGAACTGGACTGGGACGCGCCCTTCGAGGAGGGCCTGTGGTTCTGGCCGCCGGAACTGGTCTCGCTGTACGACACCCCGATGTGGAAGCGGATGAGCGAGGAGCAGCGGATCCTGCTCTCCCAGCACGAGGCGGCGGCGCTGGCCTCGCTGGGGATCTGGTTCGAGATCATCCTCATGCAGCTGCTGTGCCGTCATATCTACGACAAGGCCGCCACGAGCGCCCATGTGCGGTACGCCCTCACCGAGATCGAGGACGAGTGCCGGCACTCGAAGATGTTCGCGCGGCTGATCACACGGGGCGAGACGCCCTGGTATCCGGTGAGCCGGGCCCATCAGCGGCTCGGGCGGCTGTTCAAGACGATCTCCACGACGCCCGGGTCCTTCACGGCGACGCTGCTCGGTGAGGAGATCCTCGACTGGATGCAGCGGCTGACCTTCCCCGACGAGCGGGTGCAGCCGCTGATCCGGGGGGTGACGCGGATCCACGTGGTGGAGGAGGCGCGGCACGTGCGCTATGCCCGCGAGGAGCTGCGGCGGCAGATGGTCTCCGCTCCGCGGTGGTCGCAGGAGTTCACTCGGGTCACCTCCGGTGAGTTCGCGCGGGTGTTCTCCGTGGCGTTCGTGAACCCGGAGGTGTACACGAACGTGGGCCTCGACCAGCGGGAGGCGTTGGCGCAGGTTCGCGCCAGCGGGCACCGGCGGGAGGTGATGCAGACGGGGGCTCGCCGGTTGACCGAGTTCCTGGACGACATCGGGGTGCTACGGGGTGTGGGCAGGCGGCTGTGGAGGTCATCGGGTCTTCTGGCCTGATGCAGTCCGCGGGCCGGTGGGGGCTGGTCGCGCCCACGTGGCGGAGCCGCACATCGATACAGCCCCGCGCCCCTGGGTGGGTACAGCCGGGCAGGCCCTGACTGCACCCACTCAGGGGCGCGGGGAACTGCGCGACCAGCCACAACGGACCCGCGGACGGCCGACTACCCTTCGAGGCATGACCCCATCCGCGCCCGCCTACCGGAGACTCGGCGTCGAGGAGCGACGCAGTCAGCTTCTCGAGGCCGCCCTGGGCCTCTTCGCGCACCGCGCCCCCGAGGACGTCTCCCTCGACGACGTGGCCGAAGCGGCCGGAGTCTCCCGTCCCCTCGTCTACCGGTACTTCCCCGGCGGCAAGCAGCAGCTGTACGAGGCCGCGCTCCGGTCCGCCGCCGACGAACTGGAGCAGTGCTTCGACGAGCCCCTGGACGGCCCCCTCCTGATCCGCCTCTCCCGCGCCCTCGACCGCTACCTCGCCTTCGTCGACGAGCACGACGCCGGCTTCAGCGCCCTGCTCCAGGGCGGCAGCGTCGTCGAGACGTCCCGGACCACCGCCATCGTCGACGGCGTACGGCGGGCCGCGGCCGAGAACATCCTCAGCCACCTCGGCGTCACCGAGCCCGGCCTGCGGCTGCGCATGACCGTGCGGATGTGGATCACCGCGGTGGAGGCGGCCTCCCTGATCTGGCTCGACGAGAACAAGCAGCCCCCCGTCGAGGAACTGCGCGACTGGCTGGTCGAGCAGTTCGTCGCCGTGCTCTCCGTGACCGCGAACCGTGACCCGCAGACCGCCGCGCTGGTCACGGCCCTCGCGGCGGATGTCTGACACTGGTGCCGTGAAGAGCGAAGACACCCCCTTCGAGGGCGGCCCCATGGACGGCCGGGTGCTGCCCGTGCTGCTGGGACCGACCGGGCACCCGCCGAAGACGTACCGCATCCCCGTCCCCGGCGCGACCGACGGCCCGCCCACCGTACTGGTGTACCGCCGGGTGCCCAGGGGGCACACCAAGCTGGGGATCCAGAAGGGGTGGAAGTACGAGTACGACCCCGAGGGGAAGGCGAGCGACCGGCTGAAGTGGCCGTGGTCCAAGCCCGACAGGCCGGCTGACACCGACGGGTGACGAGGTTGCGCCGAACCGCCCACCCGGCGCGCGAAGACGCCGGCACCGTCTGATGCTCGCCGTGCGGAACAGAGGGGCTGCTCCGCACGGGAGGTGATGACGTGTCAGGAAGGCTCGTACGTCTGGTGTGTACGGCGGCGGTCGCGGCCGGCACCGTCCTCGCGCCGCTGCCCGCGGCGGCCGTACCGGAGCCGGACCCGCGTGAGCGGTCCGTCGCCGATCTGCTGACGGACCTTCAGCGGCTGTACCGGGAGGCGGAGGAGGCCACCGAGACCTACAACGCCACCGCGGAGAAGCTGAAGGAGAAGCGCGCCGAGGTGAGCCGCCTGGACGCCGCGCTCTCCAGGGCCCGGCTCTCGCTGGACGACAGCCGGGGTGCCGCGGGGCGGCTGGCCCGGCAGCAGTACCAGCACAGCAGCACCGACATCTCGCCGTACGTCCGCCTCCTGCTCGCCCGCGACCCCCAGCACGCCCTCGAACAGGGCCATGTCATCGGCGAGTTGGCGCGGGTGCGGGCCAGGACGGTGGGCCGCCTGACCGGTACCGAGCACCGCGCCGACGAACTCGCCCGCCAGGCGCGCAGCGCCCTCGACGACCAGCTCACGCTCGCCGCCCGGCAGAAGAAGAACCGGGACGACGTACGGGGGAAGCTCGCCGGCGTGGAGGGACTCCTCGCCTCCCTCACCGCCGAACAGCTGTCCAAGCTGGCCGAGTTCGAGGAGAAGGGAGTCGAGAAGGCGCAGGAGGAGCTGACGACCTCGGGCGCCCTCGGTGAGGAGGCGCGGAAACCGTCGAGGGAGGGCGAGACGGCCCTGCGGTACGCCCGACAGCAGCTGGGGAAGCCGTACGAATGGGGTGCGGAGGGTCCGAAGACGTACGACTGCTCGGGCCTGACCTCGCAGGCCTGGGCGCACGCCGGTACCTCGATCCCGAGGACCAGCCAGGAGCAGTGGGCCCGGCTCCCGAGGATCCCCCTCAAGGATCTGCGCCCCGGTGACCTGGTGATCTACTTCCCGAAGGCGACGCACGTGGCGATCTACGTCGGCGGGGGCAAGGTGATCGAGGCCCCGAGGACGGGCGAGAGGATCAGGATCTCCCCGATCGCGGCTCACCCGCTCCTCGGAGCCGTACGTCCGGATGACCTACCGGGGGGCGCGGGGCTGACACATCTGCGGCTCCGCCGCGTGGGTGTAACCAGCCACGACGGGTCCGCACCCGCATGACGACGATCAGCCGCCCGCCACCGAAGCGAGGTACGCCCCCGTCTTCTCCGGCTCGTAGAAGAAGTTCTCGAAGTCGGCGGGGTCGTCGAAGCCGTTGGCGAAACGGTCCGCCACCGGCTGCAGCTGCCCGGCCGCGCCGATCAGGTTGAGGATGTGCTCCGGCGGAGGTGCGAGCATCGCGTTGGTCCACTTGGTGACGTGCTGGGCGGTGGCCCAGTACCGCTCGAAGGTCGCCCGCATCCACTCCTCGTCGAACTCCTTGTCGCCCTGGTCGAGGATCGACGCGAGGTAGGAGGCCGCGCACTTGGACGCGGAGTTGGAGCCCTGCCCGGTGATCGGGTCGTTGGCGACGACGACGTCGGCCACACCGAGGACCAGTCCCCCACCGGGCAGGCGGCCTATCGGGTTGCGCACGGTGGGCGCGTAGCGGCCGGCCAGGGTGCCACCGGCGTCCGTGAGTTCGACGTTCGTGGCGCGCGCGTACTCCCAGGGCAGGAACCTCTCCATGAGTTCCAGGGTCAGGGAGAGGTGTTCCGCCGGGTCCTTCACGCCGTTGAAGACATCGAGGGGGCCGCCGGGTATGCCCTCCCAGAAGAGGATGTCGGCGCGCCCGGAGGTGGTGAGCGTCGGCATGACGAACAGTTCGCCGACACCGGGGACGAGGTTGCAGCGGACGGCCTCGGTGTCCGGGTGCTCGGGACGCGGGCCCAGGCCGTGCACGTAGGACACGGCGAGCGCGCGCTGCGGCTGGCTGTACGGGGAGCGCTCCGGGTCACGGGCGAACATCGACACCAGCTCGCCCTTGCCGGCCGAGACCAGCACGAGGTCGTACGTACGGGAGAAGTAGTCGAGGTCGCCGACGGCCGCGCCGTGGATGACGAGCTGGCCGCCGCGCTGGGCGAACGTCTCCATCCAGCCGGCCATCTTCACGCGCTGGTCGACCGACTGCGCGTACCCGCCGAGTGTGCCCAGCCAGTCGATCGCGCGCTGCGAGGGCCCCGGGTCGAACGAGCCGGGGGCCGCCACCGAGACGCCGAGTCCCTCGATCTTCGGGGCCTGGGACTCCCAGAAGTTCAGCTGGAGATCGCGCTCGTGCTGCAGTGCCGTGTGGAACATGCACTGCGTCGACATGACCCGGCCGCTGCGGATCTCGTCCGCCGTCCGGTTGGACATCAGGGTGACCTCGTACCCGTGCGACTGAAGGCCGAGGGCGAGCTGGAGTCCGGACTGGCCGGCTCCGACGACGAGTATCTTCCGCATGCGGGTGATGGCTCCTAACCAGGGCTACTCGGGGGTGACGTCCAGTGCGTGGCCGACGAGGGACAGGAGGGTCTCGACCACCGAGATCTTCCGCCGCGCGTCCATGATCATGACAGGTATGTGCGGGGGGATCGTCAAGGCCTCCCGCACGTCCTCCGGTTCGAAGCGGTCACTGCCGTCGAAGTGGTTGACCGCAACGACGTAGGGCATCCCGCAGCCGTCGAAGTAGTCCAGCGCCGGGAAGCAGTCCTTCAACCGCCTGGTGTCCGCGAGGACGACCGCGCCGATCGCGCCGCGCACCAGGTCGTCCCACATGAACCAGAACCGCTCCTGGCCCGGCGTGCCGAACAGGTACAGGACCAGGTCGTCGTCGAGCGTGATGCGGCCGTAGTCCATGGCCACGGTGGTGGTGACCTTCTCCGGGGTGCCGGAGAGGTCGTCGACCTGCTCGCTGGCCTCGGTCATCAGCGCCTCCGTCTGGAGGGGCTCGATCTCCGAGACGGTGCCGACGAGGGTGGTCTTGCCGACGCCGAAGCCGCCGGCCACGACTATCTTCGTGGCGATGGGGGCCCGCGTGCGGTCCGTCTGCCAGGACTTCAGGTTGTCGTCGGTCTCGACATCGACGAACGGGGTGGCGCCGAACCCTTGGGAGGCGGCGGCGTCAGAGACGACGGAGTCCACTCAGCACCCTTTCCAGCAGAGCGCGGTCGGGACGGCCCGTACCGTGACCGGTCCCGGTGCCGTACACACGGATCTTTCCCTGGTCCGCGAGGTCGCTGAGGAGCACCCGGACCACGCCGAGCGGCATCTTCAGCAGCGCGGCGATCTCGGCCACCGTGCGCATCCGGCGGCACAGTTCGACGATGGCCCGCAGCTCCGGCATGACCGACCTCAGCGAGCCGTTGGTGAGCTCCTTGCGCTCCTCGGGGGCCTCCAGAGCTGCCACGAAGGTCTCGACCAGGAGGACGTGACCGAAGCGGGTCCGGCCCCCGGTGAGCGAGTACGGGCGGACCCGGGCGGGCTTGCGGTCGCCGCCACGGACCGGGAGCTCGGGCCTGTTCGTCATCGGGAGCTCCCTGTCGCGTCGTGCTCCAGCGACTGGCGTAGCTCGCTGCGGAGTTCGGGGGTCAGGACGTGTCCCGCGCGGCCGACGAACAGGGCCATGTGGTAGGCCACCACGCTCATGTCGCAGTCCGCGGAGCCGTGCACACCGAGCAGCGAACCGTCGCTGATCGACATCACGAACAGGCTGCCGTCGTCCATCGCGATCATGGTGTGCTTCGTGGTGCCGAAGTCCATGAGCTTCGCGGCGCCGAGGGTGAGGCTGCCGATGCCGGAGACGATGGTCGCGAGGTCGGCGGAGGAGCCACGCGGTCCGGAGGGCTTCCCCTCGCGGGCCTCACGTGCCTCGGCGTTCCGGTCGGCGTCGGAGGAGAGCAGGAGCAGGCCGTCGGAGGAGACCACGGCGACGGACTGGACGCCGGGGACCTCCTCGACGAGGTTGGTCAGCAGGAAGTGGAGATTGCGGGCTTCACGACTCAGTCCGAAGGTACTGGGCGCGGTCAACTGCTTGCCTCCTCGGCTGTGCCCCCCGTGGCTTCTTCGGATGCGGTGCGTTGTTCTGCGGTCGGCAGCTTGGTCTCGCCGGTCTGTTCCTTGATCTCCGCCTCCACGTCCCGGTAGCCGGCCTCCGCCCCCCGGCGGAAGCCGCCCAGCCTGCGGCGGAGGGCGTCGGCGTCCACGGACGCGTTGCGCCGTCGTGGGGCCGGGGCGGTGGGTGCGGTGATCTTGGGGGTGCGCTTGGGGAGGCCCTTGTCGGTGAGGGGCTCCTGTTCGGTGACGGGCTCCTCGTCGGCGCGGGTGTGTTGTGTCTCCGCTTCACCGTCGGCCGCGGGTGCGGGCGCCGACGGCTCTTCCGGGACGGGGGTCGGCCGCACGCGGTCCGGCTCATCCTGTGCCGGGACCGGGGCCAGGAGCTCCATGGTCGTCTCGGCCGGGGATTCCGTCGTCGTCTCGGCCGGGGGCTCCGCCTCCGCGTGGCGTACGGCCTTCTCGGCCATGGCGACCAGGGGGTCACCGCCCTGCGAACGGCCGTTCAGGACGTTGGAGTTGACCTCCGCGTCGGCGCCGGGCAGCGAGAAGGAGTGGGTCGCGCCGGTGACCGGGCCGGTGCCGGATGCCGGTACGGCGGACGTGGGCGCGGCGGTGAGCAGCGGCTTGGGGAGGACCACCACCGCGGCGACACCGCCCTGCTTCTGCTCGCGCAGCTGCACGCGGACGCCGTGCCGGTGGGCGAGGCGGGCCACGACGTACAGGCCGAGACCGAGACCCTCGTCGCCTTCGTCGTACGACTCGTAGGCGGCCTCAGGATCGAAGTCGGCGAGGCGGGAGTTGAGGGTGGCCATCCGCTCGGCGGTCATGCCGATGCCCTCGTCGTGAACGGAGAGCATGACCTCGCCGCTCTCCAGGAGCCAGCCGGAGACCTCGACGGGCAGGTCGGGCGGGGAGAACGAGGTGGCGTTCTCCATCAGTTCGGCCAGCAGGTGCGAGAGGTCGTCCGCGGCGAAGCCGACCACGTGGGCGTGCGGCGGCAGGGCGGCGATACGGACGCGCTCGTAGCGCTCGATCTCGCTGACCGCGGCCCGGACCACGTCGACGAGCGGGACAGGGCCTGCGCTCTGCTGCACGTGTTCGGTGCCGGCCAGGACGAGGAGGTTCTCGCTGTGGCGGCGCATCACCGTGGCGAAGTGGTCGAGCTTGAAGAGGGTCGCGAGGCGCTCCGGGTCCTGCTCGCGCTCCTCCAGGCTCTCGATGACGCCGAGTTGACGCTCGACGAGGCCGAGGGTGCGCAGCGCCAGGCTGACGAAGGTGGCGCCGATGGTGGTGCGCAGCCGCTCCAACTGGGCGGCGGACTCGGCGAGTTCGCTCTTCAGCTGCTCGCGGGCGTCCGCCATCCGCTGCCGCTGGCCGACCAGGTGCTTGCGGTCGGACTCCAGGGTGGCGATCCGCTCGGCGAGCGCGACGGCGTGCGCGTGCAGGGCGTTGACGGAGCGGACGACCTGGGCGAACTCGTCGTTGCGGCCGGTGAAGGAGACCGCTTCCTCGGCGGCCGGGTCCTCGGCCCCGGCGAGCCGGGCGGAACCGCGGCGCAGCACGGACAGGGGGCGGGTGAGGGTGCGGGCCATGGCGGTGGCGACGCCGACGGCCAGCAGCATCAGGGCGCCGAGGATCGCGACGCGCAGCTCCAGCGTGGAGACGTCGTCGTCGCGCAGCTGGGCGAGCTCCTTGACCCGGCGTTCGAAGAGCGCGGACTCGGCGCCGCGCATGAGGTCGACGCGGGCGGAGAGGGCCGCGTCGAGCTTGTTGGTTCTGGTGCCGAGTTCGCCGTCGGTGAGGGTGGGCTGGTCGGTGAGGGCGGCGAGGTACTTGTCGGCGGAGTTGACCTCGGGGCCGGTGACCGTGGAGTCGTAGCTCGCCTTGGCGGCGGCGGGCGCGGATTCCTGGAAGTCGGAGAGGGCCGCGTCGGAGCGCAGCCGGGCCTGCTGTGCGGCGGCGCTGAGCGCGTCACGCTGAGCGGCGTCGGCCTTGGAGGAGACCTTCTCGGTTTTCGTCAGGCCGGTGATCGGGTCGTAGACGCTCTGGGTCGTCGTCGGCACACTGAGCGCCGCCAGCAGCAGTCCGCGGGTGGCGGCGGCCTGCTGTACGGCGGAGTCCAGCTCGGCGAGGGAGTAGGCGCCGGAGCCGGCGCGGGCCGGCATCTTCTCGGCCAGTTCCTCGGCGAGCCGGTGCAGTTCCGTGATGGCGGCCGAGTACGCGGTGTGCGCCTGGAGCGCGTTGTCCTTGCCGGTGAGCGCGGAGCGTCGTACGGCGGCGATGTCGTCGAGGTCGGCACGCAGGGTCGTGGACAGGTCGCTGTCGGCGCGCAGTTCCTCGACCTGGCGGTCGACGCGGGCGCTCGACTGCTCGCCGGGCGCCTTCGACCTGAGCCGTCCGGCCGCGATGTAGGGGGTGACCTCGTCGCGTTCGTCGGCGAGCGCGTGGGCGAGGTCGAGGGCGTCCTGGGTCTGCTCGGCGAGTGTCACCAGGTCCTGGGAGTCGTGGAGTTCTCCGGAGGCGGTGACGAGGGAGGGGGCGCCGGCTCCGGCGATCGCGGCAGCCACGACGGCGACGGCGAGAATCAGCCGGGTGCGGACGTGGGTGCGGCGGCCCTTGCCGACGGGAGTCTCGGGGGTGCCGGGCGTGGCGGGTGTGCGCTCCGCGCCGTTGCCGGAGGCCGTCTGCTTGCCTGTGCGACGAGGCCGCGTCTTCTGCACCGCTGCTCGCATTCCTGAACTCGTGATACCCATGGGTCCGGGGTGACGCTCCGTCAACTGGTGTGCACACCGGGGTACGGTTCCCGACCCTCCCAGCGCCGGTGGGCGGTGGTCGCGCATCGCCTGAGCCGCCACCCGAAGGAGTGAACCCCGGAGGGGAGTTGGCGGGCAAGTTCCTGCGGCACGCGCACGGACCTTGTGCGGCAGGCCGGTTGGACGTCGGCGAAGACCGGTGGCAGTATTCGCCACCACGCGTGCCCGGAGTCAGCCATTCCACCCCAAACCTGGCGCCTGACCTGCGCGACTACGTCAATTCCGCGATTGTTGCCATGCTTTGACGGAGCTTGTGAAGGGCTCGTGCAGACTGGCCGAATGCGTACGGAACTTGTCTCGGAACCCGGCGATGTCCAGCGGCCCAACGAGGACTTCGCGAGTGTCGCGCTCCCCGCTTCCGCAGCGGGTGGCGTGCTGGTCGCGCTCGACGGGGTCACGCCGCCCGCCGGTCCGACGGGCTGTCTGCATTCCGTCCCCTGGTTCACGGCCCACCTCGGCGGGGCGCTGACCGAACTGGCCGTTTCGCTCATGGATGTTCCACCGGCCGTGGTGCTGTCCCGGGCGATCGCGCGCACAGCGGAGACACATGGTGAAGGTTGTGACCTTTCTCACCCGCGTACGCCGCAGGCGACGGTGGTGATGGCGCGGTGGTCCCCGGAGTCGGTCGAGTACCTGGTCCTGTCGGACTCGGCACTGCTGGTGGAGGGGCCGGACGGGGTGGTCACGCCGGTGCTGGACGACCGCCTGTCACGCCTTCCGCGCGCCTCGCTCGCCACGGACGCGCTGATCGACGCCACCCTCCGCAACAAGGAGGGCGGCTTCTTCACGGCGGCGGCGGATCCGTCGGTGGCGGCCCGCGCGGTGACGGGGGTGCTGCCGCGGTCGTCGGTGCGCACCCTGCTGGCCCTGACGGACGGGGCGGCGCGGTGGGTGGAGAAGTTCCACGAGGGCGGCTGGGCGGACTGCCTCGACTTCGTACGCAAAGAGGGGGCGCAGGCGTTGGTGGACCGCGTCCGGGAGCTGGAGCGGGCGGACACGGAGACCCGCACGTATCTGGGCCGCGGCAAGACCCACGACGACGCGACGGTGGTGTACGCGGAGTTGTGAGGGGAGGCGGGGGAGCGTTGCGGCGCGATGCGATGCGGCGCCGGGAACCTGGCCGCGTCGGTAGTCACGGCGGATCACAGGCGAACCCTGGCCGCGTCGGCCCGCACGGCGGATCGCAGGCGGGCCCTGGCCGCGTCGGCCCGCACGGCGGATCGCGGGCGGGCCCTAGTCGCCTCGGCCCGCACGGCAGATCCCGGGCGAAACCCCGGCCGCGTTGACCCACACGGCGCATCGCAGGCGAACCCCGGCCGCCTCGGTCCGCACGACGGATCACAGGAACCCCGGCCACCTCGACCCACACGACGCATCGCACGCGGACGCCGGCCGCGTCGACCCACGCGACGCATCCCACGCGAACCCCGGCCGCCTCGACCCACACGACGCATCCCACGCGAACCCCGGCCGCCTCGACCCACACGACGGATCGCAAGCCGGCCCGAGACCCGGTTCCTCACGATCCGCGGACGGTGGACAGGCTGCCTCCGGAACGGACACCCGCGCGGTGTGATGGGCGGCGCCGACCGGGCTCCGGCGCGGCGGGGCTCGGTCGAGGCGTACGCCCGCGCGGCGCGATACGCCATCGACCGGGTACGGCCACGACAGGCCCGGGCCTGAGCAGACTGCCCCCGCAGTGCAATCGACGGCATCGACCGGGCACCGGCACGACGGGCACTCGCCCGGAGCAGACCGCCACCCGACGCGCTGGGCAGCGCCGCCCAGGCACCACCACGGCACTCCGCCGGCCGGACCAGACGCCCATGCTCGACGTATCGACCCGGCACCACCGCGACGACCACCCGCCTGAGGCAGGCCGCCACCCGACTCCACCGCAACGCCCGCCCGCCCTGAGCCCACGCCTGCGCAGTGCGGCTCGACAGCGCCACAACACCTGCCCCGCCGAAGCAACCGCCTGCCTTGCTCGACACATCGACCCGGCACCGCCACGACGGGCAGCTGTCTGAACGGAGCGCCAACCGGCTTACTCGACAGCGCCGCCCCCACAGCGGCACAACACGCGCCCGGTCGGACCAGACGCCCGCGCTCGACGTATCAACTCGCCCCGGCACCACCGCGACGACCACCCGTCCGGAGCAGACCGCCACCCGACTTCACCACAATGCCCGCCCGAACGGAGCAGTGCCCGCCCAGCGTGCTCGACCGCACTCACCCGGTGCCAGCACCCCGACGCCCACCCGGCCGGACCAGCCGTCCGCCCAGCGCACTCGACCGCATCGGCACGGCAGCACCCCAACCGGGGTCCGAGCCACCTCGTCCGGCGGAACGTCGTCCCGGTGGTGGGCTACTTCTCCATGCCCCGGTTCAGCTGGTGCAGCAGTCGGGCCAGTTCGGTGACCTCTCCCGGATCCCAGTGCGCCAGGCGGCCCGCGTACCGGGCCCGGCGTGCGTCGCGGACCCTCTGTACCCGGGAGCGGCCCTCCTCCGTGAGGTCCACCAGCCAGGCCCGGCCGTCCGCCGGGTCGGGTTCGCGGGCGACGAGGCCCAGGTCCTCCAGGGCGCGCAGCTGGCGGGACATCGTGGCCTTGCCGACACCGATGTAGGCGGCGAGCTCGGTGGCACGCTGGCGGCCGCATTCATCCAGTCGGACGAGCAGTCCGTAAGCCGCCGACTCCAGGTCGGGATGGACCTCACGGGCCATCTCCCCCTGGTTGGCCCGGGCGCGGCGCAGCAGGACGGTCAACTCGCGTTCCAGCGCCAGGAATCCGGGCTGGTCCACCCCGTTCGGCGCCACGTCGGGCGCGCCCCGGCCACCCCCGCCGTTTCCGTCTTCGTGCACGTCAGCCCCTGCCTTGAATTTCCCGGTCGTGAAAGTTTCCGCCAAATTGCGACATCCCCGCAGCTCCGTAAGTATTTCGCAGGGCTAGACCAACGGCAGCCTCCGGCCCCTCTTCACACCGCTTCGTCCCCGTACGTAACGTCTCCACCGAGCGGAGGCTGGCATGCCCACGTCAGCTTGACATGGCCTTCCCCTGTCCCCCACCGAGCATCACCGAGCCCTCGGAGGCACGCCATGCCCGTGCACAGACCCGGATTGATACGTCCCCGACGCCACTTCCTCGTCGGACTCCTGCTCACCGCGTTCTCCCTGCTCCACACGGCCCCCGCCCCGGCCGTGGAATCCCCCGAGGCCACCGCCACCCCGGCCCGCGGCTCCGCCCACATGGGAATGGGCGTCGTAGCGCACGACGGCCAGGACGGTCTGCCCACCGGCACCCGCGCCACCCAGACCGAGGGGGTCGACGTCGCCAGCTATCAGGGCAACGTCGCCTGGTCGACCCTGTGGAACAGCGGCACCCGGTGGGCGTACACCAAGGCGAGCGAGGGGACGTACTACACGAACCCCTACTACTCCCAGCAGTACACCGGCTCCTACGGCGTAGGGATGATCCGCGGGGCCTACCACTTCGCCACCCCGGACACCACGAGCGGCGCAACGCAGGCCGACTACTTCGTCGACCACGGCGGCGCCTGGTCCGGGGACGGCCGGACACTGCCCGGCGTGCTCGACATAGAGTGGAACCCCTACGGCGACGCCTGCTTCGGCAAGTCGCCGAGCGCGATGGTCACCTGGATCCGCGACTTCCTGAACCAGTACAAGGCGCGCACCGGCCGTCAGGCCGTCATCTACACCGCCACCACCTGGTGGAACCAGTGCACCGGCAGCTACGGCGGCTTCTCCGCCAACCCGCTGTGGATCGCCCATTACGCGTCGACGGCCGGCACCCTCCCGGCCGGCTGGAGCACGTACACCATCTGGCAGTACACCTCCTCCGGCCCGACGGTCGGTGACCACGACCGCTTCAACGGGGCGCTCGACCGGGTGCAGGCACTCGCCAACGGCTGACCATCCCGGCGGTGTACGTCCCGGTGTACGGCGAAGGCCCGGGCCTCCCTCACGAGAACCCGGGCCTTCACCTCATCCGGCGGCCGCGGCCACAGCCCGCTGACGGACTACGGCGTCACGCCGCCACCGGAACCTCCGTCGCCGCCCCGTTGACCGCCGGGGACAGCGCCAGCTCCAGGACCTGGCGGACGTCGGTGACGGCGTGGACGTCGAGCTTGTCCAGCACCTCCGCCGGGACGTCGTCCAGGTCGGCCTCGTTGCGCTTGGGGATGATCACGGTCGTCACCCCGGCGCGGTGCGCGGCGAGCAGCTTCTGCTTCACCCCGCCGATGGGCAGGACCCGGCCGGTCAGCGAGACCTCGCCGGTCATCGCCACGTCCGTACGGACCAGTCGGCCGGAGAGCAGCGAGGCCAGCGCCGTCGTCATGGTGACGCCCGCACTCGGGCCGTCCTTCGGGACCGCGCCCGCCGGGAAGTGGATGTGCACGCCCCGGTCCTTCAGGTCGCCGACCGGCAGTTCGAGCTCAGCGCCGTGCGAGCGGAGGAAGGACAGGGCGATCTGCGCACTCTCCTTCATCACGTCACCCAGCTGGCCGGTCAGCGTCAGACCCGCCGCGCCCGTCTCCGGGTCGGCCAGCGACGCCTCGACGAAGAGCACGTCCCCGCCCGCTCCGGTGACCGCGAGTCCGGTCGCGACACCGGGAACCGCCGTACGGCGCTCCGCCGGGTCCTGGGCCGACTCGGGCACGTGGTGCGGACGGCCGATCAGACCGCGCAGCTCCTCGTCCGTGACCGTGAACGGCAGTTCCCGCTCACCCAGTTCGTGCTGGGCCGCCACCTTGCGCAGCAGCCTCGCGACCGACCGCTCCAGGGTGCGGACGCCCGCCTCGCGCGTGTACTCACCGGCGAGCTTGCGCAGCGCGCTCTCGTCGATGACCACCTCGTCCTTGGCGAGCCCCGCCCGCTCCAGCTGGCGCGGGAGCAGGTGGTCACGGGCGATGACGATCTTCTCGTCCTCGGTGTAACCGTCCAGGCGGACCAGCTCCATACGGTCGAGCAGGGCCTCCGGGATCGCCTCCAGGACGTTCGCCGTCGCGAGGAACACCACGTCGGACAGGTCGAGTTCGACCTCCAGGTAGTGGTCGCGGAAGGTGTGGTTCTGTGCCGGGTCCAGGACCTCCAGGAGGGCGGCCGCGGGGTCGCCGCGGAAGTCGGAGCCCACCTTGTCGATCTCGTCGAGCAGGACGACCGGGTTCATCGAACCGGCCTCCTTGATCGCCCGTACGATCCGGCCGGGCAGCGCGCCGACGTACGTCCGCCGGTGACCGCGGATCTCCGCCTCGTCCCGGACACCGCCGAGGGCGACGCGGACGAACTTGCGGCCCATGGCGTGCGCGACGGACTCGCCCAGCGAGGTCTTGCCGACGCCGGGCGGGCCGACGAGGGCGAGCACGGCACCGCCGCGGCGGCCGCCGACGACCCCGAGTCCCCGGTCGTTACGGCGCTTGCGCACCGCCAGGTACTCGGTGATCCGCTCCTTCACGTCCTCCAGGCCCGCGTGCTCGGCGTCGAGGACCGCCTTGGCGCCCTGGATGTCGTACGCGTCCTCGGTCCGTTCGTTCCACGGCAGTTCGAGGACCGTGTCCAGCCAGGTGCGGATCCAGGAGCCCTCCGGGGACTGGTCGCTGGACCGCTCCAGCTTGTCGACCTCCTTGAGGGCCGCCTCGCGGACCTTCTCGGGCAGGTCGGCCGCCTCCACACGCGCGCGGTAGTCGTCGGACTCCTCGCCCTCCTGCTCGCCGTTGAGGTCGCGCAGCTCCTTGCGTACGGCTTCCAGCTGACGGCGGAGCAGGAACTCGCGCTGCTGCTTGTCGACGCCCTCCTGGACGTCCTTCGCGATGGTCTCGGCGACGTCCTGCTCGGCGAGGTGGTCGCGCAGTTGCTGGGTGGCGAGCTTGAGGCGGGTGACCGGGTCGGCGGTCTCCAGCAGTTCGACCTTCTGCTCGGTGGTCAGGAAGGGCGAGTAACCGGAGTTGTCGGCGAGGGCGGCCACGTCGTCGATGGCCTGCACCCGGTCCACGATCTGCCAGGCGCCGCGCTTGCGCAGCCAGGCGGTGGCAAGGGCCTTGTATTCCTTGACCAGTTCGGTGACGTGGCCAGGCAGCGGGTCGGGGACGGTCTGGTCGACCGTGGTCCCCTCGACCCACAGGGCGGCGCCCGGGCCAGTGGTCCCCGCACCGATCTTCACCCTGCCCCGGCCGCGGATGAGCGCGCCCGGGTCGCCGTCAGCCAGCCGGCCGACCTGCTCGACGGTGCCGAGCACACCGGTGCTCGCGTAGGTGCCGTCGATGCGTGGCACCAGGAGGACCTTCGGCTTTCCGGGTTCCGAGCGGGCGGCGGCCTGGGCGGCCTCCACCGCGGCGCGGACGTCGGCGTCGTTCAGGTCGAGCGGGACCACCATTCCGGGCAGCACGACCTCGTCGTCGAGCGGCAGCACAGGCAGAGTGAGCGGTGTGGACGTCGAAGCCATGATCTCCCCTTCGGCAGTCAAGTTGAGCTATGCCGACTCAATGCACATGCACCTTCGAATGTTCCCCACCCGACCGCCTGTTCGCTGTCGGCGATCACGGGTGCCGGAATCGCCGGTTCGGGCCCTATGGTCATCGAGTAATAGGCACATATCGCAAGAGACTATTACTGGGACGGGTGGGGGATGTCATGGGCGGAGTCGTACAGGCGTGGGTGACCGGCTGGGTCGTGTCCCGTGGGGCGGCGGCGCCCGAGCGGGAGCCGTGGGGGTTCACTGTCGACGTGGGGCAGGTCGCGCAGGTGTCGCGGCACGTCTTCGACGCGCTGGGCGACGACGTGGACGAGGCGGTCGTACGCAAGGTGGCGGGCGGGGTGACGGGGGCCGGGGTCTGGCTCAAGGTGTTCCAGGACCCGCAGGTGGCCGGGGGCTGGCTGGGCGAGGGCTGGTGGGTGGATCCCGAGCCGGGGTATCTGATGACGGTCCCGCTGACCGCGCACTCGGAACGTCCTGCCGCCCCCGGCGGATACCGGCTGCGCGCCTGGTCCGTGGGCGGCGTCACGCGCGTACTCGTCGCCGCGCCCGACGGTTCCCTCGCGGCCCGCGGCCAGGTCGCCCCGACCGGCGCCACCGCCGTCTTCGACCAGATCGAGACAGTGGCAGCTCATCGGCGCCGGGGCCTGGGCAGTGTCGTCATGCGCACCCTCGAGGCCGCGGCGGCGCGCACGGGGGCGCAGACCGGCGTGCTCGCGGGGACGCCGGCGGGCCGGGGGCTGTACGAGGCTCTGGGCTGGCATGTGGAAGCTCCGCTCACCAGTGCGAAGTTCGTGGGACCGGACGCCGGGTGACCGTCCGTCACCGCCCGCGGGAAACCCGGAGGCGGCCTGGGACGCTCTCTGTCATGCTGCGCCGGTGATCGCCCCGATACCTCCGGGGGCTCCCGCCGGTCGCACGGCGGACAACGCCCAGCGGACGCCGGGTCTTCCCGGCGGCCCGGAACCGCGCCAGGGGCGCGCCCCGGAGGCCGGCACGCTGGTGGCCGCGAGTCACGGCGTGGCGGTCAGCCGGTGGAACCCGCTGCCCGCGCCGACCGAGGACGAGGCACGCGCGGATCGGACGAAGGCGGAGCGGTGGGAGTCGGAGACAGGCGCGGTCCGTCACCGGGGCGGCTGCAGTCATGGGCCCCGCCGCCTGGACCGAAGCGGACCTCCGGCGCGGTCACACCGAGATCGCCCACCGAGTACCGCCGGTGGCCCGCGGCGCCCACGCGGACGGCCGGCACGACCAGCACCTCCACGCACGCGTGCGGGGCGACGACAACCGAGAAGACCAGGGGAACGAACCGACCATGACCACCACAGACACACCGCCCCTCCTCTCCGCCTACGACGACCAGATGCGCGGCGCTCCCCCCACCCCGCCCACCGGGGTGACGTACGAGCAGGACGGGCCGCTGTTGCGGATCGTCGGCCAGTTCCGCGGGTTGGTGAGCGGGCCGCGTGACCTTGGCGTGGAAGGCAAGGCCCTGGACGAACTGATCGCGCGGCAGCGTGACTTCTTCGCGGCGCGCGGCGAGGCCGTCGAGTGGAAGACCCGCTCCCACGACACCGCGGCCGACCTCACCGAACGTCTCCGCGCGGCCGGTTTCGTGCCCGAGGAGCAGGAGACGGTACTGGTCGGCCGGGCCGCCGAGATGGCCGTACGACAGGCCGCGCCGCCGGAGGGCGTCACCGTGCGCCGGGTCACGGCGGACGCCGACATGCGCCGGATCGCCGCCATGGAGTCGGCGGTGTGGGGCCAGGACTGGAGCTGGCTCGCCGACGATCTGATCGGCCGGGTCGCCACCGCGCCGGACGACATCGCGGTGTACGTCGCCGAGGCGGACGGCGACGTGGTGTGCGCCGCCTGGCTGGTGTTCCGCGCGGGCACGGAGTTCGCGAGCCTGTGGGGCGGTTCCACGCTCGCCGAGTGGCGGGGCAGGGGCATCTACCGTGCCCTGGTCGCCGTACGCGCCGCCCTCGCCGACTCCCGCGGCGTCACCTACCTGCACGTGGACGCCTCGGACGACAGCGCGCCCATCCTGCGCCGGCTCGGCATGCGCGCGGTGACCACGACCACGCCGTACGTCTGGACGCCCCCGGGCCTGTGACACCGCCACGCGAACGGGCCTGGTCGGACGAGAGCAACCGCCGGGCGCGGTGCCGGCGCCGTAGCAGCGGCCAGGTCGCGACACCGATCGTCAGGGCGATCGGATGGCCCCAGTCGGTCAGCGGGTCGGTGAACGCGATCAGGTCGGTCACCAGCACCCAGCCGAAGACGGCGAGCAACGGCCAGCGCAGCCACGGCCTGAGCAGTCCCGCCAGCGCGCCGAGGCTCGCGGCCACGCCGAAGCTGACGCCGTAGTCGAGGCGGTGCAGCGAGCTGGCGGGCAGATGCCCGGCCAGGACCGCGAGGCCGATGGGGACCTCCGTGGCGAGGGTCGCCCCGACATGGCCGAGCAGGAAGACACCGGCCGTGCGCACGCCGCCGATCCGACGCTCCAGCGCGGTGAGGACGAACAGCAGGGCGAGGGCGTACGGCGAGAGGATCCCGCCCGCGATCCACAAGGCGCTGGCCACCAGCACCAGCACGGGCGTCCGCACGAGGTGGGCGACATCGGTACTGGAGCCCTGGTGCAGGTCGTGCACGAGGGCCGGGTCCAGATGTGCGGCGACCAGCGAGACGGCGGCCAGGACGGCGCCGTAGACGAAGGTGAACGGCGTCCCGGTGGGGGTGGGGAGCAGCCGCTGGAGCCGGGGGACGCGAAAACGGGTGTCCGGAGCGGCCGTTGCCGGTGCCGCCACCGGTGGTCCGGCGGCACCCGTCTCGCTCCGTTCCCGCTGCCGGGGCATCCCGTCGAGCAGGGCTGTCACATCCGGAAAGCAGGCGTCCGAGGCAGGTGCTCGCGGTGCGGGCGCGTCGGAAGGGGCGGGGGGCCCGGTGCGTTCCAAGGTGAGCTGCTCCTTCCGTTCCGCCCCACCCTTCGCGCCCGACCCACCCGCTGTCTGTGACCGGCGCCACCCCGGCCCCGATTCACAGGGACTTCTCAAGGAGCCCCGGACCGCACGCCGTACCTGCCAGGATGGGCCGATGCCCACCTCGTACGACATTCCCGAAGTCCTGGACCGTCGCGAGGGCCCGTACGGAGAGGTGGTCCTGCGGCGCCACGGCGAGTTGCTCCAGATCATCGCCAACGGCTGCTTCCTGATGGACACCTCCGACGGACGTTCGGAGCGGATGCTCGTCGACGCGGCGCTCACAGCGCTCGACGACCGCCCCGCCCCGCACGTCCTCATCGGCGGGCTCGGCGTCGGCTTCTCGCTCGCACACGCGGCCGCGAACCCGCGTTGGGGCCGGATCACGGTCGTGGAGCGGGAGCCGGCGATCGTCGACTGGCACCGCACCGGCCCGCTCTCGGCGCTCTCGGCCGAGGCGCTCGCCGATCCCCGGACGAACATTCTGGAAACGGATCTAGTCGGATTCGTCAATGAGACATGCGCCACTTTCGACGCGCTGTGCCTCGACATCGACAACGGGCCCGACTGGACGGTCACGGACGGCAACCACGGCCTCTACGCGCGTACCGGACTCACAAGCTGCGCAAGGGTGTTGAAGCCGGGCGGGGTACTGGCCGTGTGGTCGGCCAAACCATCTGCGGAATTTGAGGGATCCCTAGCAAATGCCGGGTTCCAGCAGGTACGTACCGAGGAGATCCCCGTTGCCCGGGGAGTACCCGACGTCGTGCATCTCGGCGTCCGACCTGGATAGCAAAGGGGTGATGTCTCCCCGTACTCTGCTCCCCTACGCCGATCATTCAAGCGTCAATCGCAGTCATGCGCAGACAAGGAATCACCCCACATGGTTCCGGAAAGCACTCCCCAGGGGCGGGCGATGGAGCAGACACACACCTCCCACAACGGTTCGACGGCTACTCCGGGCGCTCAGCGCCGGGTCCTGGTCGTCGAGGACGATCCGACGATCGTCGACGCCATCGCGACCCGCCTGCGCGCCGAGGGATTCCTCGTGCAAACGGCGGTCGACGGTCCGTCGGCGGTCGACACGGCCGAGGCATGGCAGCCGGACCTGCTGATCCTCGACATCATGCTGCCCGGCTTCGACGGTCTGGAGGTCTGCCGCCGCGTGCAGGCCGCCCGTCCGGTGCCGGTGATGATGCTGACGGCCCGTGACGACGAGACCGACATGCTGGTCGGGCTCGGCGTCGGTGCCGACGACTACATGACCAAGCCCTTCTCGATGCGTGAGCTGGCCGCGCGCGTGCACGTCCTGTTGCGCCGTGTCGAGCGGGCAGCGCTGGCCGCCGCGACTCCCAGAAGCGGCATCCTGCGGCTCGGCGAGCTGGAGATCGACCACGCGCAGCGCCGGGTGCGGGTGCGGAGCGAGGACGTCCACCTCACTCCGACCGAGTTCGACCTGCTGGTGTGCCTGGCGAACACCCCGCGTGCGGTGCTCTCCCGTGAGCAGCTGCTGGCCGAGGTGTGGGACTGGGCGGACGCCTCCGGCACCCGGACCGTCGACAGCCACATCAAGGCGCTGCGCCGGAAGATCGGCGCCGAGCGGATCCGCACGGTGCACGGCGTGGGCTACGCCCTGGAGACGCCGACGCCATGAGCGAGGGTCCGGCCGGCCGGAGGGGCGCCAAGGAACCCTGGGGCGGAGTGAGCCCGTTCTCGATCAAGACCAAGCTGGGCGCGCTGGTCGTCATCGCGGTCCTCATCACCACCGGGCTGATGATGATCGCGATGCGCACAGCGACCGAGCTGCGCTTCATCACGGTCTTCTCGATGATCGCCACACTGCTGATTACGCAGTTCGTGGCGCATTCGCTCACCGCGCCCCTGGACGACATGAACGCGGTCGCCCGGTCCATCTCGCACGGCGACTACACCCGCCGGGTCCGCGAGAACCGCCGGGACGAGCTGGGCGACCTGGCCCAGACGATCAACCGCATGGCGGACGACCTGGAGGCCCAGGAACGCCAGCGCAAGGAACTTGTGGCAAATGTCTCCCACGAGCTGCGCACGCCCATCGCGGGCCTGCGCGCCGTGCTGGAGAACATCGTCGACGGGGTCACGCAAGCCGACCCCGAGACCATGCGCACCGCCCTCAAGCAGACCGAGCGGCTCGGCCGGCTGGTGGAGACGCTGCTGGACCTGTCCCGCCTCGACAACGGCGTCGTACCGCTGAAGAAGCGCCGTTTCGAGGTGTGGCCGTACCTGTCGGGTGTGCTGAAGGAGGCCAACATGGTCGCCACCGCGCGCGCGGGCATCGCGTCCGGGTCCGGCAGTCACACGCGCAACGACGTCCATCTGCACCTGGACGTGTCGCCGCCGGAGCTCACCGCGCACGCCGACCCGGAGCGCATCCACCAGGTCGTGGCCAATCTGATCGACAACGCGGTCAAGCACAGCCCGGCACACGGACGGGTGACGGTCAAGGCGCGGCGCGGGGCCCTGCCGGAGTCGCTGGAACTGGAGGTCCTCGACGAGGGCCCCGGCATTCCGCGCTCGGAGTGGCACCGCGTCTTCGAGCGGTTCAACCGCGGTCAGGTCATGCGGCCGCACGGCCCGGGCAGTGACGGCGGCACCGGGCTCGGCCTTGCGATCGCCCGCTGGGCGGTGGATCTGCACGGCGGCCGGATAGGAGTGGCCGAATCCGAGCGGGGATGCAGGATTCTTGTCACCCTTCCGGGACTTCCATCTCTGCCAAGTTGACGTAAAGTGCGAAGCGGAGCCACAAGATCCATCTCTGTCCGCGCTGACGGACACGTGTGATCAGGCAGAGGGCCGCGCCGCAGTCGCGCAGAGCCCCGCTCGGCGTTTCCCCCAGGCAGGTTCACCCACCGGAACCATGCTTGTTTCCCGCCATTTTCACCCCCGAAACCCGCTCTTTGATGTGACTTACACGACGATGGACGGGCCCGGCCTGACCTTCACCGTCTCGGGGGCGTAGCCTTTATTTCCGCTGTCCATCACCTTGTGAAGCGGAAGAGGGCGGTTGCCGCCGTGTCGCCACAGTCCCCCAGTAACTCCAGCATCTCGACCGACGCAGACCAAGCGGGCAAGAACCCCGCTGCCGCGTTCGGGCCGAACGAGTGGCTCGTCGACGAGATCTATCAGCAGTACCTCCAGGACCCGAATTCGGTAGACCGTGCCTGGTGGGACTTCTTCGCCGACTACAAGTCGGGGGCCGCCGCTCCGGCTGCGGCGGGTACCGCGGCCGCGGGGGCCGCGGAGACCACCACCGCCGCGTCCGCCGTCCCGGCGCCCAGCGCCCCGGCCCAGGCTCCTGCGCCGGCCCCGGCCGCTGCTCCGGCCGCCCAGCCCGCCGCCGCGGCTCCCGCCCCGGCCAAAGCCGCTGCTCCGGCTCAGGCCGCTCCGGCCGCCAAGCCCGCCGCTGCGAAGCCCGCCGCGAAGCCGGCGGCCGCGGGTGCCTCCGCGGAGGGCCCGGAGCTGGTGACCCTGCGCGGCCCGGCCGCCGCGGTCGCGAAGAACATGAACGCCTCCCTGGAGCTGCCCACGGCCACGTCCGTGCGCGCGGTCCCGGTGAAGCTGCTCTTCGACAACCGCATCGTCATCAACAACCACCTCAAGCGCGCCCGGGGCGGGAAGATCTCCTTCACCCACCTCATCGGGTACGCGATGGTGCAGGCCATCAAGGCCATGCCGTCGATGAACTGGCACTACGCGGAGAAGGACGGGAAGCCCACCCTCGTCAAGCCGCCGCACGTCAACTTCGGCCTCGCCATCGACCTGGTGAAGCCCAACGGCGACCGCCAGTTGGTCGTCGCGGGCATCAAGAAGGCCGAGACGCTGAACTTCTTCGAGTTCTGGCAGGCCTACGAGGACATCGTCCGCCGCGCCCGTGACGGCAAGCTGACGATGGACGACTTCTCGGGCGTCACGGTCTCCCTGACGAACCCGGGCGGCCTCGGCACCGTCCACTCGGTCCCGCGTCTGATGCCCGGCCAGTCGGTCATCATGGGCGTCGGCTCGATGGACTACCCGGCGGAGTTCCAGGGCACCAGCCAGGACACCCTGAACAAGCTCGGCATCTCGAAGGTCATGACGCTCACGTCGACCTACGACCACCGGGTGATCCAGGGCGCCGCCTCCGGCGAGTTCCTGCGCGTCGTCGCCAACTACCTCCTCGGCGAGAACGGCTTCTACGACGAGATCTTCGAGGCGCTGCGCATCCCCTACGAGCCGGTCCGCTGGCTCAAGGACATCGACGCCAGCCACGACGACGACGTCACCAAGGCCGCCCGCGTCTTCGAGCTGATCCACTCCTACCGGGTCCGCGGCCACGTCATGGCCGACACCGACCCGCTGGAGTACCGCCAGCGCAAGCACCCCGACCTGGACATCACCGAGCACGGCCTCACCCTGTGGGACCTGGAGCGGGAGTTCGCGGTCGGCGGCTTCGCCGGCAAGTCCCTGATGAAGCTGCGCGACATCCTCGGCGTGCTGCGCGACTCGTACTGCCGCACCACCGGTGTCGAGTTCATGCACATCCAGGACCCCAAGCAGCGCAGGTGGATCCAGGACCGCATCGAGCGCTCGCACACAAAGCCGGAGCGCGAGGAGCAGCTGCGCATCCTGCGCCGGCTGAACGCCGCGGAGGCCTTCGAGACCTTCCTGCAGACGAAGTACGTCGGCCAGAAGCGCTTCTCCCTGGAGGGCGGCGAGTCCGTCATCCCGCTGCTCGACGCGGTGCTGGACTCGGCCGCCGAGTCCCGCCTGGACGAGGTCGTCATCGGCATGGCCCACCGCGGCCGCCTGAACGTCCTGGCGAACATCGTCGGCAAGTCGTACGCCCAGATCTTCCGCGAGTTCGAGGGCAACCTCGACCCGAAGTCGATGCACGGCTCCGGCGACGTGAAGTACCACCTGGGCGCCGAGGGCACCTTCACCGGCCTGGACGGCGAGCAGATCAAGGTCTCGCTGGCCGCGAACCCCTCCCACCTGGAGACGGTCGACCCGGTCATCGAGGGCATCGTCCGCGCCAAGCAGGACATCATCAACAAGGGCGGCACAGACTTCACGGTCCTGCCGGTCGCCCTGCACGGTGACGCGGCCTTCGCGGGCCAGGGCGTGGTGGCCGAGACCCTGAACATGTCGCAGCTGCGGGGTTACCGCACCGGCGGCACGGTCCACATCGTCATCAACAACCAGGTCGGCTTCACGGCCGCCCCGGAGTCCTCCCGCTCGTCGATGTACGCGACGGACGTGGCGAGGATGATCGAGGCCCCGATCTTCCACGTGAACGGCGACGACCCGGAGGCCGTGGTCCGCGTCGCGCGGCTCGCCTTCGAGTTCCGCCAGGCGTTCAACAAGGACGTGGTGATCGACCTCATCTGCTACCGCCGCCGCGGTCACAACGAGTCGGACAACCCGGCCTTCACCCAGCCGCTGATGTACGACCTGATCGACAAGAAGCGCTCGGTGCGCAAGCTGTACACCGAGTCCCTCATCGGTCGCGGCGACATCACCCTGGAAGAGGCCGAGCAGGCTCTGCAGGACTACCAGGGCCAGCTGGAGAAGGTCTTCACCGAGGTCCGCGAGGCCGTCACGGCCCAGCCGGCCGCCGGTCCCGTCTCCGACCCGCAGGCCGAGTTCCCGGTCGCCGTGAACACCGCGATCTCCGCGGAGGTCGTGAAGCGGATCGCCGAGTCCCAGGTCAACATCCCCGACACCTTCCACGTCCACCCGCGTCTGCTGCCGCAGCTGCAGCGCCGGGCGTCGATGGTCGAGGACGGCACGATCGACTGGGGCATGGGCGAGACGCTGGCCGTCGGCTCCCTGCTCCTGGAGGGCACCCCGGTCCGGCTGTCCGGCCAGGACTCCCAGCGCGGCACCTTCGGCCAGCGCCACGCGGTCCTCATCGACCGTGAGACGGGTGAGGAGCACACCCCGCTCCAGTACCTCAACGATGACCAGGCCCGCTACAACGTCTACAACTCCCTGCTGTCCGAGTACGCGGTCATGGGCTTCGAGTACGGCTACTCGCTGGCCCGCCCCGACGCGCTCGTGCTGTGGGAGGCGCAGTTCGGCGACTTCGTCAACGGCGCGCAGACGATCGTCGACGAGTACATCTCGGCGGCGGAGCAGAAGTGGGGTCAGACGTCCGGCGTCACCCTGCTGCTCCCGCACGGCTACGAGGGACAGGGCCCGGACCACTCCTCGGCCCGCATCGAGCGCTTCCTCCAGCTGTGCGCACAGAACAACATGACGGTCGCGGCGCCCACCCTGCCGTCGAACTACTTCCACCTCCTGCGGTGGCAGGTGCACAACCCGCACCACAAGCCGCTGGTGGTCTTCACCCCGAAGTCGATGCTGCGCCTGAAGGCCGCCGCGTCGAAGACGGAGGAGTTCACGTCGGGTCAGTTCCGCCCGGTCATCGGCGACACGTCCGTGGACGCCGCCGCGGTGCGCAAGGTCGTCTTCGTGGCGGGCAAGCTGTACTACGACCTGGAGGCCGAGCGTCAGAAGCGCGGCATCACGGACACGGCGATCATCCGCATCGAGCGCCTGTACCCGCTCCCGGGCACCGAGCTCCAGGCGGAGATCGCCAAGTACCCGAACGCCGAGAAGTACCTGTGGGCCCAGGAGGAGCCGGCGAACCAGGGCGCGTGGCCCTTCATCGCCCTCAACCTGATCGACCACCTGGACCTGGCGGTCGGCGCGGACATCCCGCACGGCGAGCGCCTGCGGCGGATCTCCCGCCCGCACAGCTCCTCCCCGGCCGTCGGTTCCGCCAAGCGGCACCAGGCGGAGCAGGAGCAGCTGGTGCGTGAGGTGTTCGAGGCGTAACCCCTTACGCGGGCAGTATGTGACCGGGCCGCATCCCTCTTCGGAGGGGTGCGGCCCGGCCGTTTCGGCGCACTTATCCTTGACGGCATGTACTTCACCGACCGTGGCATCGAGGAACTGGAGAAGCGGCGCGGCGAGGAAGAGGTCACCTTCGAGTGGCTCGCCGAGCAGCTGCGGACGTTCGTCGATCTCAATCCCGACTTCGAGGTGCCGGTGGAGCGGCTGGCCACGTGGCTGGCCCGGTTGGACGACGAGGACGACGAGTAGGGCCCGCTTTCGGGTGCGCCCTTCGTATGTGCGCCACCGTGTTCAGTCGCGCGGGTGCGTCAGGCCGTACGACAACCCGAGCACGCCGTGCGCCAGCAACAGCGCCCCCGCCGCCAGCCAGCCGCCGCTACGGTGTCGCAGGCCCCAGGCGGCCAGAGGGAGACCCGCCACCATCTGAGCCAGGGCCAGGGCCAGGGCCTGGGCCTTCAGGTCGGGGCGCTCCTTCGGGTGCGCCCTTCGTGTGTGCGCCACCGTGTTCAGTCGCGCGGGTGCGTCAGGCCGTACGACAACCCGAACGCGCCGTGCGCCAGCAACAGCGCCCCCGCCGCCAGCCAGCCGCCACTACGGTGTCGCAGGCCCCAGGCGGCCAGAGGGAGACCCGCCACCATCTGAGCCAGGGCCAGGGCCAGGGCCTGGGCCTTCAGGTCGGGGCGCTCCTTCGGGTGCGCCCTTCGTGTGTGCGCCACCGTGTTCAGTCGCGCGGGTGCGTCAGGCCGTACGACAACCCGAGCGCGCCGTGCGCCAGCAACAGCGCCCCCGCCGCCAGCCAGCCGCCGCTACGGTGTCGCAGGCCCCAGGCGGCCAGAGGGAGACCCGCCACCATCTGAGCCAGGGCGAGGGCGTGGGCCTTCGGGTCGCCGGACCAGGGGAGCCAGGGCGTGAGGCGGCGGCCCGCGGCCACTTCGGGTTCGCCGCGAACCGTTTCCTGCCGGCCCTCCCCCTCGACCGGGCGGGCGTCCGGCCGGTCCCGGGCCGCCTCGCGGAGGCGGTCGGTCGGTTCGCCGGGAGCGAGGCCGGCAGGGAGGTCCAGGCCCACGCGCGTGAGGACCGCGACCAGGCCGCGCAGTCGGGCGCGGGCGTCGGAGGCGGGGTCCGGTTTCGTGAGGCGGTCGAGGGACTGGACGTCCAGGACCGGGTCGAGGGCCAGGCGGGCCGCGAAGGTGCGCATGGCCTCGTCCTCGCCGGCCGGGGTGCCGTTGGTGAGCCAGATGTAGCCGACGGGGCGGCGGAAGCCGGAGGCGAGGGTGTAGCCGGCGCGGTCGGCGTCCCACCACAGGGCGAGGACGGGCCAGGGAGCGCCGACGGCCAGGGCGGTGGCCCAGCCGGTCATGACACGGTCGACCGGCTCCTCACCATGCAGCCACGGCCTGCCCTCCGGCACGAGGACGCTCCAGCCCTCCCCCGCGCGCGTGAGCAGCATCCGCTCGCGCAGCAGCTGGGCGGCAGGAGCGACGGAGTCCGGCGCGGCCCGGCAGAGCAGCAGGGCACCGGGGGCGGGACCGGTGCGACCGGTACGGGAGGTGGCTTCCGTCGACATGCTCACACGCTAGGGCGATATGCGGTGATTAGTCATATTCGCAGCATTGAAGGTCCCCAGAAAGAGTGTCTTGACTTTCGACCACCACGATATATCGTGAATTGCAAGAGACGCGATATGGCGCGTCACTACGGGGAGGTCCGCACCGTGCCCAAGTCCGAGTGGTTCGTCGCCGAGCCCAATAAGCTCGAGTTCGACGTCCCTGTGCACGATCTGCACGTCCGCATCGTCAACGGAACAGTCAACGTCGTGGGCATCGACGAGAGTTCCACCCGCCTGGAGGTCTCCGAGGTCGAGGGCCCGCCCCTCGTCGTCACCCTGGAGGGCAACACCCTCACGGTGGCCTACGAGGACCTGCCCTGGAAGGGCTTCCTCAAGTGGCTCGACCGCAAGGGCTGGCGGCGCAGCGCGGTCGTCTCGCTGGCCGTGCCGGCGGACACCCGCGTCGAGGTGGGTGTGGTCAGCGCCGCGGCCGTCGTGTCGGGGGTGCGCGGCCCGTCCGTGGTGAAGGGCGTCAACGGCGACACGACTCTCGTCGGCCTCTCCGGCCCCGTCCGCGCCGACACCGTCTCGGGGAACCTGGAGGCCCAGGCCGTCACCGGCGATCTGCGCTTCAACTCGGTCTCCGGGGACCTCACCGTCGTGGAGGGCTCCGGCCCCTCCGTGCGGGCCGACTCGGTCAGCGGCTCGATGATCGTCGACCTCGATCCGGAGGGCCCCACCGACGTCCGGCTGACCAGTGTCTCGGGTGAGATCGCCATCCGGCTCCCCCAGCCCGCCGACGCGGAGGTGGAGGCCAACACCGCGAGCGGGACGATCTCCAACGCCTTCGACGGCCTGCGCGTGCAAGGCCAGTGGGGCGCTCACAAGGTCACGGGCCGCCTCGGGGCAGGCACCGGCAAGCTCCGCGCGACCACCGTCTCCGGCTCCATCGCCCTTCTGCGCCGCCCACCCCGGGAGGACGAGGAGGAGCCATGGGAGACGGATCCCCTCGCGAAGGACGGTGACACGGGCGCCGGACAGGCCGACACCGCCGACCCGGTGGACGGTGGGCGCGGCGCCTCGGGGGACAATTCCCCTTCCGGCCCGGCCGACGGCCCCCACCCCGCGGACGACCCCACGGACGATCCGACCCGCGGCCCGGCCGACGGCACGACCGACAAGAAGGTGCTCTGACATGCCCCCCGTCTTCGCCCACGGCCGCCTCCGTCTCTATCTGCTGAAGCTGCTGGACGAGGCCCCGCGCCACGGCTACGAGGTGATCCGGCTCCTCGAGGAGCGCTTCCAGGGCCTGTACGCCCCCTCCGCGGGCACCGTCTATCCCCGGCTGGCCAAGCTGGAGGCGGAGGGCCTGGTCACCCACACCTCCGAGGGCGGCCGCAAGGTGTACGCCATCACGGACGCGGGCCGCGCCGAACTGGCCGACCGCAGCGGTGAACTGGCCGACCTGGAGCTGGAGATCCGCGAGTCGGTCGCCGAGCTCGCCGCCGAGATCCGGGCCGATGTGCGGGGTGCCGCGGGTGATCTGCGGCGCGAGGTGCGGGCGGCCGCCACCGAGGCCCGCCGGGGCTCCGGCAGCGGCCCCAAGGCCACCGGCGGCGAACACGAGGGCCCCTTCGGGGACTTCACGGAGTACGCCGACAAGGAGGCGTGGCGCGCCGCCAGGGAGGAGATGCGCCGCGTCAAGCAGGAGTGGAAGGAGCAGGCCCGGCGCGCCAAGGACGAGAGCCGCCGCGCCCGCGAGGAGGCCCAGCGGGCCCGCCGCCAGGCCAAGGAGGCCCAGGACCGGGCCCGGGAGCAGGCGCAGGAGGAGGTGCAGCGGATCGCCCGGCGGGTGCAGGAGCAGGTGCAGGACCACTTCGCGCGCGGCGACTGGCCTACCGGGGTGCGCGAGGGGCTCACCGAACTGGCCAAGGAGTTCGGCGAGTTCGGGAAGGACTACGGCAAGGAGTTCGGGAAGGACTTCGGCTTCGGCCGGGGCGGTGCGAGGTCCGAGAAGGCCGAGGGGACGCCGCCCGGTCCTCAGTACTCCCACACCCCGGAGGACTTCCCCGCCGACTACGAGCCCTCGTGGGCCCACGAGGACCCCACCGGGGACCCGGCCCGCGATCTGGACCGTCTGCTCGACCGTTTCCGCGACGACATCCGTGACGCGGCCCGCGACCACGGCATCACGGCGGACCAGTTCCGGGACGCCCGCCGCCATCTGTCGACGGCGGCGGCGCACATAGGGGCACTCCTGCGAGCACCGAAGGTGTGAACCGGCGGCCGGGGTGCCGCCGTCGGAGACGGCGGCACCCCCGCGCACTCAGCCGGCCTTCGCCTCTCCCCCGCCGTAGAGGACGCGCACGACCGACTCGTAGGTCACCCCGTGATCGGCGAGAACCTCCCCGGCCACCCCCGGCCTGACCGTCAGGGCCAGCAGGAGGTGCTCGTCACCGATATGACGGTCCCGTCGGGCCACGGCGATCCGAAGGGCCTTTTCCAAGATCTCCCTGGCTCCCCGCCCGAAGGAGCGCCGCCCGGACCGCCACCCCTTGCCCTTCCGGTCGCCGGACATCGCTCCGACCCCGTGCACCCCCTCCACCCGGGAGACGATCTCCGAGACGTCGATCCCGAGCCCGGTCAGTGCCTCGGCGTCCGCCTGGGACAGCCCGGCCCGCCGCCGCGCCTCACCCAGCGCCTCCCGTACGGCGTCCCCGCGCTCGGCGAGCCCGAGAGCGGCCAGGGCGAAGGAGGCCCGACCGGCCTCCCGGTCCAGCAGGGCGAGCAGCAGGTGCTCGGCGTCCACAGCCCCCGCCCCCACCTGCTCGGCGTGTTCGACCGCGCCCATGACCACCGCGCGGGCGTCCTTCGTGAACCGCTCGAACATCAATGCCTCCCGTACTTCTTGTGCACGGCCTGCCTGCTCACTCCGAGTTCCGCGGCGATCTCCTGCCACGACCAGCCCTGATTGCGCGCACTGCGCACCTGCACCGACTCCAGCTGCTCCAGCAGCCTGCGCAGTGCGGCGACGGCACGCAGTCCGACCCGGGGATCGCGATCACCGGCGCGCTCGGCGAGATCTGTTGCTTCGGTCATGATGTCAACCTACGTTGACATCACCCATCCGTCAATCGCAGTTGACAAACGTCAGCGGCCGATCCGCATCCGGACCGGCCGCTGAAGAGAAGGAAAGGAAGGGATCAGCCGTTGGTGAGCACGATCTTCCCGAACAGCTCACCGGACTCCACCCGCTGGAAGCCCTCACGGGCACGGTCCATGGGCAGCACCTCGTCGATGACGGGCCGCACACCCGTGGCCGCGCAGAACGAGAGCAGGTCCTCCAGCTCGTCCTTGGTGCCCATGGTCGAGCCGACGACCTTGAGCTCCAGGAAGAAGATCCGGGTCAGTTCGGCGTGCGAAGGGCGGTCACCGCTCGTGGCACCGGAGATGACCAGCGTGCCGCCGGGCTTGAGCGACTTCACGGAGTGCGACCATGTGGCCGCACCCACCGTCTCGATGACGGCGTCCACCCGCTGCGGCAGCCGCGCACCCGACTCCAGCGCCTCCACGGCCCCGAGCTCCAGGGCGCGCTTCCGCTTGGCCTCGTCCCGGCTCGTGGCGAAGACCCGCAGCCCCGCGGCCTTCCCGAGCACGATCGCGGCCGTGGCGACACCGCCGCCCGCGCCCTGCACCAGCACGGAGTCACCGGGCCGGACCCCGGCATTGGTGAACAGCATCCGGTACGCCGTCAGCCAGGCCGTGGGCAGGCAGGCGGCCTCCGCGAAGGACAGCTCCTTCGGCTTGGGCAGCACGTTCCAGGTCGGCACGGCCACCTGCTCGGCGAACGTCCCCTGGTAGCGCTCGGTGAGGATGGACCGCGGCTCCTTGGGACCGACCCCGTGCCCGCTCTGCCCGATGACGGAGTGCAGGACGACCTCGTTGCCGTCCTCGTCGACACCGGCGGCGTCACAGCCGAGGATCATCGGGAGCTTGTCCTCTGCGAGGCCTACGCCGCGCAGGGACCAGAGGTCATGGTGATTGAGGGAAGCGGCCTTGACGTCGACGACGCTCCAACCCGGGCGGGCTTCGGGGGCCGGGCGCTCCCCCGACTCCAGTCCCGAGAGCGGGTTGTCGCGGTCGATTCGGGCGGCGTAGACAGCGAACATGACCTTGACGATAGGGTCCGCCGACGGCGCGGGGAACAGGACCGCGTTGTGACACACGCCCTCTTGCGGATCGGGGCGCCTATGGGGGTGCCGGGTAGGGGTTGTCAGGCGGGTGCGGGCAGCTGCGCCGGGCTGGGACAGGGCGCCTCATGGGGGTGCCGGGTAGGGGTTGTCAGGCGGGTGCGGGCAGCTGCGCCGGGCTGGGACAGGGCGCCTCATGGGGGTGCCGGGTGGAGGGGTACGTCAGGCGGCCGCGGGCCGGTGGGGGCTGGTCGCGCAGTTCCCGACGCCCCTGGGGGGGTGCAGTGACCTGCGCCAGGACAGGCCGTTCGCTACCCTCGCGCGCCAGGACGGGCCGTTTGTCACCCCGCGCGCCACGGCGGTCCGTTCGCCGGACCGTGCGTCGGGACGGACCGTTGGCCGCGTACGGCGGGAAGGTGACGGGGTGGGGGGTGTCCGCCCGCAGCGGCCGGCGTCCGGCACCGAGCACAGCTCAAGCAACCGAGCCGCCGGACCGAGGACGGATACCCCCACCCCGGCCCCGACCCACAACACACCCGCACGCGCTACACCCGCCCCCACCGGGCCCACAGCTGCGCCGCAGGCATCCAGGGGCGCGGGGAACTGCGCAAAAACGCCCGCCCCCACCGGCCCGCAGACACACGACAACACAAGCCTGCCCAGCCCAACGCAGGCCGGCGCAGGCATCAACGCCCCCCAGCGAACCCGCAGGCAACCCGATCAGCTGACCCCCCGGGCAAAGAAACGGCCCCGCCCGGAAACCCACCCGGACAGGACCGCCTCAGCCAGGCACGACTCAGCGGCGAGCAACACCCTCCGCCCGAGCCGCCGCGGCAACCGCCGCCGTGACCGCCGGAGCCACCCGCTCGTCGAACGGGGATGGGATCACGTAGTCGGCCGCCAGATCGTCACCGACCACCGCCGCCAACGCCTCGGCCGCCGCGATCTTCATGCCCTCCGTGATCCGCGAGGCCCGCACCTGCAGCGCCCCCGCGAAGATCCCCGGAAACGCCAGCACGTTGTTGATCTGGTTCGGGAAGTCGGACCGCCCGGTGGCCACCACGGCCGCGTACTTGTGCGCCACATCGGGGTGCACCTCGGGGTCCGGGTTGGCCATCGCGAACACGAAGGCGCCCTTCGCCATGGAGGCGACCGCGGACTCCGCGACCGTACCGCCGGACACGCCGATGAAGACGTCCGCGCCCGCCAGCGCGTCCTCCAGCGACCCGGTCAGACCGGCTTTGTTCGTGAAGCCGGCCACCTCCCGCTTCACGGACGTGAGGTCGTCCCGGTCGGCGGACACGACACCCTTGCGGTCGGCGACGGCGACGTCCCCGATGCCCGCCTCGACGAGCATCTTGGCGATGGCCACGCCCGCGGCGCCCGCACCGGAGATCACCGCACGAAGATCTCCGATGGACCGCCCGCTGAGACGCGCGGCGTTGCGCAGGGCGGCCAGCGTCACGACCGCGGTCCCGTGCTGGTCGTCGTGGAACACGGGGATGTCGAGCCGCTCCTGGAGCCGCCGCTCGATCTCGAAGCACCGGGGAGCCGAGATGTCCTCGAGGTTCACGCCGCCGAAGGACGGGGCGAGACGGACCACGGTCTCGATGATCTCGTCGACGTCGGTGCAGGCCAGCGCGAGCGGAACCGCGTCCACCCCGCCGAACTGCTTGAACAGGATCGCCTTGCCCTCCATCACCGGGAGGGAGGCCTCGGGCCCGATGTCACCGAGCCCCAGGACGGCCGTACCGTCCGTCACGACGGCGACGACCGAGGACTTCCACGTGTAGTCGTGGACGAGGTCCGGCTGCTCGGCGATGGCGCTGCACACCTTCGCCACGCCGGGCGTGTACGCGAGGGACAGGTCGTCCTTGTCGCGGATCGGCACGGTGGCCTGCACAGCCATCTTGCCGCCGCGGTGCAGCGCGAACGCGGGGTCGAAGGAATCGAGGGGCTCCGCCCCTCCGTCCTGTCCCGTATTGCTGTCGCTGCGAGGATTGACGATCTCCGCTGCCACTTTGTCTTACCCCTTAGGTCTTCATGTTTTGAGGGTGGCCACTCCTGGTTGAGAAGTGGGCGGGCACCGCGTACGGCCCTGGTCACTGATGCGTACGGGCCGGTACGCGACGGGCGCGCCGCACACGCGCCCTGAGCCCCGGATGAGGGGTGTAAAGAACCTTCTTACCGGACGACCGGCTTCGGGGACGAGTCCAATACGTCCAAGGTCACATGCCGGAACGAAAATCGATCATCGATCACCGGAGGCCGGTGACATGAATCATGAAACGCCACCCGGACAAACCATCGGCACGCCCTTGACGATCACCGGAGAGCCACTCGGGCGACCGCGGGACGCCCCGGCCGGGTCGCCCGCCGCGCGATCCGCACCGGAGATCTTCCGGCCGGAATGCCAGATTCCCGCAGATGGTCCGGTCGTGATGTACGGACATGGTGCGGTTCGCGGGTCACCCGTTATGCGATTTTGATATGACCGGCGCCCTGAATGGTCCAGTCCGAATGGCAAGATGCCGTCATCACACGAGGTCGCGACACTCGAAGGCGTGTGCTCTCGTCGACCTGAGGAACGAAGGCAGCGCTGCCGAACCGATCGGCAGCCGCCCCGCCCATCGGCAACTCCACCCATCCGCCGGAGGAACCCACCATGACCGCAAGCTCCACCCGTCGTACGACCGTCGCGCGCACCAGGACAGCCGCGGTAGGTGCGATCGCGGTCGCCGGCGCCCTGATTCTCACCGGCTGCGGTGACCAGACGGACAGCGGCGGCAGCACCAAGGAATCGGCGTCGTCCAGCAAGGCCCCGCTGTTCGACAAGCTGCCCGCGAAGATCCAGAAGGCGGGTGTCATCAAGGTCGGCACCAACGCCGAGTACGCGCCCATGGAATACCAGGAGGGCGGCAAGATCGTCGGCGTCGAC
The DNA here is from genome assembly GCF_040606035.1 of Streptomyces sp. NPDC005483. NCBI lineage: Bacteria > Bacillati > Actinomycetota > Actinomycetes > Kitasatosporales > Streptomycetaceae > Streptomyces > Streptomyces sp. NPDC005483. The sequence continues at coordinate 61,065 of NZ_JBEXEA010000025.1, forward strand.
CCCGACATCGCGGCCGCGCTGAGCAAGCAGCTGGGTGTGGAGTTCCAGTTCACCTCGGGCTCCTTCGACGGCCTGATCAGCTCCCTGAACTCCGGGCGCTACGACGTCGCCATGTCCTCCATCACGGACACCAAGGCGCGCCAGGAGGGCCTGGACGACAAGGGCAAGAAGCTCGGCCCGGGTGTCGACTTCGTCGACTACTTCACGGCCGGCACCGCCATCTACGTCCAGAAGGGCAACCCGAAGAAGATCGGCTCGATCGAGGACCTCTGCGGTCAGAAGGTCGCCGTGCAGCACGGCACGACCTACGAGCAGGCCCTGCAGAAGCAGTCCAAGGCGTGCACGCAGGCCGGCAAGAAGGCGCTGACGATCGAGGCGTTCGACAACGACACCGAGGCCCAGACCCGCGTGAAGTCGGGCGGCGCCGTCGCCGGCGTCAACGACTACCCGGTCGCCGTGGACATCGCCCGCAAGGCCGACGGCGGCAACGCCTTCGAGGTCGTCGGCGAGCAGGTCGACGCCGGTCCGTTCGGCCTCGCCGTGAACAAGGACAACAAGGAGCTCACGAGCGCCCTGGAGGCGGCCGTGAACGCCATCATCAAGGACGGCACGTACAAGAAGGTCCTGGACAAGTGGGGCGCCCAGACCGGTGCCGTCGACACGGCCGCGGTCAACGGCGGCAAGTGACGGACCCGGCACCACTGAAGGGCAGTCACGGTGACTGACAAGATCGACAAGGAGCCGGCGGACACCCCGCCGAGGACCTCCCCCGAGACCATCAAGGCCATCCCGGTCCGCCACTACGGCCGCTATGTCAGCGCGGTCGTCGTGCTGGCGCTGGTGGCCCTGCTGGTCAACGCGTTCGCCACCGCCGAGAAGATCCAGTGGAGCGCCGTCGGCGACAAGCTGTTCGACTCCACGGTCCTCGCGGGCGCCGGCCGCACCCTGCTGATCAGCGTGCTCGCGATGATCGTGGGCGTGGTCCTCGGCGTCCTGCTGGCCGTCATGCGGCTCTCCAAGAACCCGGTGACGAGCTGGGTGGCCTGGGCCTACATCTGGTTCTTCCGCGGAACCCCGGTCTACGTCCAGCTCCTGCTGTGGTTCAACCTGGCGCTGATCTTCCCGATGCTGAATCTCGGTCCGATCTACAAGGACGAGATGACGGACGTGATGACCCCGTTCATGTGCGCCCTGCTGGGCCTCGGCCTCAACGAGGCCGCGTACATGGCGGAGATCTGCCGCGCCGGTCTGCTGGCCGTCGACGAGGGCCAGACGGAGGCCTCGCACGCGCTCGGCATGAGCCACGCCAAGACGCTGCGCCGGATCGTGATCCCGCAGGCGATGCGGGTGATCGTGCCGCCGACGGGCAACGAGTTCATCAACATGCTCAAGACCTCGTCGCTGGTGTACGCGGTGACGTACAACGAACTGCTGCGCGCCACCTCGACGATCGGCTCCACGTCGTACGCCGTGATGGAGATGCTGTTCGTGGCCTCCATCTGGTACCTGGTCATGACCAGCGTGTTCAGCGTCTTCCAGTACTACCTGGAGCGCCGTTTCGCCCGCGGTTCGTCCCGGAGCCTGCCGCCGACGCCGTGGCAGAAGATCAGGGTCAACCTGATGGCCTTCAGTCGCGAAAGGGGCGTGTGACATGACCGCCATGGTGAAGGCCGAGAGCGTCCACAAGTCGTTCGGCCTGGTGGAGGTCCTCAAGGGCATCGACCTGGAGGTGAAGACCGGCGAGGTCTTCTGCCTCATCGGCCCCTCGGGCTCCGGCAAGTCGACCTTCCTCAGGTGCATCAACCACCTGGAGAAGATCAACGCCGGCCGGCTGTACGTCGACGGCGAGCTGGTCGGCTACCGCCAGAAGGCGGACAAGCTGTACGAGCTCAAGGACAGCGAGGTCGCGCTGCAGCGCCGGGACATCGGCATGGTGTTCCAGCGGTTCAACCTGTTCCCGCACATGACGGCCGTCGAGAACGTCATGGAGGCACCGGTCCAGGTCAAGGGCGCGAGCCGGGCCCAGGCCCGGGAGCGCGCGCGGGAGCTGCTGGAGAAGGTCGGCCTGGCCGACAAGGCGGGCAGTTACCCCGCCCAGCTCTCCGGCGGCCAGCAGCAGCGGGTGGCGATCGCCCGCGCCCTTGCGATGGACCCGAAGCTGATGCTCTTCGACGAGCCGACCTCGGCCCTGGACCCGGAGCTGGTCGGTGACGTCCTCGACGTCATGCGCGACCTCGCCGAGTCCGGCATGACGATGGTCGTCGTCACCCACGAAATGGGCTTCGCCCGCGAGGTCGGCGACAGCCTGGTCTTCATGGACGGCGGCGTGGTCGTCGAATCCGGCGACCCCCGCGAGGTCCTGACGAACCCGCAGCACGAGCGCACCCAGGCGTTCCTGTCGAAGGTCCTCTAGCGATACGACGACGAAGGGGCGGTACGGGCTTCCCGTACCGCCCCTTTTCGTACGGGCGCCTACTTGAGCGCGAGCAGCAGGGTGTCCGAGGGCGAGCACCACACCGGCCGGGCCTCCCCGAAGCCCTTCTCGCGCAGCACGCGTGCGTGCCACGCGGCGGACGGCATGTCCCCGTCGGCGTGCTCGCCGTAGATCTCGAAGCGGCGCGCCGTCGGCCCGGCGAGGACGGGATCCTCGGCGGCGACCTGCCACCATTCGGCCCAGTCGAGGGCGCCGTCCCGCTTGGCCTGCTCCATGTGCGCGTGGCGTTGTTCGCGTTCGGCCGCGTTGATCCGGGGGGTGGTCTCGTCGATCATGTGGTCCGCGTTCATGAAGACACCGCCGTCGCGGACGAGTTCCGCGATCTGTCCGTAGACGGTCGCGAGGGGTTCGCTGTGCAGCCAGTGCAGGGCCGTGGCGGTCAGGACGGCGTCGTACGAGTCGTACGGCAGCCTCGTGGGCCAGTCCGGGTCCTTGAGGTCGGCGGTCACGAAGGAGACCCGCCCGTCGCCCGCGAACGTGCCCTCGGCGATGGCGAGGAGCGCGGGGTCGAGGTCCACGCCGGTGCCGGTGGCCTCCGGGAACCGGGCGAGCAGCCGGGCCGTGATGGTTCCCGTGCCGCAGGCGAGGTCGAGCACGCGCGGCCGGGGCCCGACGAGTGCCTCGACCATGTCCAGCATGATCCGGAACCGGTCCTCGCGGTCCGGCATGTACACCTCTTGCTGCTGGTCCCAGCTCTGCTGCCAGGCCTTCCAGTCGGTAGTGAGTTCGGCCGTCATGGGAGCCCCTGTCCAGTCGCAGTCGTAATACCCTGGAAGCACGATCAGCTGTTACCCGACCGCACCCCGACGATAGAACGCCTCCGTAAGGACTACAAGTGGAACTGGCCTATTACTCGGACTACGCCGTACGTCTGGTCAACAGCGAGGACCCGGCCCGGGGCAAGGACACGCTGACCTCGGTGGAGGCCGTCCGCGACCTGTTCGGCGGCAACGGCACGGGCGCCCGCCGGGCCACCGAAGCCGACGTCACCCGGTTCCGGTCGGTCCGGGCGCGGCTGCGCTCGGTCTTCGAGGCGGCGGACGGCGGCGACGAGACGCTCGCCGTGGATTTGCTGAACTCCCTGCTCCTGGAGTTCCCGGTGAGCCCGCAGATCTCCGGGCACGACTTCCGGGACGACGACGGCCGCCCGCTGTGGCACATGCACCTGGCGGACCATCCGTCCAACGCCACCGCCGGGTACGCGGCGATCGCGGCGATGGGCCTGGCCTTCCACCTCACCGAGTACGGCGTGGACCGGCTGGGCCTGTGCGAGGCGTCACCCTGCCGCAACGCCTACCTCGACACGTCGACGAACCGCTCCCGGCGCTACTGCTCGGACCGCTGCGCCACCCGCGCCAACGTGGCCGCCTACCGCGCCCGCAAGCGCCTGGAGGCCGACCGGTCGGGGAAGACGGGCCGCACGGCGGACAGCGCCCAGCGCACGGCGGCCACCGGCGAGCGCTGAGCGGGCTTGAGCGGCCGGTACCGCAGCCGGGCCTTGCCGAGCACGAGGTCCTCGGGTACGACGCCGTAGTCCGTGCTGTCGCCGCCCGCGAACGCGTTGTCCCCGAGCACCCACCAGCCGCCCTCGCGCCGCTCCACGGCCCGCTTGACGACGAGCAGGTCCTGCTGGAATGGATGCCGCAGGACCACGATGTCGCCGGGGCCGACCCTGGCCCCCCAGTGCACGACCAACTGGTCCCCGTGCTGGAGGGTGGGCACCATCGACGGCCCGGTCACCTCGGCCACCCCCACGAAGGGCAGCAGGGGCCTCCCCCGCTCGGTCTCCTGCGACAGCTCCGGCATCCCCGGCACCTCCCCGGTCCGTTCATCCACCAGTCTCAGTCTGACCCCGGACTTTTGTCCTAAGCCCATGGGGGCACCCGCCTTTTCGCCTCTCGCAGGGAGTAATGTCGCACCTGAGAAGACGATCACGAGGAAGGAACGCTCCATGCTTTCCCGCCTGTTTGCCCCCAAGGTCAAGGTCAGCGCACACTGCGACCTGCCCTGCGGTGTGTACGACCCGGCCCAGGCCCGCATCGAGGCGGAGTCGGTGAAGGCCGTGCAGGAGAAGATGGCCGCCAACGACGACCCGCACTTCCAGGCTCGTGCCACGGTCATCAAGGAGCAGCGCGCCGAGCTCGCGAAGCACCATGTTTCCGTGCTCTGGAGCGACTACTTCAAGCCCCCACACTTCGAGAAGTACCCGGAGCTGCACCAGCTGGTCAACGACGCCCTCAAGGCCCTCTCGGCCGCCAAGGCGTCGACTGACCCGGCCACCGGTCAGAAGGCCCTGGACTACATCGCCCAGATCGACAAGATCTTCTGGGAGACCAAGAAGGCCTGATCTTGGATCACGCCCTCTGACCTGCAATTTCCTCACGTGCAGTGTCTCCCTGTCCGCACCCGGTCCGCAGGTCGCTGAGCACGGCGACCATGACGGTCCGGGTGCGGTCTTCTTGGCCCGGCCACAGGTGGGCGCAGATCCGCAGCGTGACGACTTGCCTGCGGCCCTCGCGTCGGCAGCCTCGCTCTCGGACGCCTGGAGCACCCCGCAGCGGCCTGGAACAGGTGCCCCGGATGCGGCACTCGGCCCGCTCTCGAAACGCGCTTACACCTCGCCCGCCTCCAGCAGTCCCGCCGCCGCGCCCACTATCCGCGGATCCGGCGTACCGACCACCTCTTCGTCCTTGTCGGCGTAGTCGAAGCGGGCCAGCACACTGCGCATGGCCTCGACGCGGGCCCGCTTCTTGTCGTTGCTCTTGACCACCGTCCAGGGCGCGAACTGGGTGTCCGTCTCCCGGAACATGGCGACCTTGGCGGCGGTGTAGTCGTCCCAGCGGTCCAGGGAGGCGAGGTCCATGGGGCTGAGCTTCCACTGCCGTACGGGGTCGATCTGACGGATGGTGAAGCGGGTGCGCTGCTCGCCCTGGGAGACCGAGAACCAGAACTTCAGCAGGTCCACCCCGTCGTCCACGAGCATCCGCTCGAACAGCGGGGCCTGCCGCATGAAGCGCCGGTACTCGTCGTCCGAGCAGAAGCCCATGACCCGCTCGACACCGGCCCGGTTGTACCAGGACCGGTCGAACAGCACGATCTCTCCCGCGGTCGGCAGATGTTCGACGTACCGCTGGAAGTACCACTGCCCGCGCTCGCGCTCGGTCGGCTTCTCCAGCGCCACCACGCGCGCGCCGCGGGGGTTCAGGTGCTCCGTGAAACGCTTGATGGTGCCGCCCTTGCCTGCCGCGTCCCGTCCCTCGAAGACGATGACGAGCCGGCGCCCGGTCTCCTTGATCCAGCTCTGCAGCTTCAGCAGTTCGATCTGCTGGAGCCGCTTGTGCCAGTCGTACTCCTTGCGCTCCATGCGGTGCGCGTAGGGGTAGTTCTCCCGCCAGGTGTCGATCGGGCTGCCGTCCGGGCGGATGAGGACGGGGTCGTCGGGATCGGTGTAGTCGACCTTCAGGTCGTTCAGCAGAGGTGTCACCCTTGCTCCCCTCTCCTCTCGGTGGGTCAGTGGAACTGCGGCACGATCAGGTAGATGCCGTACGCCACCACCGCCGCGCAGGCGAGGAAGCACAGGCCGGCCTGCGCGAAGCCGAGCGTGGACGTACCACCACCGCTGTCCTCCCTCGCCCCCTCGAAGCGGGCGAGGCCGAGTACCCCGAGGGCGAAGACCACCACCACGGCGACGGTGACGCCGACGCTCACCGCGGTGACCTGGCCGAGTGCGGTCCAGTCGATGCTCATGACAGGAACTCCTAGGAGGGGTCAGGCGGCCGTGCCGACGCGGGCCGGCGGCTCGGTGCGGAGGGTGACCTCGTGGGCGTCGTTGACGTTGTGCGCGCTCACCGGGTTGCGGCGGGAGATGAGCACGATGCCCGCGGCGACGGCGGCACCGACCAGCGCGACGACGACCGTGCCGAAGTCGCCGCCGTGCTTCACGGCACTCGCGGAGATGCCCCCGACCAGCGCGGCCGCCGGCAGGGTGATCAGCCAGGCCGCGACCATCCGGCCGGCGATGCCCCAGCGGACCTCCGCCAGCTTCCGGCCGAGGCCCGCGCCGAGGATGCTGCCCGAGGCGACCTGCGTGGTCGACAGGGCGAAGCCGAGGTGGGCGGAGGTCAGGATGACCGTCGTCGACGCGGTCTCCGCGGCGAAGCCCTGCGGGGACTGGATCTCGGTGAGCCCCTTGCCCATGGTGCGGATGATCCGCCAGCCTCCGAGGTAGGTGCCGAGGCCGATCGCCAGCCCCGCGGAGGCGATGACCCACACCGGCGGACCGGCGTCGTGGCCGAGCGCGCCCGCCGAGATGAGGGTGAGCGTGATGACGCCCATGGTCTTCTGGGCGTCGTTGGTGCCGTGCGCCAGGGAGACGAGGGACGCGGAGGCGATCTGGCCGAGCCGGAAGCCCTTGGTCACCGAGTCCTTGCGGGCGCGCGCGGTGAGCTTGTAGGCGAGGTAGGTGGCGATCAGTGCCGCCACGCCCGCGACCACCGGGGAGGCCACCGCGGGGATCAGGATCTTCTCGACGACCTTGTCGAAGTGCACACCGTGGGAGCCCGCACCCACCCACACCGCGCCGATCAGCCCGCCGAACAGGGCGTGCGACGAGCTCGACGGCAGGCCGACCAGCCAGGTCAGCAGGTTCCACAGGATCGCTCCGACCAGCCCCGCGAAGATCATCCCGGGCGAGACCAGAGCGTCGTCCACGATGCCGCCGGAGATCGTCTTGGCGACTTCAGTGGACAGGAAGGCACCGACGATGTTCAGAACTCCGCTCACCAGGACGGCTGTCCTGGGTTTCAGCGCGCCGGTCGCGATGGACGTCGCCATCGCGTTGGCGGTGTCATGGAATCCGTTGGTGAAGTCGAAGGCCAGGGCCGTGACGATGACGACCGCCACGAGGAACGTGATGTGGTCCATGCCTCTCATGGGAGCAAGCGCTTCCGTACGGCAGGAGAACGTGAGGCAAAGCCCCTTCCAGATCCCCGCGCCCAGCTGGTGAGCATCGTGCGATGCTGGCGTGATGGTGAGCATCGAGGACCTGGTGCGGCTGCGGCGGGCGCGCGACCGGATGGACCGCGAGTACACCGAGCCGCTCGACGTGACCGCCCTCGCCCGCACCGCGCTGATGTCACCGGGCCATTTCCAGCGCAGCTTCCGCGCGGCCTTCGGGGAGACGCCGTACGGCTATCTCATGACCCGCCGCATCGAGCGCGCGAAGGCCCTGCTGCGGCGGGGCGACCTCTCCGTCACCGAGGTCTGCATGGCCGTGGGGTGCACCTCCCTCGGCTCCTTCAGCTCGCGCTTCACGGAGCTGGTGGGTGAGACGCCGAGCGCGTACCGCGCACGCCCTCACGAGGAGATCGCCGGGATCCCGCCGTGCGTGGTCCGCAGGCACACCCGGCCCCGACGGGCCTAACGTGAAGCCATGGACATCAAACTCAAGAACTGCTTCATCGCCGTGGACGACCACGACAAGGCGGTCGCGTTCTACCGGGACGTCCTGGGCATGGAGGTGCGCAATGACGTCGGGTACGAGGGCATGCGCTGGGTGACGGTCGGCTCGCCGCTCCAGCCGGACGTGGACATCGTCCTGGAGCCGCCGGCCGCGGACCCGGACGCGTCGCCCGCGGACAAGGAGGCGATGGCGCGGCTGCTGGCCAAGGGGCTGCTGCGGGGGGTGAACTTCACGACCACCGACTGTGACGCGTTGTTCGCCCGGGTGCGGGAGTCGGGGGCCGATGTCATCCAGGAGCCCACGGACATGCCGTACGGGGTGCGGGACTGTGCGTTCCGGGATCCGGCCGGGAACATGCTGCGGTTCATGGAGGTGCCGAAGTAGAGGGAGCCCGAAGCGGAAGAGGCGCCGAAGTGGAGGAGGCGCCGATGGGGAGGCGCCTACGATCACCGTATGACCACCCGCTGGACGTACGCCTTCGTTGACCGGCCCACGGCACGATTCGCTCAGGCCTGCGACTTCTGGACCAGCGTCACCGGCACCCGGTTGTCCGAGTTCCGGGGTGAGCGGCGGGAGTTCGTGACCCTCGTGCCGTTCGGCGGCGCCGACGCCTGCGTCAAGGCCCAGGCCGTCGCCTCCGGGCCCGGCGGTGCCCATCTCGACTTCTGCGTCGACGACGTACGGAAGTTCACGAAGGCGGCGCAGGCTCTCGGCGCACATGTGGTCGCCGATCAGGGCACGTTGGTCGTGCTCCGCTCCCCCGCCGGCCAGTTGTTCTGCGCCGATCCCTGGCGCGGGCAGTCGACTCGCCCGCCGGTGATCCGCGGCAGCCGTCTCGACCAGGTCTGCCTCGACATCCCGCCCTCCCTCTACGTCGCCGAAGTCGCCTTCTGGGCGGCCCTGTTGCCCGACTGGCAGTCGCGCTCCGGCTCGCTCCCCGAGTTCCACGTCCTCGAGCCACCGGCCGGCCTCCCGGTCCGCATCCTCCTCCAGCGCCTCGACGAGGAACGCCCCGCCGCCGCCCATCTCGACCTGGCCTGCGCGGACATCGAGGCGACGCGGGCGGAACACGAGCGTCTGGGGGCGGAGTTCGTCGCCCGCCACCCGCACTGGACGGTGCTGCGCGATCCGGCGGGCGGCCTGTACTGCCTGACGGGCCGGGACCCGGAGACGGGCGGACTGCCTAGCCGGAGCTGAACGCGCAGGCCACCAGCGCCCGACGCCCCCGGGAGTCGGCGCTGGGGGTGGGACACATGGTTTCCCACCCCTCGGGGAGCCCGGAGCTCGGACTGCTCTCCTCCCAGCTGTACGGCCCCTGCGGCTCGGCCGAGTCCTGCAGCCAGAGCGTGAGCCCGCCCGCGACGACCACGAGAGCGGCCCAGACCGCCACGGCCCACACCCAGACCCGGCGGCGACCGCTCACCTCCATGGCTCCACGTCGACGACCGCGTCCACCGGGATCGGCCCGTAGACGTGCGGAAACGCCTCGGCGCCGGGCGCGGGGGCCTCGTACTTCAGCGGTACGTCGAGCCGGGCGGGGTCGATGACGAGAACCACCAGATCCGGCACATCGGCGAAGAAACGGGCGGCCGTGCCCGGAAGTTGCTCGCGCGTCGAGCAGTGGATGAACCCCTCCTCCTGGAGAGTGCGGCCGCGCGTCGAGATCTCGTACGTGCCCCGGGCGCGAGCCGCCTCCCAGAGGGAGCGTTCGGTCAGGTGCACGATGGGTGTCGTTGTGGACATGCCGTCACGTTAAGGCCTCAGCCGGGCCGCCCGCCCGTGCAGATAACGCTGCTCGGGCAGGCTCAGGGTCTTGGCGGCCGCCGACTCGTACGCGGCACGCGCCTCCTCGTGGGAACCGGCCCGCTCCAGCAGGTGTCCGCGCACGGCGTCCAGCCGGTGCCCCAACTCACCGGTGAGCGCGTCCAGTTCCGCGAGCCCCGCCTCCGGCCCGTGGACCATCGCGACCGCGACCGCCCGGTTCAGCCGCTCCACGGGCCCCGGAACGAGCCGTACGAGAACGTCGTAGAGCCCGAGGATCTCTCGCCAGTCGGTCTCCTCCGGCGAGGGCGCCTCGTCGTGTACGGCGGCGATGGCGGCGCGGATCTGGTAGGGCCCGGCACGGCGGCCGGCCAGCGCCCGGGTGACCAGCGCGATGCCTTCTTCGATCGCGGCCCGGTCCCAGCGGTCGCGGTCCTGTTCGTCGAGGGGGACCAGGTCGCCGCCCGGGCCGGTGCGGGCGTCGCGGCGGGCGTCGGTGAGGAGCATCAGGGCGAGCAGGCCCGCGATCTCGCAGTCCTCGGGCAGGAGGCGGTGGACCGTGCGGGTCAGGCGGATCGCCTCGGCGGCGAGGTCACGCCGCTGGAGAGCCGGGCCGGAGGTCGCCGTATGGCCCTCGTTGAAGATCAGGTAGAGGGTGTGCAGGACGGCGGGCAGCCGATCCTGCCAGTTGTCCGGCCGCCCGAAGCCCACGCCCCGCACCTTCTGCTTGGCCCGGCTGATGCGCTGCGCCATGGTCGCCTCGGGGACGAGATACGCCCGGGCGATCTCCGCCGTGGTCAGACCGCCGACCGCGCGCAGGGTCAGCGCGATCTGCGCGGACGGGGTGAGCTCCGGATGGCAGCACAGGAACAGCAGGGACAGGGTGTCGTCGGGGCGCGGCGCACGGTCGGCGAGGGCGGTGTCCCGCACACTCAGCGCGGCCGCCTTCTCCTCCCGCGCCCGGCGCGCCTCCTCCGCGCGCAGCGCGTCGGTCAGCCGCCGCGAGGCCACCTTGATGAGCCACCCGCGCGGATTGTCGGGCACCCCGGCCGACGGCCACTGCCCGGCCGCGGCCAGCAGCGCCTCCTGTACGGCGTCCTCGGCGGCGTCGAAACGGCCGTACCGCCTGACCAGCGCGCCGAGGACCTGCGGCGCGTGCAGGCGCAGCAGGTCCTCGGTCGGGGTCGTCGGCCGCACGGTCCTCAGATGTCCCCGGCGCCGTCCAGGATGGGCCGGATCACCACCGGGTACACGGGGGCGCCGGCGGGCTGGGGGCACTGGGTGATGCGCTCGGCGATCTCCGTGACGCGCTCCAGGCTCTCGCACTCCAGCACCCAGTAGCCACACAGCAGCTCCTTGGTCTCGCTGTACGGCCCGTCGGTGATCACGGCCTTGCCTTCCGTGTCCCGGCTGACGTGCCGGACCTTCGCGGGCTCGGCGAGGCCCTGGCCGTCGAGCATCTCGCCGGTCTCGGACAGGTCGTCGTTGACGGCGCTCATGAAGGCGTACATCGTCTGGATCTCCTGCTCGCTCCAGGCCGGGGAGTGCTCGGAGCCCTTGCCGCGCATGGCGTCGTAGTCGGCCTGCGTTCCCTGCACCATGACCAGGTACTTCACGATTCCGCTCCTTCGGCTTCGGTCGGCTCGGCCGCCCGGTGCGGGCGGCTTTCACAGGAGACGTCGGAGCCGGGGACGGATTCTCGACAGGGTTCAGGAACTTTTTCCGGCGGATGCGCCGCCGTGGTCCTCGCCGGACCCGGCGGCCTGGCCGGCGTACGCCTCGCACTCGGGGTTGCGGCACGGGCCGCCCGTCCACACGGGAACCCACGCACCCAGCGTCTTGTGACGCCGTACGACCGACTCGACCGGCTGTCCGCAGACGGGACAGACGCGTTCGTCGCTGCCCATGCCCTCAGGGTAGGGCGAAGGGGCCGTCGGCGCTTCCCTGGCGCGGGGAACTGCGCGACCAGCCCCACTCGGCCGCAGCTGCAGGACGACCCGTATCGGCGTTATCGCGAAGCGCGGGGTTCTCGCCACATGGGCCACATCTGAGGCCCGCCGGGCAGCTCCAGCGGCCGCTCCACCAGCTCGAACCCGAGCCGCTCATACAGCCCCCGACTCCGCTCGCTGCTCGCCTCCAGATACGCCGGAACCCCCTCCCGGTCGCACCGCTCGAGCACCGACCCGATCAGCGCCGTCCCCAACCCCTCTCCCTGCCGCCCAGGAGCCACGCCGATCATCCACAGGTACTCATGGGCCCGCCCGGCCGGATGCACCTCGGCCGTGAGCGTCCCGATCTGCTCGATCCGCTCGTTGCCCGGATCAAGCGCCTCCCGCAGCTGAGCGAACCCCTCCTCGTCAGCCTCGTCACCTCCGTAGGACGGCACAGGCAACCACAGCGCACACGCCGCTCCGTCATCCGTGACATCCACACGCCCCTCCGCGAGCACGATGTCGACGAAGGCGGCCATCAGCCGGGGGTGGGTCGTGCGCCGGTTCTCCTCCTCCGGGAAGATCCACCCGCTGACCGGATCGTCCTGGAAGGCCGAGTCCAGCAGCCCCGCGACCAGCTCGCGATCGCCTCTGTCGGCCGTCCGTATCACCACGCCCATGCCCCACCCCTTCATCTCAACCACCTTTGAACACAAGGGTGTTGAGACTATCCGGTGAACACGTGTGAACGGGCCCCGCACACCGTGGGGATGTGCGGGACCCGTCGGCCGGAGCTCCCGGGGCCGTGCGGGGTCAGGAACCGCACGGTGCCGGCCGCTCCGGAGCCCTCAGGCGCTGCGCCGCGTCACGAACTCCGCGAGGGAGAGCAGCCCGCCCGCCGCCTCCGGATCGGGCACCGCACGGGCCAGCTGATCCATCGCCCGGGCCATCCGGTCGGCCGCCTGCACCTGCGCCCAGTCGCGGCCGCCGGCCTCCTCCACGGCCAGAGCCGTACGCGCCAGGTCCTCTTCGGCGTACGGCGCCGCGTACAGCTCGGCCAGTTCCGCGGCCGCTGCCGTCCCGGACGTGAGCGCGGCGACCACGGGGAGGGACTTCTTGCGGGCGGCGAGATCCGCGCCGACCGGTTTGCCGGTGCGGCGGGGGTCGCCCCATATGCCGATCACGTCGTCGATGAGCTGGAAGGCGAGACCCGCCTCGCGGCCGAACGCGTCCAACGCCCCGACGTCCTCGGCGGACGCGCCCGCGTACAGCGCGCCGAGCGCACAGGCGCATCCGAGCAGCGCGCCCGTCTTGGCCTCGGCCATCGCGAGCACCTGGTCGAGGGTGACCTCGCCGGGAGCGAGCCCCTGCAAGGCGGTGTCCTCGTGCTGGCCCTCGCACAGTTCGACGACACAGGCCGCGAGCCGGGCCGCGGCCGCTCCCGCCGCGGGGTGCGGGTCCTCGGCCAGCAGCCGGAGGGCCAGCGCCTGGAGGGCGTCCCCGGCCAGGATCGCGTCGGCGTCGCCGAACACGGTCCACGCGGTGGGGCGGTGCCGACGGGTGGTGTCGCGGTCCATCACGTCGTCGTGCAGCAACGTGAAGTTGTGCACCAGCTCCACCGCCACGGCCGCCCGGACGGCAGCCGCCCGCGCCCGGTCCCCACCGACGGCGGCGGCCGCGGTGAGGACGAGTGCGGGCCGAATCGCCTTGCCCGCGTTGCCCGCCGCCGGAGTGCCGTCGGCGCACTCCCAGCCGAAGTGGTAGAGCGCGACCCTGCGCAGGGAGCCGGGCAGCGACTCCAGCGCGGAACGCAGCTCGGGGTCGACCGACGCCCGGACCCGCTCCAGGATCACCGCGGCTTCGTGCCCATCGGCGGAACGCGCCTCGGCCCCGGCATCGGGTCCGTTCAGCGGGCGGGTCTGGGGCGGCACGCCAGCCCCGTGACGTCGATGTGCCTCGGGTCTCGCGTCGGGCTCCTGGAACGGGCGCGCCTCGTCCCCGTCGAACCGGCCCGTCCCCCCGGCCGGTACCCCGTCCCCGGTCCGCCCGGCGGCCGGCGCTTCCGTCCCCTTGGCGGTCGGCACCTCTCTCCCCCCGGCGGCCGGTGCCAGCACCTCCGTCCTTTCTGTCGCCAGTGCCTGCGTACCCGTCGTGAACTCGGCCATCGAACCCCCCTCGGTCAGTCCGCGGTCGGTGGCGCTTCCGCCGTGGGCGGGCGCGCTCCTCCGGGGTGTCTCCGCCCCGGTGGCCGGGGACACGGCTCCCCGGCGCGGGAAGGTCACCTCCAGCGGCCGATCTCGACGTTCTCCAGGACTCCGAGCGCGTCCGGCACCAGCACGGCCGCCGAGTAGTAGGCCGTCACCAGGTACTTGATGATCGACTGTTCGTTGATGCCCATGAACCGCACCGACAGGCTCGGCTCGATCTCGTCCGGGATGCCGGCCTGCTGGAGGCCGATGACGCCCTGGTCGGCCTCACCGGTACGCATGGCGATGATCGAGGTGGTCCGCTCCGAGGTGACCGGGATCTTGTTGCACGGATAGATCGGCACCCCGCGCCAGGTGGGGATGCGGTTGCCGCCCACGTCGATGGTCTCGGGGACCAGTCCGCGCTTGTTGAGCTCACGGCCGATCGCGGAGATCGCGCGCGGGTGGGCGAGCAGCAGCTTGGTGCCCCGGCGGCGGCTGAGCAGTTCGTCGAGGTCGTCGGGGCTGGGCACGCCGTCGTGCGGCTGGAGCCGCTGGTCGTACTCGCAGTTGTTCAGCAGCCCGAACTCGCGGTTGTTGACGAGTTCGTGCTCCTGGCGCTCCTTGAGCGCCTCGACGGTCAGCCGGATCTGCTGTTCCGTCTGGTTCATCGGCTGGTTGTAGAGGTCGGCCACCCGCGTGTGGATGCGCAGAACGGTCTGGGCGATGCTCAGTTCGTACTCGCGGGGCCGGGCGTCGTAGTCGACGAAGGTGTGCGGGATGTCGGGCTCGCCCGCGTGACCCGCGGCGAGGTCGATCTCTTTCTCGCCGTATTTGTTGGTGCGCTGCGAGGGGATCGCGCGCTGTTCCTGGAGGTGCTCGCGCAGGGCCTCGGCGCGCTCCGCCACCTGGTCGACGTCCTGGCGGGGCAGCACGAGGACCGTGCAGGTGGTGGCCGCGCGGGCGGTGTACTCCCAGATGGCGTCCGGGTCGAGGAGTGCCTGGTCGCCGAAGTAGGCGCCGTCGGCGAGGACGCCGAGGACCGCGTCGTCGCCGTAGGGTCCGGTGCCGACCTTCTCCACCCTGCCGTGCGCCAGCAGATACACCTCGTCGGCCTGGGCGCCGAAGGACGCGATCACCGAGCCCTGGGTGAACTCCCGCTGCTGGCAGCGCTGGGCGAGCTCGGAGAGCACGTCGTCGTCCTCGTACGACCTGAGTGCCGGCAGCTCGCGCAGCTCGGCCGGGATCACCTCGACCCGGTCCCCGGTCTTCACGAAGGTCACCCGGCCGTCGCCCACGGCGTAGCTCAGGCGCCTGTTCACCCGGTACGTACCGCCCTGTACGTTCACCCAGGGCAGCGTGCGCAGCAGCCAGCGGGAGCTGATCTCCTGCATCTGAGGTGCGGACTTGGTGGTGGTGGCCAGGTTCCGCGCGGCCGCTGTGCCGAGGCTCTGCTGCGGCCTGTCCTGCTCGGTGCGGACCTCTTCGCCTACCGACATAAGGAATTGCCCTCCCGGTACATGCCCGGACGCGATCTGCGCCCCGGCACCGATGTGCAAGAGCAACCCTTCCTCACGGAGCGTGCCGGTGCTATTACCCGAAAGGGGGGGAATGGATCACCGCGGGGTTGGGCATATGCGTGCTTCCTATCCACTGACATCCAGTCAATTCGATGCCGGAGAGCGGAATTTGACTGTCCGAATCAGCTCGCACGCTGTGCGAACCAGGAGTCGCAGTCGGCCGCTTTCGGTACAAGAACCAGTAGGGGCCGGCCGCGGTCGGCGGCCGGCGCGCGATGCGAAAGGAGGGAGCCATGGCCTCACCCATGTCCGCGGGCAGATTCCTGGCCGTCCTGCGGGCGGAGGGCGCCACCGTCGTCGAGGTCGGCGACTGGGAGCACCACAACCGCAACCACGTCGGCGCCTGGGGACCGGTGCACGGCGTGATGATCCACCACACGGTGACCAGGGGCAGCGCGGCGACGGTGGAACTCTGCCGCAAGGGCTACACCGACCTGCCGGGACCCCTGTGCCACGGCGTCATCACCAAGGACGGCACCGTCCATCTCGTCGGCTACGGCCGCGCCAACCACGCCGGTCTCGGCGACGACGACGTCCTGCGGGCCGTGATCGCCGAGAAGGCCCTCCCTCTCGACAACGAGGCCAACACCGACGGCAACCGCCACTTCTACGGCTTCGAGTGCGAGAACCTCGGCGACGGCGAGGATCCCTGGCCGGCGGCCCAGCTGAAGGCGATCGAGCAGGTGTCCGCTGCGGTGTGCCGTCACCACGGCTGGACGGAACGGTCGGTCATCGGCCACCTGGAGTGGCAACCGGGCAAGGTGGATCCGCGGGGCTTCACCATGGCCTGGCTGCGCGGCCGGATCCGGGAGCGCCTGAAGTGACCCCGCAGGTCACAATGGGGGCGTGACCGGCCTCGACACCCTGCGCCCCCGCCTGCCCTCGCCCTTGCAGGAGCTGTCGGACCCCCGCTTCGCCCGGCACGGCGTGCGCCTTCTCCTCAAGCGTGACGACCTGATCCACCCCGAGCTCATCGGCAACAAGTGGCGCAAACTCGCACCGAACCTCACCGCGGCGGCCGGCCGTACGGTCCTCACCTTCGGCGGCGCGTACTCCAACCATCTGCGTGCCACGGCCGCCGCGGGCCGCCTGCTGGCCCTGCCCACCATCGGTGTGGTCCGGGGTGAGGAACTCGCCGACCGCCCCCTGAACCCCTCCCTCGCCCGGTGCACGGCCGACGGCATGCGACTGCACTTCGTCGACCGGCCGACGTACCGCCGCAAGACCGAACCGGACACCCTCGCGCGCGTGCTGCGCGCGGCGGACGCCGAGGAGGCGTACGTCGTCCCGGAGGGCGGCAGCAACACCCCGGCCGTCCGAGGATGCCGAGCACTCGGCGAGGAGCTGTCGGGCCGGGCCGACGTCGTCGCGATCGCCTGCGGCACCGGCGGCACCCTCGCGGGCCTGGCGGCCGGACTGGCCCCTGACCAGCGCTGCCTGGGCGTCCCGGTCCTCAAGGGCGGTTTCCTGACCGCCGACATAGAGTCCCTGCAACGCCGTGCGTTCGGTGCCCGACGCGGGGCCTGGACACTGGACGACCGGTTCCACTTCGGCGGCTACGCCCGAATACCCGCCGCACTCGACACCTTCGCCGAGGACTTCGAGCAGCGTCACGGTGTCCCCGTGGAACGTCTCTATGTCGCCAAGTTGCTCTACGGACTCGTCACCCTCACCGAAGAGGGCGCCTTCCCGCGCGGGACGACATTGGCGGCCGTGGTCACCGGCCGCCCCTACTCGGCCGCCTCCCGATAGGCCGCCGCCTCCTCCAGGTCCAGCCTGCGCAGCAGTGTCCGCAGCATCTCGTCGTCGATGTAGCGCAGGTCCCGCAGCTTCACGAACACCGTGCGCTCGGCTCCGATCATCTCCCTGGACAGCCGGCGGTAGGTGTCGTCGACTGTCTCGCCGGTGAGGGGGTTGGACTGGCCGAGGCGTTCCCAGACGGCGTTGCGGCGGCGGTCCAGGACCATGCGCAGACGGTCGGCCAGCGGCGGTGGGAGGGCGTTGCGCTCGTCGGAGAGGAGTTCGTCCAGACGCCGTTCGGCGGCGCGCGAGGCCTGCGCCTGGGCGTTGGCCTCGGCGAGGGTCTCGGCCTGCTGGTCGCGGCCAGGGAGCTTCAGCAGGCGGATCAGCGGGGGCAGGGTGACGCCCTGGACGACGAGGGTGCCGATGACCGTCGTGAAGGTCAGGAAGAGGATCAGGTTGCGGCCCTCGAACGGCTCGCCGTTGTGCAGGTGCTCCGGGATCGAGAAGGCGATCGCCAGCGAGACCACGCCCCGCATCCCGGCCCAGGCGATGACGAAGGGCGCCTTCCAGGTGGGGTTGTCCTCACGCGCGCGGATCCGCGCGGAGAGGATGCGCGGCAGGAAGGTCGCCGGATAGACCCACACGAACCTCGAGACGACGACCAGGAGGAAGACGGCGACCGCGTACCAGACGGCGGGGCCGCCCTCGTACTCCCCGAGGCCCTTCAGCACGACAGGCAGTTGGAGCCCGATGAGGGCGAACACCGACGACTCCAGGACGAAGGCGACCATCTTCCAGACGGCGTCCTCCTGAAGGCGCGTCGCGAAGTCGACCTCCCACGCGCGGTGTCCGAGGAAGAGGGCCACCACGACCACGGCGAGCACGCCGGACGCGTGGAACTGCTCGGCCGCCGCGTAGGCGACGAACGGGATCAGCAGGGAGAGCGTGTTCTGCAGCAGCGGCTCCTCGAGATGGGTTCGCAGCCAGTGGATCGGCACCATCAGCACCAGGCCGACCGCGACCCCGCCGACCGCCGCGAGCAGGAACTCGCCGATGCCGCCCGCCCAGGTGGCGCCCTCGCCGATCGCGGCCGCGAGCGCGACCCGGTAGGCGGTGATCGCCGTCGCGTCGTTCACCAGGGACTCGCCCTGCAGGATGGTCGTGATTTTGGAGGGCAGGCCCACGCGGCGTGCCACCGCCGTCGCCGCGACCGCGTCCGGCGGTGCCACCACGGCGCCCAGCACGAGCGCCCCCGTCAGCGACAGACCCGGCACGATCCGGTACGCCGCCCAGCCGACGGCGATGGTCGCGAAGAGCACGTATCCCACAGACAGCAGCGCCACGGGCCGCATTTGCGCCCTGAGGTCGAGATAGGAGCTGTCGGTGGCCGCGGAGTGCAGCAGCGGCGGCAGGATGATGGGCAGGACCACGTCCGGGTCGAGCGTGTACTCGGGGACCCCGGGGAGGTACGAGATCAGCAGCCCGGCCGCGACCAGCAGCAGTGGCGCCGGAACCGGGGTGCGCCGGGCCGCCGCCGCGATCCCCGCGCTTCCCGCCACCAGCAACAGCAGTGGCATCACGTCCATGACCCTCGCCCGCCCTCGTTCATCGTCGTGCGCCCGCCCTCTTTTTGCACGCGGCCGCCCGCGCGGCCGTCGTAACCTGGCAATCATGAAACAGTGCACGCACGCGGACGCGCTGCCGCACCCGGAGCCCGAGCCGCTCAGCGACACCTGCCCGGAGTGCTTGAGGGACGGTACCCACCCGGTACAACTGCGCCTGTGCCTGTCCTGTGGTCACGTCGGTTGCTGCGACTCCTCTCCCGGACAACACGCGACGAAGCACCACAAGGACTCCGAGCACCCGGTCATGCGGACCCACGAACCGGGTGAGAACTGGCGTTGGTGCTTCGTGGACCACGTCCTTGTGTGACCCTGGACCCCCGGGTTCCAGGACGGTTCGACCGTCTGACGTCTGGGTACGTCAACCCGGCGCGCGTTCTTCCCAATTGGAGCCGCAAACCCCTAGACACGGAGCGTGTCCACAGTTTTACTGTGAGTGACGGCAAGGGGTTGGGGTCCCGGGGACAGGAAAGTCGAGAGCGCGGTAGCGTCACCGCTGAACCACACGTCGCGTTACTCCGGGGGGCGACCCTCGGCCCCCGTAAAGCTTGTACCACCTTGGAGGTGAGGGTGTCCCAGATCGCAGGCGAGCCCGCGACCCAGGACTTCGTGGAAGTCCGGCTGCCGGCCGCGGGTGCCTACCTGTCGGTGCTGCGGACGGCCACGGCCGGCCTCGCAGCCCGTTTGGACTTCACCCTCGACGAGATCGAGGACCTGCGCATCGCGGTGGACGAGGCCTGCGCGATCCTGCTCCAGCAGGCCGTGCCCGGCTCGGTGCTCAGCTGTGTCTTCCGACTCGTCGACGACTCGCTGGAGGTCACCGTCTCGGCCCCGACCACGGACGGTCACGCACCGTCACGGGACACCTTCGCCTGGACCGTCCTCTCGGCCCTCGCGGGCAAGGTCTCTTCGGCCGTGGACGAGGACAAGACCGTTTCGATCAGCCTCTACAAACAGCGCGGCGCGGGACCCGGGCCGGCGTGAGGAACGGGGACGGGCCGGTGCGGGACGAAGAGCGCGGCACACGGGAGCTGCCGGCCGAGGGCGGGCACCGTCCTGTCGGCCCGGGCGGCGCCGACAGCCTGGGCGACGACGGCTCCGGCGGTTTCCGTCGCATGGCGGACGGCATCGACGGCATCCCCGAGCAGCCCCGGCCGCATCCGGAGGAGGACGTCGTCGACACGACGGCGACCGGCTTCCTGGACGACGGGCAGCGTGATCGGAAGGGTGCCGTGCAGGATGCGCCTCCCGCAGGGCGGGCCGGGGTCCTCCCGGTGCGGACGGAGGCGACGGCTCGTGGAAGGGCGACGGGCGGGACGATGAGCGAGCACGAGCGAAACGCAGAGGACGGCGCGGCGGGCGCGAACAACACGCCGGTCCCGCGGCACGATCCACAGGACCGCAGCGGGGCACGTGCCCTCTTCATCGAGCTGCGCGCGCTGAAGGACGGCAGCCCGGAGTACGCGGAGCTGCGCAACCAGCTGGTCCGGATGCACCTGCCGCTCGTCGAGCACCTCGCGCGCCGCTTCCGCAACCGCGGCGAGCCGCTGGACGACCTGACCCAGGTCGCGACCAT
Source organism: Streptomyces sp. NPDC005483 (assembly GCF_040606035.1). Classification (NCBI taxonomy): domain Bacteria; kingdom Bacillati; phylum Actinomycetota; class Actinomycetes; order Kitasatosporales; family Streptomycetaceae; genus Streptomyces; species Streptomyces sp. NPDC005483. The sequence goes on from NZ_JBEXEA010000025.1 coordinate 81,419, forward strand.
CGGCCTGATCAAGTCGGTCGACCGTTTCGACCCGGACCGCGGGGTGGAGTTCTCGACCTACGCGACCCCCACGGTGGTGGGCGAGATCAAGCGCCACTTCCGTGACAAGGGCTGGGCGGTCCGGGTGCCCCGGCGTCTGCAGGAACTGCGCCTGGCCCTCACGACGGCCACGGCGGAGCTCTCGCAGCGGCACGGCCGCTCCCCCACGGTCCACGAGCTGGCCGAGAAGCTGGCCATCTCGGAGGAGGAGGTCCTGGAGGGCCTGGAGTCCGCCAACGCGTACTCCACGCTGTCCCTGGACGTCCCCGACACGGACGACGAGTCCCCGGCGGTCGCGGACACGCTGGGTGCCTACGACGAGGCGCTGGAGGGCGTCGAGTACCGGGAGTCGCTCAAGCCGCTGCTCGAGGATCTCCCCCCGCGCGAGAAGCGAATCCTTCTCCTCCGCTTCTTCGGCAACATGACCCAGTCGCAGATCGCGCAGGAGGTCGGCATCTCCCAGATGCACGTCTCCCGACTGCTGGCCCGCACACTGGCCCAGCTCCGGGAGAAGCTGCTGGTGGAGGAGTAGACGCCGGGGCCCGCCCCAAGGCCGTTCCGCCACGGGGCAGCTCCGAGCCGAGGCCACCGCTCGCCGCCGGGCGCGGCCTCAGGCCGGGGAGCGCCGAGGAGCTGGGGCCGTAGGTCGTCCCTCGCATGCGCCCCACGGCTCCGCCGGCGTTCCGGGGCCGGGGTTCGACTGCTGTACGGTCGCCGCCGCCCTCTCGGTTTCTACGACTGCCACCGGCCGCGATCAACGGCCGTGCACCGGCACGACGGCTCCGCTGCGACGACCCTTCCTCCCCGACCGGACAAGCGCCGAGCCCCACGATCGCAGCCGGCGCACACCCCCAACGGCTACCGCTTGCCGTCCTCAGCCCGTCCCGGTCCCCTGATTCCGAGCGCCTGGGTCGTCGCCGGGTTGATCAGCAGGATCAGCGCGGCCACCGCGACGACCGCGAGGGCGATGCCCGCCGGGATCGCCACGCTGTCGGCCTGGAGGAGGTTGTAGGCGACGGGCAGGGCCATGATCTGGGTGATGACGGCCGGCCCCCGGCTCCAGCTGCGCCGGCCGAGCAGCCCGCGTGCGGCGAGGAGCGGCAGCAGTGCGAGGACGATCAGCGTGATGCCCCCGGTGACGGCCGACTGCCGGTCGTCCGGGTCGCCGGCCAGGCCCTCCACGAGCATCCAGACGCCTCCCGCGACGAGCGCGAGCCCTTCGAGGGCGGCCAGGGCGGCGGCGTACGTCAGGCGCCGCGGGCGCGGACCGGCGGTCTCGGGGGTGGCGGGAATCTGCTCGCTGCTCACCCCTGAAGAGTAGCCCGCGCCCCCGGAGGCGCCGCGGGTGCGGCGTGGGCAACGCACACCGCCGCGCGGAGGTTGCCCCACGCCTCCGCGTGGCAAGGTTCACGCGCCGAAGTCTTACGTGATCCCTACCTCGACCTGTGCCCGGTACCACCCAGTAGGTACGCTGCAACCCATGCGTGCACTTCTCGTGGTCAATCCGGCGGCAACCACCACAAGCGCACGTACGCGCGATGTCCTGATCCACGCGCTCGCGAGCGAGATGAAACTGGAAGCGGTCACCACCGAGTACCGCGGCCACGCGCGCGACCTGGGCCGGCAGGCGGCGGAGAGCAAGGACATCGACCTGGTCGTGGCGCTGGGCGGCGACGGCACGGTCAACGAGGTCGTCAACGGCCTCCTGCACGCCGGCCCCGCCCCCGAGCACCTCCCCGGCCTCGCCGTGGTCCCCGGTGGCTCCACCAACGTCTTCGCCCGCGCCCTCGGCCTGCCCAACGACGCCGTGGAGTCCACCGGCGCCCTCCTCGACGCTCTGCGCGAGGGCAGCGAGCGTACGGTCGGCCTGGGTCTGGCCTCGGGCACACCCGGCACCGAGGACGAGGCCGTGCCGGGGCGCTGGTTCACCTTCAACGCGGGGCTCGGATTCGACGCCGGCGTCGTCGGCCGGGTCGAGCAGCAGAGGGAGCGCGGCAGGAAATCCACACACGCTCTCTACGTCCGTCAGGCACTGCGCCAGTTCTTCGGCGAGGCGCACCGCCGGCACGGGACGATCACCCTGGAGCGTCCGGATGCGGAGCCGGTGACCGATCTGGTCCTGTCCATAGTCTCGAACACCTCTCCGTGGACCTTCCTGGGCAATCACCCGATGTACGCGTCACCTAAGGCGTCGTTCGATAAAGGCCTCGACGTACTCGCTCTCAGCCGTATGACGACGACCTCGATCGCCCGATATGGCACCCAGTTGCTCACTTCGTCCCCCGAGCGCGGCCCCCACGGCAAGCACGCCGTGTCCCTGCACGACCTGGACCAGTTCACCTTGCATTCGAAGGTGCCCCTGCCCCTCCAGATGGACGGCGACCACCTCGGACTGCGTACGAGCGTGACGTTCACAGGCGTACGCCGTGCACTGCGTGTGATTGTGTGAGCAGAAGGGGCTAAAGTCCTTTCACTCGAACGTTTAGACCAGGGTCCACCCCATGGAAGTACGGCTGTGACCTAGTCGACACCGAGGAATCAAAAAAAACTTTCCGGAAGGGGTTGTATCCGCCGCTGAGGTTTGCGAGTCTCTACGTGGCGGTCGGGACAGCCCGCAACACCAGCGTCCACAGGCCACCGGAACCCCTCTTCAATCCACAGGACCACACCGGGGAAGACTCGGTGATCGGCCCTTCACTTGTTGAGGGATTCGTGAAAGCGTTCACATTCACAAGCAACTTGCACGTAATACCAAGGAGAGGTAGCAGCCATGGACTGGCGTCACAACGCCGTTTGCCGCGAGGAAGACCCCGAGCTCTTCTTCCCCATCGGCAACACCGGTCCTGCGCTGCTGCAGATCGAGGAAGCCAAGGCCGTCTGCCGTCGCTGCCCCGTTATGGATCAGTGTCTGCAGTGGGCGCTCGAGTCCGGTCAGGACTCCGGCGTCTGGGGTGGTCTCAGCGAGGACGAGCGTCGCGCCATGAAGCGCCGTGCCGCCCGCAACCGGGCCCGTCAGGCCTCCGCCTGACACACCCACCCCGCACAGCCTGAGCTTGGCGGCGCGTACACCGCGTACGCTTCTCCCGCCCCCGAGCCGCAGCGCGCAGTACCCCCGATGCGCAGCACACGCTGGCAACGAGCATTTGAGCCCCGGACCCCTGAACGGTCCGGGGCTTTTTGCTGTCCACCGGCCTTGTGCACGGCCTTGCTCGTCACCTGTGGCCTTGCTCGCCGCCTACCGCCCTACTTGTGGGCCTGCACCGGCACATCCAGGATCACGCGGGTGCCGCCCTCCGGTGCCGGGACCATGTCGAACGTGCCGCCCAACTCGCCCTCCACCAGCGTCCGTACGATCTGCAGGCCCAGGTTGCCCGCGGTGTGCGGGTCGAATCCCTCGGGCAGACCGACGCCGTTGTCCTGGACGGTGACAAGGAGGCGGGCTTCCTTCGTGGTGCCGCCGCGGACGGCCGAGACCTCGACCGTGCCGGTCTCGCCCTCGCGGAAGCCGTGCTCCAGGGCGTTCTGTAGGATTTCCGTGAGGACCATGGACAGCGGGGTGGCGACCTCGGCGTCCAGGATGCCGAAGCGTCCGCTGCGCCGGCCGGTGACCTTGCCCGGGGAGATCTCGGCGACCATGGCGAGCACGCGGTCGGCGATCTCGTCGAACTCCACACGCTCGTCCAGGTTCTGAGACAGCGTCTCGTGCACGATCGCGATCGAGCCGACCCGCCGTACCGCCTCTTCGAGCGCCTCCCGGCCGCGGTCGGACTCGATGCGCCGGGCCTGGAGGCGGAGCAGGGCCGCCACCGTCTGGAGGTTGTTCTTCACCCGGTGGTGGATCTCCCGGATGGTCGCGTCCTTGGTGATCAACTCACGCTCGCGGCGGCGCAGTTCGGTCACGTCCCGTAGCAGGACCAGTGAACCGATGCGGGTGCCCTTGGGTTTGAGCGGGATCGCCCGGAACTGGATGACCCCGTCACGCGCCTCGATCTCGAACTCACGGGGCGCCCAGCCGCTGGCGACCTTGGCGAGTGCCTCGTCCACCGGACCGCGGGTCGGGGCGAGTTCGGCGGTGGTCCTGCCGAGGTGCTGGCCGACGAGGTCGGAGGCGAGGCCCATGCGGTGGTAGGCGGACAGGGCGTTCGGGGAGGCGTACTGGACGATGCCGTCCGCGTCGAGGCGGATCAGGCCGTCGCCGACGCGGGGGGCCGCGTCCATGTCCATCTGCTGGTTGGGGAACGGGAAGGAGCCGGCCGCGATCATCTGGGCCAGGTCGGACGCACTCTGCAGATAGGTCAGTTCGAGACGGCTCGGGGTGCGGACGGTCAGCAGGTTGGTGTTGCGCGCGATGACACCGAGGACGCGCCCCTCCCGTCGTACCGGGATCGACTCGACGCGGACCGGGACCTCCTCGCGCCACTCCGGGTCGCCCTCGCGCACGATCCGGCCCTCGTCGAGCGCCGCGTCCAGCAGCGGGCGGCGGCCGCGCGGGACGAGGTGGCCGACCATGTCGTCCTGGTAGGAGGTGGGGCCGGTGTTGGGCCGCATCTGGGCGACGGAGACATAGCGGGTGCCGTCGCGCGTGGGGACCCACAGCACGAGGTCGGCGAAGGAGAGGTCGGAGAGCAACTGCCACTCCGAGACCAGCAGATGCAGCCACTCGAGGTCGGAGTCGTCGAGGGCGGTGTGCTGGCGGACCAGTTCGTTCATGGAGGGCACGGGTGCGAGCGTACCTGGGGGTATGTGAGTGACCTAAAAACACCGTACGCCGATGGAATTCCGAGCCCGGGAACACCCGCGGGCCGCGGCGCCTGGGAAGGACCCTCAACCTTCCCGGCACCGCAGCCCGGAGCAACATCGGCCGCGGGGTGTGCGGTCCCGGTCGGCCGAGGATGAGGACCCGGGGCAGTCAGGGCAGAGAGCTCCGGTTCCTCGGTCCGCCTTCCTGTGCGGGGAAGACGGAAGTCGCGGTTCAATTGTGGACTAGACCACTAGGTGTGTCCATGCGTTGGAGCCTGTTTGTTGTTGGAGCTTTCCCTCGCGGGAGCCAACGGGTCGGACGCCCTGACATCCACCACGCAGCCTAACGCGTGTGGGTTCATGTGCGGGGCCAGATGGTCATGGCAATTTCCGCGACCGCCTCCAACTCCACCCGGCTCGCGCCGTCGCGCGCCTGTTGGGACATGCCCTGGATCACCGCCCCGGTGTACCGGGCCAGCGCGGCGGCGTCGGTTCCGGCCGGCAGCTCCCCTGCGGCGATGCCGGCGCCGATACGGCTCTCGAGGGCGGCGATGTTGGCGTTGCGCCGCGCGCGCAGCGACTCCTCGACCTCCGGGGTGGAGCAGTTGGTGGCGGCATGGATGACGAGGCAGCCGTGCGGATGGCCGGGGGCCGTGTACTCGACGGCGGCCTCCCGCAGCATCCGCCGCACGGCGGCCCGGGCGGTGGGCTCCTCGGCGAGGGCACGGTCACCGAAGGAGCCGTACCGGACCCCGTACTCCTTCACGACCTCCTCGAACAGCGACCGCTTGTCACCGAAGGCCGCGTAGAGACTGGGGGCCCCGATGTCCATGACGCGGGTGAGGTCGGAGACGGACGTGGCCTCGTATCCGTGCTCCCAGAAGGCCAGGATCGCCTTCTCCAGGGCGGTCTCACGGTCGAAGGACCGAGGGCGCCCACGGGGTTTCGATCTGCCGACCGCAGGCTTGACCTGCACTTCCGCTCCCTCGCTGCCCACCATGGAGTGAATTGTATAGCGGGCACTAGATAAAGGACGTGGGGACCCTGTACGGTTTTTTCTGTAGCGACCGCTAGAGAAAACAGGGGGCAATTGACATGGGCGCGCTCACGGGCAGGACCGCTCTGGTGACAGGGGCGAGCAGGGGGATCGGGCGGGGCATCGCCGAGCGCCTGGGGCGGGACGACGCGCGGGTGGCGGTGCACTACGGCAGGAGTGAAGCGGCGGCGAAGGAGACCGTCGCCGCGATCGAGGCGGCCGGCGGCCGCGCCTTCACGATCCGGGCCGAGCTGGAGACACCCGGAGCCGTCGACGCTCTCTGGGAGGAGTTCGACCGGCACGCGGACGGGCTGGACATCCTGGTGAACAACGCGGGAATCGGCTCCTCCCGCCCGATCGAGGAGATCGACGAAGGGGAATACGACCGGCTCTTCGCGGTGAATGTAAAGGCGCCGTTCTTCCTGGTCAAACAGGGCTCGATACGACTCCGGGACGGCGGCCGGATCATCAACGTCTCGTCGGGGCTGGCCCGTACCGCCGCGATGCCGCACAACATGGCGTACGCCATGACGAAGGGCGCACTGGACGTGTTCTCCCGCGATCTGTCCAAGGTCCTGGGCATCCGGGGTATCCGGGTGAACTCGGTGGCACCCGGTCTGATCGACACCGACAACACCGCCGAGCTGCTGCACGGCACGGAGGGCGGCTGGGCGCGGGCGGAGGCCTTTTCGGCGCTGGGGAAGGTGGGGACACCGGCCGATGTCGCGGACGTGGTGGCCTTCTTGGCCTCGGACGACGGGCGGTGGGTGACCGGGAGCTGGGTGGATGCCACGGGAGGTTCGATGCCGTGAGCCGTCCCGCCAGGATCAGTGCGTCTCCGTCACCTTCGCCAGGGCGCGCGGCGCGTCCGGGTCCTGGCCGCGGGCGATGGTGACCTCGTAGGCCAGGAGCTGGAGGGGGATGATCTCCAGGACGGGCTGGACCTCCTCGGCCACGCCGTCGGTGGGCAGGACGAAGCCGGCCGAGGCCTGCTCGACCTGACTCCGGGGGCCGACCACGACCAGGTCCGCACCCCGGCCGCGCAGCCGGTCGAGGACGGGCTGGAGGGCCTCGCCGCCCTTGCCGTCGGTGACGACCGCGATGACCGGCGAGACGTTGTCGACCATGGCGAGGGGGCCGTGGAGCAGATCGGCGCCGGAGTAGGCGAGGGCGGGGATGTAGCTGGTCTCCATCAGCTTGAGGGCGGCTTCCTTGGCGGTGGGGTAGCCGTAGCCGCGGGAGGTGATCACCATGCGCTCGGCGAAGCGGTAGCGGGCGGCCAGGGCGCGGACCTCGTCCTGCCGGGCGAGCAGTCCGGTGGCCAGGTCCGGCAGTCCCCGGGCGGGCGCTCCGTCGCCGCCGCGCAGACCTTCGACGAAGAGATAGAGAGCGAGGAGGGAGGCCGTGTAGGTCTTGGTCGCGGGGAGGGCCTTCTCCGGTCCGGCCATGATGTCGATGTGGTACTCGGAGACGCCGGCCAGCGGGGAGTCGGGATTGTTGGTCACCGCGAGGGTAATGGCGCCGGCTTCGCGCGCGGCCCGGGTCGAGGCCACCAGGTCCGGGGAGCCGCCGGACTGGCTGACGGTGACGACGAGGACGTCGGTGAGGTCGGGGCGGGCACCGTAGGCGGTGGTGGTCGACATGGAGCTCAGGCCGCAGGGCAGGCCGAGGCGGACTTCGAGGAGGTACTTGGCGTAGAGGGCCGCGTTGTCGGAGGTGCCGCGGGCGGTGAGCAGGACGAAGCGGGGTGCGCGGGCGGCGATCTCCTGGGCTGCCTTGCGGACGGCCGGGGCGCCCTCGTCCAGGATGCGGCGCAGGACGGCGGGCTGTTCGGCCATCTCGCGGGCCATGATCCGGCCGGGGAGTTCGCTCTGCGGGTCGGGTGTCGTGACGGTGGTCATGGCCCTGTTCCACTCCCCGTTCCACTCCCCCGCGCGAAATGGCGCCTGTCCGCGATGTGACGGGGTGGCGGCGTTCGGGGACCTGGGCGGTGGAACCCGATTCTGTTAGATTGGTCTAAACCACATGGGCCGCACCGGGGTCCGGTCGAGCCCTCTCTGTTCAGACCGTTGCTACAGATCAGACCGTTTCCTCAGATCGGCAGGCCCAGCGTGGAAGTTGTCATCGTTCCGGACGCCAAGGCGGGTGGCGAGCTCATCGCCGAGGCCATGGCCCAGCTGCTCCGGCGCAAGCCCGACGCCCTGCTCGGTGTGGCGACCGGCTCCACCCCGCTGCCCATCTACGAGGCGCTGGCGGCGAAGGTGCGGTCCGGTGCCGTGGACGCCTCGCAGGCGCGGATAGCCCAGCTCGACGAGTACGTGGGGCTGCCGGCCGAACATCCGGAGTCCTACCGTTCGGTGCTGCGGCGCGAGGTGCTGGAGCCGCTCGGGATACCGATGGCCTCCTTCATGGGGCCGGACGGGACGGCCCAGGACATCACCGGCGCGTGCGAGGCGTACGACTCGGCGCTGGCGGAGGCCGGGGGCGTGGATCTGCAGCTGCTCGGGATCGGGACGGACGGGCACATCGGGTTCAACGAGCCGTGTTCCTCGCTGGCCTCGCGGACCCGGATCAAGACGTTGACCGAGCAGACCCGGGTGGACAACGCGCGGTTCTTCGAGGGGGACATCGCGCAGGTGCCGCACCATGTGATCACCCAGGGGATCGGGACGATTCTCGAGGCACGGCATCTGGTGCTGCTCGCCACCGGTGAGGGCAAGGCGGACGCGGTGGCGGCGACGGTGGAGGGGCCGGTCGCCGCGGTGTGCCCTGCGTCGGCACTTCAGCTGCACCCGCATGCGACGGTGGTCGTGGACGAGGGGGCTGCTTCCAAGTTGAAGCTGGCGGACTACTTCCGGCACACCTTCGTCAACAAGCCTGACTGGCAGGGGATTTAGGGCCCCTGGCGAAGACAGGTGCCGGTCCCCTCGGAGGGGACCGGCACCTGTCCTGTCGTAGGGCCTACTCCCCCGCGATGACCTCCGCGGCCGCTCTGCCGCACACCCTTGCCGCGCCGTGGGTCGCGATGTGCAGGGCTCCTCGGACCGGGGCCTGGGGGAGACCCATTTCGATCACGATGGTGTCGGGGCGGGTTCTGAGGACGGTGTCCAGGGCCGTCCCCATCCAGGGGTGGCGGTGTTCGTCGCGGACCACGGCCACGATGCGGCGCGGACCGGCCGCGGCCAGGGTGGCGAGGCCCGCATCCTCGCCTGCGAAGCTGCCCGTTTCCGTGCCGGGGAGCAGACGGGCGAGTTCGGCGGCGACGCCCCAGGGTGTTTCGTCGCCGACGGCCACGTTGGCCATCGGGGTGAAGGCGGCGACGTAGGGCGCCGTGGTGAGGGGGGTGAAGCCGTCCGCGCCGGTGACGCGCAACGCCCTTCGGGCCGCGCGCAGTCCCACCTCCTCGTCGGCCGGCGGCTGCGTGTCGGCCGCGCCGGCGGCCGTCCAGTGGGCCAGCGTACGGACGCGTTCCGCCGCTTCCGCGAGCCGCTCCTCGGGGAGTTCGCCCGAGCGGACCGCCGAGACCAGGGCGTCGCGCAGGCGCCGTACCGTCTCGTCGTCGGCGAGGCCGCCGCCCACGCAGATCGCGTCGGCGCCGGCGGCGACGGCCAGGACGCTGCCGCGCTCGATGCCGTAGGTGCCGGCGATGGCCTGCATCTCCATGCCGTCGGTGACGACGAGACCGGTGTAGCCGAGTTCACGGCGGAGCAGGTCGCTGAGCACCTTGGAGGACAGTGTCGCCGGGCGGTCCGGGTCCAGGGCCGGGACCAGGATGTGGGCGGTCATCACCGCGCGGGTGCCGGCGGCGATGGCCGCGCGGAAGGGCCGCAGTTCCCGCTCGAGGAGTACCGACTCGTCCACGTCGATGCGCGGCAGGGCGTGGTGGGAGTCGATCGCGGTGTCGCCGTGGCCCGGGAAGTGCTTGGTGCAGGCGGCGACGCCCGCCGACTGCAACCCGGTGACATAGGCCGCCGTGTGCCGGGCGGCCAGGTCGGCGGAGGCGCCGAAGGAGCGGACACCGATCACCGGGTTGGACGGGTTGGAGTTCACGTCGGCCGAGGGGGCCCAGTTGAGGTTGACCCCGCAGGCCGCGAGGCGGCGGCCCAGTTCCGCGGCCACCTTTCGTGTCAGTTCCAGGTCGTCCACCGCGCCGAGGGCGTGGTTGCCGGGGAAGGACGAGCCGGTGCGCACCTCCAGGCGGGTGACGTCACCGCCCTCCTCGTCGATGGCGACCAGGACGTCGTCGCGTTCGGCGCGCAACTGGGCCGTCAGGGCGGCCAGTTGCTCCGGTGAGGCGATGTTGCGGCCGAACAGGCCGACCGAGGCGAGGCCCTCGCCGAGGCGGCGGAGCAGCCAGTCGGGGGCGGTGGTGCCGGTGAAGCCGGGCTGGAGGACGGTCAGGGCGTCCCGCGTCAAGCCCCTTTCCCAATTCGATGCAGTGGTGCCGCTGGCGAAAGTCGTCATCGGGGGCGTTATCCCTTCACGGCGCCCGCGGTGAGGCCCGCGGCCATCTTGCGCTGGACGAGGAGGAAGAGGACCACGATCGGGACGGCCATCATGGTGGAACCGGCCATCATCGGGGCGTATTCGGTGCCGTGTTTGGTGGTGAAGTTGCCGAGCCAGACGGTCGCGGTCTGGTGCTCCTGGCTGAGCAGCATGAGGGCGTACAGGTACTCGTTCCAGGCCAGGATGAAACCGTAGACCGAGGTGGCGACCATGCCGGGGGCGAGCAGCGGGAAGACCACGCGGATGAAGGCGCTGGTGCGGGAGCAGCCGTCCACCATCGCCGCCTCCTCCAGTTCCCGGGGGATGTTGACGATGAAGCCGCGCAGCGTCCACACCGTGAAGGGGAGGATGAAGGTCAGGTACGTGATGATCAGGCCCGACAGTTTGTCGTACTGGTCGAGGTCGTTGAGCAGCAGGAAGACCGGGATGATCATCGCGACCAGGGGGACCATCTGGACCGCCAGGATGGCCACGATCACGACCTTGCGGCCGCGGAAGTCGAAGCGGGAGATGGCGAGCGCGGCCAGCGTGCCCACCACGATGCCGATCGCCACGACCGACAGGGACACGATGAGGCTGCGGCCGACCGGGCCCCAGAAGTCGGCGATGTCCAGCGCGCGCCGGAAGTTGTCGAGCGTGAGGCCGGTCGGCAGCAGGCTCGGGTCCGGGTCGATGGCGTCCTTGGCGGGCTTGAACGCCGTGTTCACCATCCAGTAGACGGGGAAGCCGGCGGCAAGGAAGACGAGGACACCGAGGAGGTTCCAGCCCCACCTCGACCTGCGGGGCGTCCCGGGAGCGAGGGTGCTCATTCGACCTCTCCGATCTTCAGCATCTGGCGCATGTAGACGGCGACCACACCGAGCAGCAGCAGCACGGTGATGAGCGCGATCGCCGAGCCCTGCCCGTAGTCGTTGACCACGAAGGCCCGGTCGTAGGAGTAGGTGGTCAGGAGCTGGAACTCCGCTTCCGGGTGGCCGTTGCGCATGACGAAGACCTGGGGGAAGACGCCCATGTCCCAGATGACCGAGAGGGTCGTCAGCATCACGATGATCGGCTTGAGGATCGGCAGGGTGACGTACCGGAAGACGCCCCAGGCGCCCGCGCCGTCCAGCCGGGCCGCCTCCTCCAGTTCGGCGGGGACCTGGGTGAGGCCGGCGCTGAGGGTGATCACGACGAAGGGCACGGCACCCCAGACCACCAGGAGCATGATCACGGCCAGGCCCTGGGGCCCGCTCGCGAACCAGTTGTGGCCGATCATGTCGACCCCGGGCAGCTTGCTCAGCAGGGCGTTGAGGACGCCGTAGTCCGCGTCGAAGAGCCACTTGAAGACGGTGGTGGCGACGATGATCGGCATGCCCCAGCTGGCCACGAGGGCGATGTTGACGAGGGTCTTCACCCAGCCTGAGACCCGCTGGAGCAGCAGGGCGATCAGCATGCCGGCGACCATCGTGAAGATGACGCAGCCGGCCGCGAAGACGATGGTCCGGACGACGACCGCCCAGAACTCGCCGTCGTTCAGTACGCCCGTGAAGTTGTCGAAGCCGATCCACTGGGCGGGCAGGAAGCCCCACAACTGGGACTGGCCGAACTTCTGGAAGGACAGCGTGACCAGGCGAACCAGCGGATAGCCCATGACCAGGGCGAGGACGAGCAGACAGGGGGCGAGCAGCAGCCAGGGAGTGCCGCTGAACGCGCGCTTTCTGCTCGGCGGCGCGGGCGGGGGCGGCGGCGGTACGGCCATCGGCGGCGGCGCCTTGGCGGGGGTGGTCGTGTCTGCGGCACTCATCGCGCGCTCCTCAGCGATCCTTCTGGTCGTACGGAAGCGAAGCCCGCACGGGTCGTGCGGATGTCGAAGCCCGCACAGGTCATGCGGGTCCGAAGCCCGCCCGGGCGCTCCGGGCGTGGACCCCGCACGGGCAGTACGGGAAGCAGGGCCCCGCACAGGTGGTACGGGAACCAGCGCCCGCCCCGACCGTGCCGGACTCGAACCCCGCACCAGCAAGCAGTACGGGCGTGGACCTCGCACAGTCGGTACGAGACGCAGAGCCCCGCACGGGTGATACGGGAGCCGAACCCCGCACCGGCAGTACGGGAACCAGCGCCGCACCGGCGGTACGGGAGTGGACCTCGCACAGTCGGTACGGGAAGCAGGGCCCCGCACGGGTGATACGGGAGCCGAACCCCCCACAGGCAGTACGGGAAACACAGCCCCGCACCGGCCGTACCGGACCGGAACTCCGCACCGCCAGTACGACGAGCACGGCCCCGCGCAGGTCGTTCGGAGGTCGAACCCCGTACCGAAGTACGGGAAGCAGGGCCCCGCCGCTCTCAACGAGGCCCTGCCCGCGGTCACTTGGTGTTGATGACCTTGTCGATCGCCGCGTCGGCCTCCTTGGCCGCCGCCTCCACCGACTTCTTGCCCGTGCCGATGTTCTGGAGCATGGTCTGCAGGACCTGCGCCTTCTCGACCTGGCCCCAGCCGGGGGCCATCGGGACGAACCAGTTGGACTCGGCCGCGGTGGCGGGGACCGCGGTCGCCGGGTCGTTCTTCAGGGTGGCGAGGTCGGTCTTGTTGTTGGGCAGGTTGCCCTTGGCCATCAGACCCTTCTGGCCGGACGGACCGGTGAACGCGTTGATCCACTCGGCGGCGAGGGCCTGCGCCTTGGACTTCACCGGCACCGCGAGGTCCGAACCGCCCAGGAACACGGGCATGTTCTTGCCGGACGGCCCGGGCATCACGAAGTTCTCGAGGTTGTCCTTGAGCTTGCCGGTCTTGTCGTTCTTCGGGTCGGCGGAGGTCGCGCCCTCCCAGGCCGCGCCGAAGATCATGCCGGACTTGCCCTGGCCGTAGACGATGTACCGGTCGGACTCGTCCTTGGTCTTGTCGCCGTGCATGTACTTGTCGATGACGTTCTTGAACTCGGTGAGGCCCTTGACCGACTCGGGCGAGGAAAGGTTGGCCTTCCACTGGCCGCCCGAGTCGACCGCGATGGAGCCGCCGGCGTCGTAGACGAAGGACATGGCCGCGTACCAGTCACGGGTGGGCTGGTACCAGGCGGAGAACTTGTCGCCCTCCTTCTTCTGAACCTTGTCGAGGGCGGCGGTGAGCTCCGCATAGGTCTTCGGGGTGGACTTGACGCCGACCGAGGCGAAGACGTCCTTGCGCCAGTTGCCGACGCGGCCACCCGCGTAGTACGGGACGCCGTAGGTCTTGCCGTCGTAGCTCACCGAGGCCTTGAGGCCGTCGAGCCAGGCGGACGAGTTGGTGAACTTCGACGTGTCGAGGGGAGCGAAGGCGCCCTTGACCATGTAGCCGAGCATCTCGGTGTTGCCCATCTCGACCACGTCGGGGGCCTTGTCGGTGGCGAGGACCGCGTCGAGCTTGGTGTTCTTGTCGGGCCAGCCGTAGTACTCGTGGTTGATCTTGACGCCGGGGTGCTTCTTCTGGACCGCCGCGTCTGCGGCCTTCACCAGCTGGGGCCAGTTGTTCTGGGCGTCGACGGTGAGCCAGACGGTCAGCTCCTTGGCGTCCGCGCCGCTGTTGTCCGAACTTCCGCTGTCGCTGCCCCCACACGCCGCGACGGTGACCACCATGCCCGCGATACCGATCGCGGCTATCAGCTTGCGCTTCACGCCACCCTCCTCAGGGATGCCCACACCTCCCGCCCACAGGCCGGGACCTGGACCAATGGTGTAGACCAGTAGGGGGAGCTTGGACCAGACCAGGAAGCCTGTCAAGGGTGCTCGAAACGGCCCTGACCAGCCGTTATGCGACCTACATATGCAGGAACCATTAGTAAAGAAGCCAGCGAAAACAGCGACGCCGGAGTACCCTCGTCCGCTAGACCACTTAGCCCTGTGGACTAGACCAAAAGAGACGGCAACGGTATACAGAAGGGATCACGATGTGATCCGCATCCGGAGCCGGGAAGGCAGACCATGAGCAGCGACGTCAGCAGTGCGGAGACCGATGGCGGGTCAGGCGTCCGTACCGCGCGCGTGCCCAAGTACTACCGCCTGAAGAAGCACCTGCTCGACATGACGGAGACGCAGTCGCCCGGTACTCCGGTACCGCCCGAGCGCACGCTCGCCGCCGAGTTCGACACCTCCCGCACCACCGTCCGCCAGGCCCTGCAGGAGCTGGTGGTCGAGGGACGGCTGGAGCGCATCCAGGGCAAGGGCACCTTCGTCGCCAAGCCGAAGGTCTCCCAGGCACTGCAACTCACCTCCTACACCGAGGACATGCGGGCCCAGGGTCTCGAACCCACCTCGCAACTGCTCGACATCGGCTACATCACCGCCGACGACCGTCTCGCCGAGCTCCTCGACATCACCGCCGGCGGCCGGGTGCTGCGCATCGAGCGCCTGCGCATGGCCAACGCCGAGCCGATGGCCATCGAGACGACCCACCTCTCCGCCAAGCGCTTCCCGGCCCTGCGCAGGTCGCTGGTCAAGTACACGTCCCTCTACACGGCCCTCGCCGAGGTCTACGACGTCCACCTCGCCGAGGCCGAGGAGACCATCGAGACCTCCCTGGCCACCCCGCGCGAGGCCGGCCTGCTCGGCACCGACGTGGGACTGCCGATGCTGATGCTGTCCCGCCACTCGTTCGACAAGAAGGGCGAGCCGGTGGAGTGGGTGCGGTCGGTGTACCGGGGCGACCGGTACAAGTTCGTGGCCCGCCTCAAGAGGCCCGTCGACTGATGCACGCCCTGTAGCGCAACCACGCTTCCTGCTCTACGGTCCTCCCGACTCCGTCTGGACGGGAGGACCGCCTCGTGCGTACCGCGAACGTCCGAACCACCGTCATCCAAAACCCTCTTCGCCCCCTGATGGATGCTTCACAGAATCGACATACCGATATGCGGACGAGGTCTTTCGCTGACGTGACACGGTGACCTACATTGCCTGCGCGTTACAGGTGATCAGCGAGGGGACGGAGCCAGGGAATGTCGGACGCACCTGAAGTGAGACCACCGGTGGTGACACCGGCACGGGTGGTCATCGCCCTCTGCCTGATCGCCCCGTTCGTGGCGATGCTGTGGGTCGGCTCGTACGCCAAGGTGGATCCGGCCTTCATCGGGATCCCCTTCTTCTACTGGTACCAGATGCTGTGGGTGCTGATCTCCACCGCGCTGACGATGACCGCGTACAAGCTCTGGCAGCGTGACCAGCGCGCCCGCCACGGAGGTGCCAAGTGAACGACGGCGTCAACGGCGTGGCACTCACCGTCTTCATCATCTTCTTCCTGGCCGTCACGGTCATGGGCTTCCTGGCCGCGCGCTGGCGCCGGGCCGAGAGCGACAGCCTCGACGAATGGGGGCTGGGCGGCCGTTCGTTCGGCACCTGGATCACCTGGTTCCTGCTGGGCGGTGACCTCTACACGGCGTACACCTTCGTCGCGGTACCCGCGGCGATCTACGCGGCGGGCGCGGCCGGCTTCTTCGCGGTGCCGTACACGATCCTCGTCTACCCGCTGATCTTCACGTTCCTGCCCCGCCTCTGGTCGGTCTCGCACAAGCACGGCTATGTGACGACCTCGGACTTCGTGCGCGGCCGGTTCGGCTCGAAGGGACTGTCGCTGGCGGTGGCGGTCACCGGCATCCTGGCGACGATGCCGTACATCGCGCTCCAACTGGTCGGCATCCAGGCGGTCCTCGACGTGATGGGCGTCGGCGGCGGCGAGGACACGAACTGGTTCGTGAAGGACCTCCCGTTGCTGATCGCCTTCGGCGTGCTCGCGGCCTACACGTACTCCTCGGGTCTGCGGGCCCCCGCGCT
This sequence comes from Streptomyces sp. NPDC005483, assembly GCF_040606035.1. Taxonomy (NCBI): domain Bacteria; kingdom Bacillati; phylum Actinomycetota; class Actinomycetes; order Kitasatosporales; family Streptomycetaceae; genus Streptomyces; species Streptomyces sp. NPDC005483. Next base: position 97,521 of record NZ_JBEXEA010000025.1, read on the forward strand.
GATCGCGTTCGTGAAGGACACGCTCATCTACATCGTCATCGCGGTGGCGATCATCTACATCCCGATCAAGCTGGGCGGGTTCGACGACATCTTCACCAAGGCGGGCGAGGCGTTCAGCCAGACCAACCCGGCCACCGGGAAGCCGCGCGGCGCACTGGCCCCCGCCGAGCCAGGCCAATGGACGTACGCCACGCTGGCGTTGGGCTCCGCGCTGGCGCTCTTCATGTACCCGCACTCGATCACCGCGACGCTCTCCTCGAAGAGCCGTGACGTGATCCGCCGCAACACCACGATCCTGCCGCTGTACTCGCTGATGCTGGGTCTGCTGGCCCTGCTCGGCTTCATGGCGATCGCGGCCGGCGTGAAGGTCACCAACGGCCAGCTCGCCATCCCCCAGCTGTTCGAGAACATGTTCCCGGCGTGGTTCGCGGGCGTGGCGTTCGCGGCGATCGGCATCGGCGCCCTGGTCCCCGCGGCCATCATGTCCATCGCGGCCGCGAACCTCTTCACCCGCAACATCTACAAGGACTTCATCAAGCCGGACGCCACTCCGGCCCAGGAGATGAAGGTCTCCAAGCTGGTCTCGCTCCTGGTGAAGGTCGGCGCCCTGGTCTTCGTCCTCACCATGGACAAGACGGTCGCCATCAACTTCCAGCTCCTGGGCGGCATCTGGATCCTCCAGACCTTCCCGGCCCTGGTCGGCGGCCTGTTCACCCGCTGGTTCCACCGCTGGGCGCTGCTCGCCGGCTGGGCCGTCGGCATGATCTACGGCACGGTCGCCGCCTACGGCGTCGCCTCCCCGACCCAGAAGCACTTCGGCGGCTCGTCCAAGGAGATCCCGGGCATCGGCGAGATCGGCTACATCGGCCTCACCGCGTTCGTGCTCAACGTCGTCGTCACGGTGATCCTGACCTTCGTCCTGAAGGCGGCGAAGGCCCCCGACGGCATCGACGAGACCAGCCCGGAGGACTACACGGCGGACGCGGGCGACCCGGGGGTGGAGGTAGAACTTCCGCCCGCTACCGCAGGAAGCTCGCACTAACCTCCAGGGGCGCGGGGCTGTATCGATCTGCGGCTCCGCCGCGTGGGCGCAACCAGCCACGACGAACCCGCAGCGGGCCACCGGGAGCAAGACCCTCGGCGGCCCGCTTTTCGTGCACACTCACCCCCATGGACATCCTGATCCGCCCCGCCGAACCCGCCGACTACGAACGCCTCGGCGACATCACGGCAAGGGCCTACCTTGACGACGGCCTCCTGGCCTTCGGCGACGAAGACGACTGGTACCTCTCGGAACTCAAGGACGTGGCCAAGCGAGCGGCACACGCCGAAGTCCTGGTCGCCGTCCTCGGAACAGAACTGCTCGGCGGAGTCACCTACGTCCCCGACGGCGGCCCCATGTCCGAGATAGCGCGCCCCGGAGAGGCGGAGATCCGCATGCTGGCCGTGTCCCACGAGGCCCGCGGCATAGGCGTAGGACAAGCCCTCGTACAGGCCTGCATCGACCGCGCGAGCGCCGCAGGCGCCGGCATCGTCCTGTGCACCCAGCCCACCATGCACACGGCCCACCGCATCTACGAACGCCTGGGCTTCACCCGCGCCCCGGAGCGCGACTGGCACCCCGTACCGGCGGCTCCGGACTTCACTCTCCTCGCCTATGAGTTGACACTCTGAAACCGCCGCGACACAACATCTAGGGGTGTCACCCGAACCCGACACAAGATGTATGCTCATGCTCGCTGTCGTCGCAGGGGAATCCGGTGTGAATCCGGAACTGTCCCGCAACGGTGTACTCATGCGTGCATAAGCGCACATGAGAGTCAGTCCGAGGACCTGTCGACAGCACGCCCGTGCCATCCCGGCCCGGGTGTCATGACGTCCGGGCCTCGTGGAATGGGCCGGTGGACGCGACGCCGTGCGCGCTCGTGTGCTGCCCCCTGCCCTCCGCAAGGCCCCTGTGCCCAGCGAGGGAGAGCCCCACGTGACCATCGCGCCAGCCGACCCGGCTTCAGCGACCACCCTGGTGGACGAGGACGGTCCCGGAACCGCGTTGCTGCGGACCCTGACCGCGCTGACCGCCGACCTCCCCGACGCCGACCCCGGCCGGGTCGCCGCCGCCGCGCTGCGCGGCCGGTCCGCGCGGGGCGCATCCGCCGAGATGGTCGCGGAGTTGCGCGAGCTGGCCACCGAGGCGGCGGCCGGCCTGATCTCCGAGGACCCCGCGTACAGCAGGCTGGCGGCCCGGCTGCTGACCGTCTCCATCGCCGCCGAGGCCGCCTCACAGGGCGTCACCTCGTTCACCGGCTCGGTCGCCGTCGGCCATCGCGAGGGCCTCATCGCCGACCGGACCGCCGAGTTCGTGCGCGTCCACGCCGAGCGGCTCGACGCGCTGGTCGACACCGAGGCCGACGACCGCTTCGGCTACTTCGGCCTGCGCACCCTGCACAGCCGTTACCTCCTGCGGCACCCGATCACCCGCAAGGTCATCGAGACGCCCCAGCACTTCCTGCTCCGGGTGGCGTCGGGCCTCGCCGAGGACGACACGATCAGGGCACTCGACGAAGTCGCCGCGCTCTACGGCCTCATGAGCCGCCTCGACTACCTCCCCTCCTCCCCCACGCTCTTCAACTCCGGCACCCGGCACCCCCAGATGTCGTCCTGCTACCTCCTCGACTCCCCGAAGGACGAGCTCGACTCCATCTACGACCGCTACCACCAGGTCGCCCGGCTCTCGAAGCACGCCGGCGGCATCGGTCTCTCGTACTCCCGCATCCGCTCCCGCGGTTCGCTGATCCGCGGCACCAACGGGCACTCCAACGGCATCGTCCCGTTCCTGAAGACCCTCGACGCCTCGGTCGCCGCCGTGAACCAGGGCGGCCGGCGCAAGGGCGCGGCCGCGGTCTACCTGGAGACCTGGCACTCCGACATCGAGGAGTTCCTGGAGCTCAGGGACAACACCGGTGAGGACGCCCGCCGCACGCACAACCTGAACCTCGCGCACTGGGTGCCGGACGAGTTCATGCGCCGGGTGAACGCGGACGCCGAGTGGTCCCTCTTCTCGCCCGCCGACGTGCCCGAGCTGGTCGACCTGTGGGGCGACGAGTTCGACGCGGCGTACCGCAAGGCCGAGGCCGAGGGGCTCGCGCGCAAGACCATCCCGGCCCGTGACCTCTACGGCCGCATGATGCGCACCCTCGCGCAGACCGGCAACGGCTGGATGACCTTCAAGGACGCCGCCAACCGCACGGCCAACCAGACGGCCCTGCCTGGGCACACGGTCCACTCCTCCAACCTCTGCACGGAGATCCTGGAGGTCACGGACGACGGGGAGACGGCGGTCTGCAACCTCGGGTCGGTGAACCTGGGCGCGTTCGTCGACACGACGACCGGCGACCTCGACTGGGAGCGGCTGGACGCCACCGTGCGCACCGCCGTGACCTTCCTCGACCGGGTCGTCGACATCAACTTCTATCCGACCGAGCAGGCCGGGCGGTCCAACGCCAGGTGGCGTCCCGTCGGCCTCGGCGCGATGGGCCTCCAGGACGTCTTCTTCAAGCTGCGCCTGCCCTTCGACTCCCCCGAGGCCAAGCGCCTGTCCACCCGGATCGCCGAGCGCGTGATGCTCGCCGCCTACGAGGCCTCCGCCGACCTCGCCGAGCGGAGCGGCCCGCTGCCGGCCTGGGAGAAGACCCGTACGGCACAGGGTGTCCTGCACCCGGACCACTTCCCCGGCGTCGAACTCACCTGGCCGGAGCGGTGGGAGGCCCTGCGCGGCCGTATCGCCGCCACCGGACTGCGCAACTCCCTGCTTCTCGCCATCGCGCCCACCGCCACCATCGCGTCGATCGCCGGCGTGTACGAGTGCATCGAGCCGCAGGTCTCCAACCTGTTCAAGCGCGAGACGCTGTCCGGGGAGTTCCTCCAGGTCAACTCGTATCTGGTGCAGGAGCTCAAGGACCTCGGCGTCTGGGACGCCCGCACCCGTGAGGCGCTGCGCGACGCGAACGGCTCGGTGCAGGACTTCGCGTGGATCCCGGAGGACGTACGGGCGTTGTACCGCACGGCGTGGGAGATCCCGCAGCGCGGTCTGATCGACATGGCGGCGGCGCGGACCCCGTTCCTCGACCAGTCGCAGTCCCTGAACCTCTTCCTGGAGACGCCGACCATCGGCAAGCTCTCCTCGATGTACGCGTACGCCTGGAAGTCCGGGCTGAAGACGACGTACTACCTGCGCTCGCGCCCGGCGACCCGTATCGCCCGCGCCGCCCGGGCGACGGTCCCCGTGCAACAGGAGACGGACGCCGTCGCCTGCTCCCTGGAAAACCCCGAATCCTGCGAGGCCTGCCAGTAATGACCAGCGAAGCCAAGAACCTTCTCGACCCGGGCTTCGAGCTGACCCTCCGCCCCATGCGCTACCCGGACTTCTACGAGCGCTACCGGGACGCTATCAAGAACACCTGGACCGTCGAGGAGGTCGACCTCCACTCGGACGTCTCCGACCTCGCGAAGCTGTCCGAGGGCGAGCAGCACATGATCGGCCGGCTGGTCGCGTTCTTCGCGACGGGTGACTCGATCGTGGCGAACAACCTCGTGCTGACGCTGTACAAGCACATCAACTCCCCCGAGGCACGCCTGTACTTGAGCAGGCAGCTCTTCGAGGAGGCCGTGCACGTCCAGTTCTATCTGACGCTGCTCGACACCTACCTCCCCGACCCGGAGGACCGGGCGGCGGCCTTCGACGCCGTCGAGAACATCCCCTCCATCCGTGAGAAGGCCGCGTTCTGCTTCAAGTGGATCAACGAGGTGGAGAAGCTCGACCGGCTGGAGACCCAGGCCGACCGCCGTCGCTTCCTGCTCAACCTGATCTGCTTCGCCGCGTGCATCGAGGGCCTCTTCTTCTACGGCGCCTTCGCGTACGTCTACTGGTTCCGCAGCCGGGGTCTGCTGCACGGACTCGCGACCGGCACCAACTGGGTGTTCCGCGACGAGACCATGCACATGTCCTTCGCCTTCGACGTGGTCGACACCGTCCGCAAGGAGGAGCCGGAGCTCTTCGACGAGCGGCTTCAGCAGCAGGTCACCGACATGCTGGCGGAGGCCGTGGAGGCGGAGCTCCAGTTCGCGCGCGACCTGTGCGGTGACGGACTGCCCGGCATGAACACGGAGTCGATGCGCCAGTACCTGGAGTGTGTCGCCGACCAGCGCCTGACGCGCCTCGGCTTCGCGCCGGTGTACGGCTCGGAGAACCCGTTCTCCTTCATGGAGCTCCAGGGCGTCCAGGAGCTGACGAACTTCTTCGAGCGGCGTCCGTCCGCGTACCAGGTGGCCGTGGAGGGCACGGTCGACCTGGACGAGGACTTCTAGCCGCCAGGCCCTGGACGGCCCATGGAGCTTCCATGGGCCGTCCATGAGCCTGCTATGGCACAGCAAAGATCTCCCCCCGCCGCTTCTCCCGCCTTCTCAACGGCCGCTAGCTTCTGGCACGTCATGCTCATGACTGCGTGATCTGCCGCCGCTACGCGCGTCACGGGCCTGCCTGTAACCCCACCGATGGAGGCAGTACCCCATGCGTGAAAAGCCCCGCCGGAGCCTGCGAAGACTCCTGAGCACCGCCATACCCGCCCTCGCCCTCGGCCTCGCCGGGCTGGTCGCCGTACCGGCCCAGGCGGCACCCGCGGTGTCCGCGACCACCCACACCACCCGCACCGCCCAGAACTCCAAGGCGCTCACCTCCCCCGACCGTCAGACCTTCCACTCCACCGGCAAGGCCGGCCAGAAGGTGCCGACCACGCACCTGTGCGGCACCCCGTCCCCCGGTCACGCGTCCTGCTTCGCCCAGCGCCGGACCGACATCAAGCAGCGGCTGGCGTCCGCGGCCGCCGCCGCGGCGCCCTCCGGGCTCAGCCCGGCCAACCTGCACAGTGCCTACAACCTGCCCTCGACGGGCGGCACGGGCCTGACCGTCGCCGTGGTCGACGCGTACAACGACCCCAACGCGGCCGCCGACCTGGCGACCTACCGCTCGACCTACGGCCTGTCGGCGTGCACGGTCGCCAACGGATGCTTCAAGCAGGTCAGCCAGACCGGTTCCACCACCTCGCTGCCGACCAACGACACCGGCTGGGCCGGCGAGGAAGCGCTCGACATCGACATGGTCAGCGCCGTCTGCCCGAACTGCAACATCATCCTCGTCGAGGCCAACTCCGCGAACGACTCCGACCTCGGCATCGCCGAGAACGAGGCCGTCGCGCTCGGCGCCAAGTTCGTGTCCAACAGCTGGGGCGGCTCCGAGGCCTCCTCCCAGACCAGCGAGGACACCTCCTACTTCAAGCACCCGGGCGTCGCCATCACCGTCTCCGCAGGTGACTCCGCCTACGGCGCCGAGTACCCGGCGACCTCCCAGTACGTGACCGCCGTCGGCGGCACCGCCCTGTCCACGTCCTCCAACTCCCGCGGCTGGACCGAGTCCGTGTGGAAGACCAGCTCCACCGAGGGCACCGGCTCCGGCTGCTCGGCCTACGACCCCAAGCCCAGCTGGCAGACCGACACCGGCTGCACCAAGCGCATGGAGGCCGACGTCTCCGCCGTCGCCGACCCCGCCACCGGCGTGGCCGTGTACGACACCTACGGCGGTTCCGGCTGGGCCGTCTACGGCGGTACCAGCGCCTCGTCGCCGATCATCGCGGGTGTCTACGCGCTGGCGGGCACCCCGGGCTCCAGCGACTACCCGGCGAAGTACCCCTACAGCCACACGAGCAACCTGTACGACGTCACCAGCGGCAACAACGGCTCCTGCTCCCCCTCGTACTTCTGCACCGCGACCACCGGCTACGACGGCCCGACCGGCTGGGGCACCCCCAACGGCACCACCGCCTTCACCGCGGGCACCAGCACCGGCAACACCGTGACCGTCACCAACCCGGGCAGCCAGTCGACGACGACCGGCGGTTCGGTCAGCCTGCAGATCAGCGCGAGCGACAGCGCGGGCGCGACCCTCACCTACAGCGCGAGCGGCCTGCCGACCGGACTGTCGATCAGCAGCTCGACCGGCAAGATCTCCGGTACGGCGTCCACCGCGGGCACCTACCAGGTCACCGTCACCGCGAAGGACTCGACCGGCGCCTCCGGCTCGGCCTCCTTCACCTGGACGGTCGGTTCGAGCGGCAGCACCTGCACCTCCGCGCAGCTGCTCGGCAACCCGGGCTTCGAGTCGGGCAGCACCACCTGGACCTCCTCCAGCGGTGTCATCACCAACTCCACCGACGAGTCGGCGCACGCCGGTTCGTACTACGCCTGGCTGGACGGGTACGGCTCCGCGCACACCGACACCCTGTCCCAGTCGGTGACCGTGCCGAGCGGCTGCAAGGCCACCTTCACCTTCTACCTGCACATCGACACCGCGGAGACCGGCAGCACCGCCTACGACAAGCTGACGGTCACCGCCGGTTCGACCACCCTGGCCACCTACTCCAACGTCAACGCGGCTTCCGGCTACGCCCAGAAGTCCATCGACCTGTCCTCGTACGCCGGCTCCACCGTCACCCTGAAGTTCAGCGGTGTCGAGGACTCCTCGCTCCAGACCAGCTTCGTCCTCGACGACACCGCCGTGACGACCAGCTGACCTCCCCCGCATGACCCGGGCCCCGGTCGCCGCTTTTGGCGACCGGGGCCCGGCCTGGATCCAGGTGTACGGGTCATACGTCCAAGGGGAACAGGAGGCCTTCATGCACCGTACGAACCGTCACACCACCCTCGCGCTCGCGGTACTGACGTTGCTGCTCGCGGGATGCGGGACCGAGGCCGGGAGCGAAGGCGGCAGCAGCGGCACCGTGTCGCCACCGCCCTCGTCGTCATCCCCGTCCGCGTCGCCGTCGCCCGACTGCACGCCGGCCTCGGAGCTCCACGCGGCCGACAGCGGCAGCACGGTCTGTCTCGCGGTGGGTGACACCCTCCGGATCTCCCTGGACGGGACGAAGAGCCGCCCCTGGAAGCCGGTCACCACCGAGGGCAGTGGACTGGAGGCCGCCAACAGCGGGATCGTCCTGCTGCCCGGGGACGCGAACTCCGCGTTCAAGGCGGTCTCGGCGGGCAGGGTACGGCTCAGTTCCTCACGTCCGCTGTGCGCCACCGGGACCGGCAAGGTGTCCTGCAAGGGCATTCAGGAGTGGTGGGTCGCCGTAGAGGTGAAGTAACGCCTCTGCGCTTCCCGGATCTGACGGTCGACCCGCTTGTCGTGCACGATCCCGATCATCGACGGGACGAGCAGCAGGACGAGGATGGCGAAAACAGTCAGCATGGCGATCAGTCCTTCTGTCTGCGCTGAAGTCATGTCACTACTCTCGCGCCGTTGACTCCTGACAAACAGTGGCAGGACTGCCGCACACCCTCGATTTACTGCCAGCCTTGAGGCACACTGGCAGCATGCTGAAGAACGTGGCCGCCGTCGTCCTGGACGGCGTGAACCCCTTCGAGCTCGGCGTCGTCTGCGAGGTCTTCGGGACCGACCGCAGCGACGACGGACTGCCCGTGTACGACTTCGCGGTCGCCTCCGCCGAGGGCCCGACGCTGACCTCGCGGTCGGGCTTCTCCATGCACTTCGAGCACGGTCTGGAGAGGCTGGAGTCGGCCGACCTGATCGCCGTACCGGCCTGCGCCCGCTACGAGACCCGGGACTTCCCGCCCGAGTTGCTGGAGGCGCTGCGGCGCGGGGTCGAGCGCGGCGCCCGGGTGCTCAGCGTGTGCTCCGGCGTCTTCGTGCTCGCCGCCGCCGGACTGCTCGACGGCCGGCGCTGCACCGTGCACTGGCACCACGCCGAGGAGCTCGCGCTCGCCTACCCGCGGCTGACGGTCGAGCCGGACGTCCTGTACGTCGACGAGGACCCGGTGATCACCTCCGCGGGCACCGCCGCCGGCATCGACGCCTGTCTGCACATCGTGCGCAAGGAGCAGGGCCCCGAGGTCGCCAACAAGATCGCCCGGCGGATGGTCGTACCCCCGCACCGGGACGGCGGACAGGCGCAGTACATCGAGCGGCCGCTGCCCCGGTCGAAGTGCGACACCGTCGGCGAGGTGCTCGTGTGGATGGAGCAGCACCTCGACGAGGAGGTCACCGTCGAGCAGCTCGCCGAGCGGGCGCACATGTCGCCGCGCACCTTCGCCCGCCGCTTCCAGCAGGAGACGGGGACGACTCCCTACCGCTGGATCCTGCGCCAGCGGGTGCTGCTGGCCCAGCGGATGCTGGAGGCGACGGACGAGACGGTGGACGCGATCGCGGGCCGCGCCGGGTTCGGCACCGCGGCCGCGCTGCGTCACCAGTTCCTGCGCGCGGTGGGCACCACTCCGAACGCCTACCGGCGCACCTTCCAGGGTCCGGAGGCGGCCGCCTGACCCGTCACCGGGGCACGGGCCGCACCAGGAGCCGGTTCGGCCGCAAGGTGATGCCTGGGCGGGGGGTGTCGTCCGAGCCGGCCACCTGCTCGAAGCGGTACTTCCGGGCCAGCGCCGCCGTGAGCAGCGTCAGCTGGGCCATCGAGAAGTGGTCGCTCGGGCACTTCCGGTTGCCGGTGCTGAACGGGCTCATGGCGTGTTTCGGAACCGACCCGGCCCGCTCGGGACTCCAGCGCAAGGGGTCGAACTCCGCGCTGTCGTCGAAGGACTTCGCATCGCGCTGGATCGCGTACGGACTGTAGACGATGTCGGATCCGGCCGGAATGCGATAGCCACCGAGTTCGGTGTCCCGTACCGCCCGGCGCGTCAATATCCATACCGCGGGCCACAAACGCATGGTCTCGACCACCACATAGTTCGTGTACCTGAGCGACCGTACGTCCTCGAATGCCACAGGACGGCCACCGGTGACCGATTCGACTTCCGCGCACACCTTGTCCGCGTGTTCCGGGTGTTCGGCGAGCACCTGAAGCAGCCACATGATCGTGGACGCGACGGTTTCGCCGCCGGGGGTGAGTATCGCGACGACCTGGTCGTGGATCTCCTGTTCCCCGATGGGGTCGCCATTCGCGTCCTTCGCCGCCAGCAATGCCGTCAGCAAATCGTCCGGCTTTTGACCGGATGCCCGGCGTTCGGCGACGGTCTCGTCGACCACGCGATGCAGATCGGCCAACGCCCGGTTGAATGCGAGGTTGGCCGGAAGCGGCAGCCGGTACAGCGGTCCCGCGGGGATCACCATCCGCCGGTACATGCCCCGGAAGACGGTCGTGAGCGCGACGCACAGCCGCTCGGCGCGCTCGTCCATGTAGTCGCCGCGCAGCAGGCAGCGGGCCGCGATGCGCACGGCCACCCGGAAGGACTCCAGGGTGCAGTCGACGGTCTCACCGGGCCGCCAGCGCTCGGCGAGCGCCTGCGCCTCCTCCTCCATGATCGGCCCGTACGCCGGTATCGCGTCGAGCCGGAACGCGGGCTGGATGATGCGCCGTTGGCGCCGGTGCTGCGGCCCGTTGGCGGTGGCCACGCCCTCCTTGCCGACCAGCCCCTCCAGGGACTCCCACAGCGGCCCGGCGATGATGAAGTCCGGGTTGAGCGCCACGGCGCCGGTCAGTTCGGGGGTGGTGGGCGCGTACACCGTCTTGGGGCCGAGCCGCAGGCGTACGACATCGCCGTGCCGCCGCAGCCCGGACAGGAAGCTCAGCGGATCACGGACCAGGCGCAGGCCGTGGCCGAGGACGGGGACGGCCCCGCCCGCGAGCGGCGGCTCACCGGACTCGGGAGCCACGGTGGCTTCGGGTTTCACGGATTCGACGGTCATTTCTCACCTGCCGCTTCGTTGTTGACGTACGGGGGCGTGGACCGGTCGTCCCAGCTGTCGACCCGGTAACGGCCGGACTCGTGGTGGAACCAGTAGACGGTGCTGAACCAGTTGCGCATATTGCAGACGCAGGCCCGGACGGCGGCGCTCAGTTCCTTTCCCCGCGGGGTGCCGTCGTCGAGACCGTCGGCGAAAAGGAGGGCGTCGGCCTCGGCGACGAGGAATGCGTCCACGCATTTACCGATCAGCCTTCGCATTTCCCGTACGGCCTCTTCGAGGGTCAGCCCCTCGTGTTTGATGAGACTGATGCCGAGATTGTGGACCTCGTCTCCGGCGATTTCCTTCGGGAGCGAACAGAGGTCGTTGTACCAGGCGGCGAATTCCTGGCTCAGCAGGGCCGCCCGCCGGTATGCCGGGTGTTTCCTCACCCTGTCCGGGAGTTCGCATCCCGCGCTCGGCTCCAGCAGATCCGTCCAGATCCGGTGCGCGAAGGTGAGGCGGCGCAGTGCCAGGTATTCCTCGACCGTGGGAATGGTTCCCCTGGTGCGATTGCGGAATTCCCGGTCGTAAGCCTCGATCACGTCGTGGAAGTGCCCGGCGAACCGAGTGTTCCACGTTGGCGGCAGGAACGAGTACAGCCGCACCATGCAGTCGGCGAAGGCGGCGACCAGCGGGTCCTCGTGGTGCAGATGATCCCGTGGGGAGTCGAGCGCCGCGTGCAACCGGAACCTGAGCCGCCGCCACGCGCGCGGACGGCGGTGGACGATGTCACGGTCGTGCCGGTCGTCCCAGACGAAGAACCACGCGCTGTAGTCCGCTATCGCCTGGAGGACCTCGTCGGGGGCGCCGAGGTAGTACCCCGCCATGAGGTCCGTGTAGCACAGTCCGTCGGCATATTCCGCAACCTTGTCCGTCGGCATGAGCCGTTTTTCCAGAAGCCAGGTGCGTGTCTTCTCCTGGAGCCTGGGCCAATACGGATGCAGTTGCCTGGGAAACGCTGCCTCGATCACCGGGAGAGAGAGCGACGGTGGAACCGCGATCGCCGTCGGCGTCGATGTGGTGCTGTGTGGGAAAGCAGGCACGAACAAACCCCTTCCAGCCGCCAGTTGCGCATGCCCCTGCCGCTGAACCGGGCGTGCGCCGTTGCGTAACCCCGCACCGCCCATTCAGCACCACAACTGACCATTCTGGGAATGGATTTGCTTCATTCACTACCCCACGGTGTCGAGATTCTCCCCATGTGTGACGGGAACTGGATCACTAAGTGAGCACATCCGATCGAACGTGCGACGGACACGCGAACGGCGCCTGTTCGGGGAGTGATTCCTGAACAGGCGCCGCGCGGACGGGGGTGGTGGGACGTCAGTCGTTGGCGACCACGGGGTAGCGGGGCTCGTTCTCGGCCATCTGCCGCAGCGCGTCCTTGCGTTCGCGCTTGGAGAGCCGGTCGATGTAGAGGTAGCCGTACAGGTGGTCGGTCTCGTGCTGCAGACACCGGGCGAAGTAGCCGGTGCCACGGACCTTGACCGGGTTGCCCTTCTCATCCTGCCCGGTGACCTCGGCGTAGTCGGGACGGGCGAGCGGCGCGTACGCGGTGGGCACCGACAAACAGCCCTCGTTCGCGTCGTCGAGCCGGCGCTTGTCGGCGGGCAGGTCCACGAGCCTCGGGTTGCAGACGACACCCACGTGCCGCCGGCCCTCGTCGTCCTGGCAGTCGTACACGAAGACCTTCAGGTCGACGCCGATCTGGTTGGCGGCGAGGCCGACGCCCTCGGCGGTGCGCTGGCTGGCGAACATGTCCGCGACCAGCTGGTCGAGCTCCTCACCGAACTCGGTGACGTCCTTGCACTCCTTGTGCAGGACGGGGTTCCCGACGACGGTGATGGGCCGCGAGGTGCCGCGCTCACGCCAGGCGTTCTCCCGCTCCTCGGTGTCCTCGGTGTCGATGACGAACCCCTCGTCGTCGACGGGGAGCACGCCCGCGTGCTGCTGATCGGTGTCCTGCTGGGCCATGACCGACGTATGCCTTCCTAAAACAAGAACAGGGGGAAGCTGCGGATACAGGGTACGGGGGTCACGCCCCCGCAGGGGCGCGGGACTGTGTCTGATATGCGGCTCCGCCGCGTGGGCGCGACCAGCCACAACGGACCCGCACCCGACCAACGACCTAGCAGACCTCTTCCAAATCCCGCCAGTCACGAGAATCCGGACTGTCCGCAACCCACCCGTCCAACAGCCCCCGAACCAGCGAAGCCGGCGCAGCCACCCCGCACTCCCGCTCCGGCACCCACAACTGCCCGTCCGTCCGATGCCCCAGCGGCCCAGGATGCCCCGGCTCACTGTGATCGTGCGGATCGAGATGCTCCCCGTCCCCCTCATCCGACGGCATCCGCGACTCGGAACACATCCGGCACAGCAACCGCACCGAGGAAGACCAGTCCTCCGCAGCGAACCCGGCATCGGCAGCCAGCTGCTCCAGCGCGTCCCGGTCCGCCTCGGTGGCAGCCTCGAGCAGCACCACCCACGTAGGCACAGGCGACGGCGCCCACAGCTCGATCTCGTCGAACACCGGATACGCGTGGCCCGACGCAGTCGTCCGCTCCCCGTGCGGCACCCCGTCGTGCAGCACGACCTCGCCCCAGCGGCGCCCGGAGGACGGCAGCGGAATCGACAGCACCTCGATGCGCGCGGGGTCCAGCCGCCGCCCCCAGACCACCTCGGCCTCGCCCTCGGGAGACAGCCGTACGGCGGCGCTGCCCAGGTCCATCCCCAGCGGCTCACCCGAGGCCGTGGCACCCCCGGGCACCCGCAGCCCGTAGGCCTGCCAGGCGCGGCGGGCCAGCGGCCAGTCCTGGAGCGCGGTCGCGGCGATGCCGACGTTCCACCAGTCGGGCGCCCCGGTCTCCCGGTCGAGCAGCGCGACGGCCCGAAGGCCCGCGGCCCGCGCCTGCTCCCAGTCGTGCCGGAACTTGTGCAGGAGGGCGAGGTTGAACCAGGACTCGGACAGCCACGGTTCCAGGTCCGCGGCACGTGTCAGCAGCGCGCCCGCGTCCTCGTACCGGCCGTCGCCGATCAGGGTGAACGCGCGGTCCGTGGCCTGCCGCCAGGAGGCGGAGGGCCGGTGCCGTCCCTTGCCGAAGATCCTCACGATTCCCGCCTGCCGGTTCCGTCGAGTGGGCTGGCTGTGCCCCCGGACACCCTCTCTCTCGCATCCAACCACGTGTGCTCGGAAGGGCGCTCATTACCCATGGGTTACCCCGTCACGGGCGAGGTCAGACAGTCTCTCGACAGCACCCGGGCCAGCGCCTCCACGACCTCCGGAGCGTAGTCCCCTGCGGTACCCAGGCGCAGCTCCTCAAGCGCGGTCAGTGGCCCGCCGGGTCCGGCGTCCCGCGCCTTCTCCTCGTAGGCGTTGACGGCCCGCACGATCCGCGCGGCCAGCGGCTGCTCCCGGCAGGGGTCGGCCTGCCGTTCCACGACCACGGCGACGGCCGCGTCGACGCCCGTCTGCCGTACGACGGCCCCGCCGAGGAGCGCGATGCGGCGCTGTTCGGCGAGGGGCAGGGCGGCGGTGGCGCCCGCGGGCACCGGGTCGACCAGGCTCAGCTGGCCGATGTCGTGCATGAGGGCGGCGTACTCCAGGACGGTGAGCTCGGGCCGGGACATCCCCAGGTCACGCCCGACCTCCCGGCTGAGCGCGGCGACCCTGCGGGCGTGCCCGGCGGGCGTGTACCCGGCTATCTCGGTGGCGCGGGCGAGGGAGGCGATGGTCTGGCGGTAGGTGGAGCGGACGGCGGCATACCGCCGGACGGAGAGCTGGGTGAGGAGCAACGGCACCGAGAAGACGGGCAGCGCCCACAGTCCCGCGACGGCCACCGCGAGAGCCATCACGGCCCCGGTGGCGACGACGGCGGATCCGATGCCGAGCAGGGCCCGCAGCTCGTCCCGGAGCAGCGGGCCGAAGGGCCAGCGGGTGCGGGAGTGCGCCAGGGCGGCCGCGAGCACGGCGTCGCACAGCGCGGTGAGCGAGAGCAGGGCGAGCAGGAGCAGGGCGTAGGCGGGGCCGCCCCACTGCGCGAACGTCCCCTGGTTGTAGAGGGGTTGGAAGCACACGGCGGCGAAACCGACGCTGAGGACGCGGCGGGCGAGCTGGTCGGCGGTGGGGCCCTGCCCGCGTCCGACGTGCGGGACGCTGCCGACGAGGGAGGCGGCGAGGACGACGGTGGCGGCCTGCGCGGCGCCGTGATGCGTGGGCGCGCCGGCGTTCTCGCCGAGCAGGGCGTACGACAGCGCTCCGGCGGCACCGAGCGGCGCGGCCTCCCTGACGTGGGGGCCGCTGCGCCGGTTGAGCTCGCCGACGGTGATCAGCACGCCGAAGGCGAGGGCGGTGCCGCGCTCCTCGAGACCGCTCCACAGGACGCAGGAGAGGGAGCCGAGAGCGACGAAGGCGGCGCAGGTGTGGACGAGGGTGAGGAGCGGCGGCCGGCGGAGCGTCCCGGGCGCGCTCACCGGCGTACCCCGGGCCGCCCCGCGGTGCTGGACCGGGGAGGTGGCACGCCGGCCTCGTCCGCCTCGTCGGCGGTGACCGCCGGATGCCAGCCGTGCCGGGACAGGGCGCGGACGAGGGCCGTCACCATCCGTGGGTCGAACTGGCTGCCCGCGCACCGCTCCAGCTCCTCCAGCGCGGCCCCGACCGGCCGGGCCCGCCGGTAGGAGCGGGTGGACGTCATCGCGTCGAAGGCGTCGGCCACGGCCACCACCCGTGCGGACTCCGGGATCTGACCCCCCATCAGTCCGTACGGGTATCCGCTCCCGTCCAGCCGCTCATGGTGGTGCAGCACGGCGGCCCGGGCCTCCCCGAGGAAGGAGATGCCCCGGACCATCTCGTGTCCGTACTCCGGATGCAGCTCGATGACCCGCCGCTCCTCCGGGGTCAGCGGCCCGTCCTTCCTGAGCAGCCGGGTCGGCACGCCGAGCTTGCCCACGTCGTGCAAAATCCCGGCGAACCGCAGCACCTCGGTCCGGGCGTCGTCCATGCCGAGCTCCCGCGCGATCATCATCGACGCCTGCCCGACCCGCTCGCTGTGCCCGCGCGTGTACTCGTCCTTGATGTCGACGGCCTGCACCAGCGCCCGGATGGTGGCCTGATGCGCCGCCCGCTCCCGGTGGTACTGCGCGAACACCCACCACGACACGAACATCGGCAGCAGCACGAGCAACGCGGCGACGGGACCGTAGGGACTGCGCCACAGCACGGCCATCATCAGCCCGGCCAGTCCGTGGACGGCGACGGGGGCGAGGGAGCGGAGGAACAGGCCGCGCCAGGCCCGCCGTACCGGGACTCTCTCGGCGAGCGCCAGGATTCCGCCGTCCAGCAGGCTCAGCACCAGGCAGAAGGCGAGCACCGCGGCCCCGGCCGGGACGAGCGCGTACGGGAAGTCGGCGGCCACGACCGCGTCCCGGCCGCCCAGCGCCCCGTGCACCCGCGCGGCCGCCCACACGCTCACCGCGAGCTGCGCGGCCCGCCAGATCCGGCGCAGGCCCCGCGGGCGCCGCTCGACCGGGGACAGCAGCGCCCCCGGCAGGGCCACGAGGGCGGCGGCCGGGGGCGGCAGCAGAAAGGCGCCGGCGAGCAGGACGGGATGGAAGGTGCCGGCGAACCGCCACCGCGCGGCGGCCTGCTCGCATCCGGCGTACACCGCGGTGAGCAGGGCGAGCGCCCACCAGGGAGTGCGGACGGCCGGCAGCGGCAGGAGACAGAGCAGTGCGGCTACGGCGACACAGGCGACGTACGCACGCGCGCGGGCCGGCACCGCCTCCATGTCGCCCCTCCAGCCCCAGTCCGCACAGCTGCGAGGAGCCTAGGACGGCGTAGGGGGCGGTGCGGGGCGATCACCTGCCGATTAGCACGTTCGAGTGAACGGCGACCGGACGTTCACCGCTCAGGACTCCTGCGAAGCCGTCACGTCGTGCTCGGGCACGGTCTGTCCCGAGCGGATCAGGTCGAGCCGCCCCAGGACCTTGGCGCGCAGGTCGGTCGGCACGTCGTCGTGACCGCAGCACCGCTTGACGAGCTTCTTCACGGCCTCTTCGAGACCGTACTTCTCCAGGCACGGCGAGCACTCGTTGAAGTGCTGCTTGAACTTGGCGCGATCGACGTCCGGCATCTCACTGTCGAGGAACTCGTAGAGATGATCGAGTACCTCACTGCAGTCCGTCTCGTGCGGCTCTCCGCAGCTCATGAGCCCGAGCCTTTCGCTTCGTCCGACTCCCCGGCACCGGCCGGGACGAGCCCGCGCTCGCGCGCGTAGTCCTCCAACATGCCGCGCAGTTGACGGCGTCCGCGGTGCAGGCGGGACATCACCGTACCGATGGGTGTCCCCATGATGTCCGCGATCTCCTTGTACGCAAAGCCCTCTACGTCAGCGAGATAGACGGCGATACGGAATTCCTCGGGGATCGCCTGCAGCGCTTCCTTCACGTCCGAGTCGGGCAGGTGGTCGAGCGCCTGCGACTCGGCGGAGCGCAGACCGGTCGACATGTGCGACTCGGCCCGGGCGAGCTGCCAGTCCTCGATCTCCTCGGCCGCGGAGCGCTGGGGTTCGCGCTGCTTCTTGCGGTACGAGTTGATGAACGTGTTGGTGAGGATCCGGTACAGCCACGCCTTGAGGTTGGTCCCCTCACGGAACTGGTGGAAGGACGCGTACGCCTTGGCGTACGTCTCCTGCACCAGGTCTTCGGCGTCGGCCGGGTTGCGCGTCATGCGCAGGGCGGCCGAGTACATCTGGTCGAGGAATTCGAGCGCGTCCCGCTCGAAGCGCGCGGTGCGCTCCGCAGTGGACTCCGTGCTCGCGCCCTGGCCCTCGGGCTGCTCCGCCTGGCCGTTGTCGGTCCCTGCGTCGATCCCAGTGACCGGACCCACCTCCTCAAGATTCCGGGCAGCAACGAAACCGGTGCCACCGGAATTGGAGGATAGACGACTACCCGTCCCCGCCGCCCCTCGAATGGGCGTGGTCTTGGCCGCATGCAGCACCGTCCAGTCCAGGTCAGCGCGGCTGCTACGGCTCGGGCAGAAGGTCGAACCCATGCGGCTGACTTCCTCTCCTACGACGGTCTGCGCTGTTCCTCAGCGCTTCTGTCCGCCTCAACAGAGGTCCGCGGCTCAACATTCCCGGGCTTTCACCCCAGTGACCCGACCCACTTCACGACCGCGTCCGTGATGACCGTCACGGCCTCGTCCTGGGTGACCTCCGCCCGCTTCGGTACGGCGAAGCCGTGATCGCCGTAGGGCACCTCGGCCAGTTCGAAGGAGCCCTCCGGGAACTCCTCCGGCTTCCCGAACGGGTCGTTGCCGCCCTGGACGACCAGGGTGGGCACCCCGGATCCGAGCAACTCGCCGGCGCGCGACTTCTCCGGCCTGCCGGGCGGGTGCAGCGGGAAGCTCAGGGCGAGGACCCCGGCGGCGCCCAGCTCCACGGCCGTACGGCAGGCGACCCGGGCCCCCGCGCTGCGGCCGCCGGAGATCACCGGCAGGCCGGGCCGCACGAGAGCGGGCCAGATGCCCCGCCATCCCACGTCCAGCGTCTTCGGCGCGGGCGCGAGCTTCTTGCCGGCCACCCGCCAGGGCTGCTCGACGAGGGCGACGGTCACCCCATGAACGGGGAGCACCCGGGCCAGCGCCTGGAGGTCCCGCGCCTCGATGCCGCCGCCGGCGCCATGGCTGACGGCCAGCACGAGCCGTGGCTGCTTCGCGGGGTGCCAGGTGATGCGGGCGTCCCCGGTCTCGGTGCTGATGGTCTCGGTCTTCACACCTGAAGGCTAGAAGAGGGTGCCCTCTTCCGGCCCGTCCAGCTCCTTCAGCAGCTCCGGGCCGTTGTTGCGGACGTTGCTGACGGCGGTGGAGACCGGGTAGGCGCGCATGAGCCCCTCGGGCGGGGCCGCAAGCAGCGAGCGCAGGTCCTCCACGTCCGTGCGGGACGGGTCGAGCCAGGTGTCCCAGCGGTCCGGGGTCAGCATGAGCGGCATCCGGGGGTGGATGGCGGCGAGGGAGCGCGGGCCGTCGGCCGGGGAGACACCCAGCGGTCCCGTCTCCGCCTCGGTGGTGATCACGGAGCAGGTGGCCCACCAGGCCTGCGGGTGGTCGTCGGGCAGGGTCCTGTCCCGCCAGAACTCGTAGAGCCCGGCCATCGCGAACACCGAACCGTCGGCGGGCAGCACGAAGTAGGGCTGCTTGCGCGGCCGCTTCTTCCTGCCCTCGACCTCCAGGTCCCGCTCGCCGGAGCCGGTGACCCACTCGTAGTAGCCGTCGGCCGGGATGATGCAGCGGCGGGTGGCGAAGGCCCGCTTGTACGACGGCTTCTCGTGGACGGTCTCCGCGCGCGCGTTGATCATCCGTGCCGCGCCCTCGGGCGTCTTCGACCAGCTCGGGACCAGGCCCCACTTGAGCTTCCGCAGCTGCCGAACCGGTCGCGGGTCGTCCACGTCCTTAAGAGGACGGTCAAGGACGGCGTAGACCTCCTTGGTCGGGGCCACGTTGTAGTCGGGCTCCAGGGATTCCGCGGGTTCCCACTTCTCGATCTCAAAGGTTCCTGCGAGATCCTCGGGCCCACGACTGGCTGCATACCGTCCGCACATACGTGCCACACTGCCAGACTCCGTACGACGAGAGGGAGCCACCGGGAAACATGGACAGCACCGCATCGACCGCGCTGCCCGACCTCTGGGACCGGCTCACCGGACTGCAACCCGACCCCGATCTGTGGGTGGTGCTGGCGACCATGGGGGCGGCGCTCGCCATAGTGGTCCCCCATACGCTGTGGCGGCTCTCTCGCAACGCCATCACCATCGCCCACGAGGGCGGCCACGGTCTGGTCGCCCTGCTGACCGGACGTCAGCTCACCGGTATACGGCTGCACTCCGACACCAGCGGGCTCACGGTCAGCCGGGGCAAGCCGCACGGCATCGGCATGATCCTCACCGCCGCGGCCGGTTACACCGCTCCCCCGCTGCTCGGCCTGGGCGGCGCCGCCCTCCTCGCCGCCGGCCGCATCACCCTGCTGCTGTGGGCGGCGACGGCCCTGCTGGTGGCGATGCTGGTGATGATCCGCAACGCGTACGGGGCGCTGACGGTGGTGCTCACCGGCGGGACGTTCGTGGTGGTGTCCTGGCTCGCCGGACCGCAGGTGCAGGCGGCGTTCGCGTACGCGGTGGTGTGGTTCCTGCTCCTTGGCGGGGTGCGTCCCGCTTTCGAGCTACAGGCGAAGCGGGCCAGGGGCGGGGCAGGCGACTCGGACGCGGACCAGTTGTCCCGGCTGACGCATGTACCGGCGGGCCTGTGGTTGTTCCTGTTCCACGCGGTGAGCCTGTGCTCGCTGATAGGCGGCGGCAGGTGGATGTTGGAGGTGTGACGCGGGGGCGCGACCAGCCACGACGGCGCGGCACCCGACACCCGGCCCCCTACTAAAGTGAACCCATGGCTTCGAACCCCTCAGACACCGCCCTCTGGCCCGCCCCCCACGCGAGCGCAGCCGTCGACGCGACGGTCCACGTACCGGGGTCGAAGTCAGTCACCAACCGAGCCCTCGTACTGGCGGCCCTCGCCAGCGAGCCGGGCTGGCTGCGCCGCCCCCTCCGCTCCCGCGACACCCTCCTGATGGCGGCAGCCCTGCGCGAGATGGGCGTGGGCATCGAGGAAGGGGTCGGCCCCGACGGCACCGGCGAGACCTGGCGCGTCCTGCCCGCCGGCCTGCGCGGCCCCGCCACGGTGGACGTCGGCAACGCCGGCACCGTCATGCGCTTCCTCCCGCCCGTCGCCGCGCTCGCCGACGGCGAGATCCGCTTCGACGGCGACCCGAGGTCGCACGAACGCCCGCTGCACGGTGTGATCGACGCCCTGCGCGTCCTCGGCGCCCGCATCGAGGACGACGGCCGCGGCGCGCTGCCGCTCACGGTGCACGGCGGGGGCGCCCTGGACGGCGGGCCGGTCGAGATCGACGCGTCCTCCTCGTCCCAGTTCGTGTCGGCGCTCCTGCTCTCCGGCCCGCGCTTCAACCAGGGCGTCGAGGTCCGGCACGTGGGTTCCGCCCTGCCCTCGATGCCGCACATCCGGATGACCGTGGACATGCTGCGCGCGGTGGGCGCCCAGGTGGACACCCCGGAGTCGGGCGGTGAGCCGAACGTCTGGCGGGTCACGCCGGGCGCCCTGCTGGGCCGCGACCTGACCGTCGAGCCCGACCTGTCCAACGCCCAGCCGTTCCTGGCGGCGGCCCTGGTGACCGGCGGCAAGGTCGTGATCCCGGACTGGCCGGCCCGCACCACCCAGCCCGGTGACCGGCTGCGCGAGATCTTCACCGAGATGGGCGGGGCCTGCGAACTCACCGAGTACGGCCTGGTGTTCACCGGTTCGGGTGCGATCCACGGCATCGATGTCGACCTCGGCGAGGTCGGCGAGCTGACCCCCGGCATCGCTGCCGTGGCGGCCCTCGCGGACTCCCCCTCCACCCTGCGCGGGGTGGCCCATCTGCGCCTGCACGAGACGGACCGGCTGGCCGCGCTCACCAAGGAGATCAACGAACTCGGCGGTGACGTCACCGAGACGGCCGACGGCCTGCACATCCGCCCGCGCCGCCTGCACGGCGGGATCTTCCACACCTACGAGGACCACCGCATGGCCACGGCAGGCGCGATCATCGGCCTCGCGGTCGAGGGCGTGCAGATCGAGAACGTCGCGACGACGGCCAAGACCCTGCCGGACTTCCCGGACATGTGGAGCGGGATGCTCGGGAGCCAGAAGGCGTAGGGGACCACCGCCATGCGCCGCTACGGCAAGCACACCGACGAGGACGACATCCGCAGCCGCCCGAACCGCAAGGGCAACCGGCCGCGCACCCATATCCGGCCCAAGCACGAGGACGCCTCCTGGGGCATGGTCCTCACCGTCGACCGGGGCCGCCTGACCGTCCTCGTCGACGACCGGATCGTGATGGCGATGAAGGCCCGCGAACTGGGCCGCAAGGCGGCGATCGTCGGCGACCGGGTGGCCCTCGTCGGCGACCTGTCCGGCCAGAAGGACACCCTCGCGCGGATCGTCCGCATCGAGGAGCGCACCTCGGTCCTGCGCCGGACCGCCGACGACGACGACCCCTACGAGCGGGTGGTCGTCGCCAACGCCGACCAGCTCGCCATCGTCACGGCCCTCGCCGACCCGGAACCCCGCCCCCGCCTCATCGACCGCTGCCTGGTG
Source organism: Streptomyces sp. NPDC005483 (assembly GCF_040606035.1). NCBI lineage: Bacteria > Bacillati > Actinomycetota > Actinomycetes > Kitasatosporales > Streptomycetaceae > Streptomyces > Streptomyces sp. NPDC005483. The sequence goes on from NZ_JBEXEA010000025.1 coordinate 119,525, forward strand.
GCGGCCTTCGACGGCGGCCTCACCCCGCTCCTGGTGATGACCAAGTCGGACCTCGCCCCGCCGGACAAACTCCTGGAGCTCTACGGCGACCTGGACATCCCGTACGTCGTCACCAACCGCGAGGAGCTGGAGAACGGCGACGCGTCGGACCGGGTGCGCGCACAGCTCGACGGCAAGATCACGGCGTTCGTCGGCCACTCGGGCGTCGGCAAGACGACCCTGGTCAACGCGCTGGTCCCGGAGGACCGCAGGCGTCTGACCGGCCATGTGAACGCGGTGACCGGCCGCGGCCGCCACACCACGACGTCGGCCCTGGCGCTTCCGCTGGCGGGCGACGACGGCTGGGTGATCGACACCCCGGGCCTACGGTCGTTCGGGCTGCACCACGTGGACCCGTCCCGGGTGATCCACGCGTTCCCCGACCTGGAACCGGGAACCGAGAACTGCCCGCGCGCGTGCAGTCACGACGAGCCGGACTGCGCGCTGGACGCGTGGGTGGCCGAGGGCCACGCCGACCCGGCCCGGCTGTACTCCCTGCGGCGGCTGCTCTCCACGCGGGAGCGCACGGAGGGCGACTGAGCAAGGGCGCCGGAGGGGACTGACCTCCGCGTTGTTTGGCTGTAGGCGAGTTCGGTAAGTGCATAATCGCACCGAGCCGGGCATGCGGCCGGACATACGGGAGGACAGCACATGGCGTGGCTGCTGGTGGTGGTGGCCGGGTTGCTGGAGACCGGTTTCGCCGTGTGTCTGAAGCTCTCCCACGGTTTCACCCGGCTGTGGCCCACCGTCGCGTTCTGCATCTTCGCCCTCGGCAGCTTCGGCCTGCTGACCCTGTCGCTGAGAAAGCTGGACGTCGGCCCCGCCTACGCCGTGTGGACGGGCATCGGCGCGGCGGGCACCGCCATCTACGGGATGATCTTCCTCGACGACCTGGTGTCGACGCTGAAGATCGTCTCGATCAGCCTGGTGATCATAGGGGTGATCGGACTCCAGCTGTCGGGCTCGCAGCACTAGTGCCGCTCCGCAGAAGTTCGTGGAGGGGTGTTGATCAAGTTGTCTTCAGTGGGGTGCCTTCGTAGGTCCAGCGGTAGGGTCTCGCGGCCTC
>NZ_JBEXEA010000026.1:0-118895 GCF_040606035.1 Streptomyces sp. NPDC005483
CTCCAGCGCCATCCCGAACTCATCGACAGTTGCCTCACCGAGACCGGACTGACCCTCACCGCAGACCATCCGAAGCCAATCCGAAAAGGTCAGTAGGTGCTCGAACTCGGTGGGCGTCAGCTTCACCAGTACGGGCCTGCTGTCCAGGCCGGCGACTACATCCATGCTGTCCATGAGCCGGTACTTCGACAGGTCGAATTCGACGATGGGGCGGATCGGTTCGAGATCGTAGGGGTTGGGAGACACCAGAGCGTTGAGTCCCCTGAGGCACTGCGCTGGATCGACCTGACTGAGACGGAGCTTCCCGAACTGCTCCCTGCTGGCGCTGAGCGTCACCAGGCAGGGTGAGACCTCCTGACCGGTGGCCCGGTCGACGGTTCTCACATGGCCGTTCAGGATCACGCCGTTGACGATCCGGTCTGGATCGCTCGTCAGGACCTCGTGGACTGTCCTCAGGGCGACTTGGGCCAGGACGGAGGCGTAGATCTCCTTGCGCTCCTTCTCCCGACGGGGCAGCACGGTGGTCTCGTCTCGGTTCTTCACGTACCGGTAGCCCCGCGCGGTGGGAACGATCGCCTCAGGCGGCAAGTGGATCTCAACGAGTACGTCACCAGTAGCAGGACGGAAGGCGATCCGATGCTCGTTGGGGAAGCCCAATGGATACTCCGACGCATCCAGGACAGCCCCCAGGTGGGCCTCGACCGCCGCGGGCTCCCCGGCCCTGTACGCCTCGCGCTCCTCGTCCAACTTCCCGTTGAAGGTCGCCACCTCGTCGAGGGCTTGCGTTTCGGCCTGGAGGTGCTCGGCGCGCTTCCGCTCCAGCGTTGCCAGCCGCTTCTCCTCGGCTCGCCTGTGGCGCTCTTGTGCCTCGCCGAACCGCGCACGTGCTTCGGCAACCTCAGCTTCGTGGCGCTTCCTGCCAAGACCCAGGACAGCGGCCAGACCACCAGGCTCCGGTGGTGCGAACTCCTCCCAGCGCGGTGAAGGCTCCGGACGAGACCACGGACGCTCGTCTAACTTCTTCGGCGTGTGAGTCCTCCGCCGGCGCTCAAAGGTCGTCGGCGGATCGCCCACCAACGCGTCGCGGAGCAACTGCCCGAGCTGCTCGACCTCGTGCTCGACTCCGATTGTTCGCACCTGCGCCTGCTCGGCCTGCTGCTCCTGATACGCGGCCTTCCGCTCGCGCTCCTGCCGCTTGCTGGCCGTCTCAGCGGTCTTGCGTTCCCGCTCCGCTTGTCGTGCCCGTTGCTCCTGGGCACGTCTTGAAGCTTGCTGCTGCCGCTGGTAGTCGTTGCCTCGGCCGCTGCCCCGTTGCGCCACCTGTTTGCCCCTCCCCTGGCCTTCCTCCGCCACAGGGCTGCATTCCCCTTCCACATCCCAGAATCACGTAAGGGACGTCACCTCAGCCCGACCACGGTGCATCGTTGACTCAGGTCGTCTGCACCTCAACCGACGACAGTCAGCCACGATGGCGGGCTTGCCGACCGAGCAGGCGCGCGTGTGCCTCGCTGCACTCCCGCTGGCCTCAGCCACGCTGTTGAGGTGCCGTCGACCACGGGAAGCTAGGACGGCCAGTCCGTGAGCACACTGCCTGAGCCATCAGCGTGAGGAGCTGCGATCGTTTGAAGGCGGCATGGGTGCTGACCTGGACGAATGGTCGAGATACGGCCTCTGGGCTCGGTGGCTTTCACCGTGATGCCCCGCTGTTCCCGGCTCGATCTACTGCGCTTGTGGTGCGGCCGTGGTGCACTCGCGCCGGTTGTTACGTTTGAAACCGAGTTGTAGGTGGATGCACCCGTTAGCCACCTTGATGACTGCGGTTGCCCTTCTTCATCTGACACGGCTATGGCACGTGGCGCTCAGCGTTGTGACGTCGGCGAGGTTCTGATGATCCGCACACAATCGGACCTATGCCGGTCCCCGTCCTTGGCCGTTGTCCGGTCTTGACTTTTCTAGGTCACCCGCCTTGCGCTGTATGCGACCGCGCGTTTCGGCTACCATCCCCAAACCTCGGACGTCGTTCAACCTCCGCAAGAATCCTTGCGATTCGTCCAGACACTTAATAGCGAAGGAAAGGTCCGTCTCACTAGCAGCATCATCGACGACTATGGCAGCCAGGTTACTCAGGGCATGAGCAGTGTGACGGGCATTTCCAAGGCGACGCCCCAATGAAACGCTGCTTTCAGCATGCTGGCGCGCTGCGGCGAGATTTCCCTGTTTTCTTTCAGCGCTTGCTATTACATTCAGCAATTTTGCGATCTCAAAGTTGGGCTGATCCCCTTCTGTGAATCTGAGCGCTTCATCAAGGATACTTGCAGCCGCGGCATACTTGTTACGTTTCCGATATAGGCTGCCTAGCTGGGTCAATCCCCTTATGATCAGATCTCTATCCGTTGATGGAGTGCGTTGCCGCGCTTCTTCTACGATCTGAATAGCCTTGTCCAAATTCCCTTCCCTTTCATAGGAGACCGCAAGCTCAAGGCGAGCCTTACTGAAGCTAGACCATTCGTTCAGCTTCCCTGCAAGGAGCGTGGCTTCATCAAAACTAGAGTGGGCCGCAGAAAAATATTCCGCCGCCTCATTGAGGTGGCCCCGCTTATTATTAGGGTCAGTTCCAGCTTGCGCTTGACACCGCGTAGCTATCTCTCGCTGAGCGCGACCCATTGTCGTGAGAACAAGAGCCCTTCCCCGCTCGTGGTCGATGGATTCAAGATCCGAGAGGGATCTCTCCAATAGAGATATCGCCAAATGCTCTTTGCCCTGTTCTATGTCCATTACAGCCAGCAAGTGCGCTGATATGGCGCTAGCGAGGTCCTGATGGGGATAGGCAAGAACACACTCTAGGTGGTCCCTGGCTCCTATTCGGTCGTGGTGGCGCCACAACCAAAGCGCCTCGAAGAAATTCTCTTGGCGCTCGCGATCCGGGTGATAGGGAAGCTGGCTCAAAAGATTAACAGTGCAACGGGCATCCGCCCCTCGTCCCCTTCTGGCGCCCTCCTGGACAATTTCCACAAGAGTATTGAAGTCCTCGCCAGCGTCGCTTAGCTCCAATCGCAAAACTCTGCTTGTTATTTCTGCAGCATTTTCACCGAGCACTCTTTTCATCTTGACCGAGAAGCCATTATTCGCGTGTTCGAGGAATATCCTCACGGCATTCTGGTAGTCCAGGTGTGACTCTTTCTGGATGCGTCGCAATAGCTCATTTCGGAAAGATTCTTCCACCTTCCAGCAAAAATTGTTCTCGCGAACTACAATGCCGCAGAGTCTCAATTGCCCGAAAAGGCGCACGGCCTCTGTAGTGTCGTGCGCGATGTCGAATTGCGCACTTGTTCCAAAGTCCAAGGCCAGCGCTTCGTCGAACACTGGAGGAATGCTCAAGATGGATGCATAAGCGTCCAGAATATTGCGTTCCACGTCACCCTCCTCGTAGATCCTTTTCAAGGTTGATAGCGATATTTTTGAAGTTGTTGTAACGGAGCCCTCCGCCAGAGACCGCGTTCGTCCACCGGCCTGGTGCGTACTGTTTTAGGTAATCTTCCACCTCTTTCAAATCGATGTTTCCCACCTCTATTATGACGGGCTCCAGTGATTCGGCTTCATCGATGAACTGACCAGAAGCTGTAATCACAAAGGGAGCGCTGCTAGGTGCGGCGCCTTGTACGGCAGGGAGAGCCTCCTGCAAAAGCCACCGCCTCACGTCGTCATCCATTCCTTCAATGAATGACAAGGTGAGCAAAATGTGTGCTTCACGGGGCAGAGCGCTGACGCCTCGGAGAAGTCGATCAAGGATCTTACGGCGTCTTGTATCCTCGGGTTGCGCTTGAGCTGGTGAACGGTACCTACCGCCAGGAATGCCTTCTACCCACTCCTCAAGCACATCTGATGCTTCGCCGGCACTGTTGAGGGCCAACCTCCGACTGGAGAGAACAAGGGTGCCGTCAGCGCTAAGCTGTTTGGCGAGAACATCTAGAAGGTCTTCTCTGCCATCAATATCAACTCCCCCAAGCCGGTCCCACTCTCCAATTAGGAGAATGAGTTTTCTGCCTTGACGCAGGGCCTTTTTTGCCGAGTCAAGGGATTCTGACAGGTCGATGAGTCTGTCAGTGGCGGCTTCTGAGCGGATTATAGAGAGGGCCTCCCGAGACGGCATGGCCTGATTGGGAACGTTGCGGTAATCCACCTTAATGGCGCGACTTATTCCTGGGCGACCTGGGAACCCTTGTCCGATCTGCGGTTCGACAAGGCTTATCTGTCGCCGCAGCTTCGATACTATCCACGACTCAATGGCTTCTCGGTCTTCCGAGGTGAGCTCCTCAGGTATCGAGAGCTCCAAAATGATCTCTACTTCACCTCTGCTGCTGAGGTCGATGTCGGCAGACCCGATGCACCGATGCTTAAAGTCATGTGCCGCAGAAACTGAGTTGAGAGCCTCCGGTTTGTCACCCGCGCGCTCGTAATCCAAATCCAGCTCATCGGCCATAAGTAGAATGGCTGCCAAGGTTGGCGCTTTAACGTTGGTTCCCTTTACCGTCTTGCAATCCTTAAGCGCAGGGATGGTCTCAGCATATTCCGAGGTTCCATGCGCTTGAGCGATCAGGCCGACGGTTTGAGCCAAGATCGAATCAAGCGCAGGCAGGCCCCACTTTGAACGATCGGATATTATCATTTCTCCCGAGCGTTTTGCGTGCTGCTTGCGAATGGTTGCATAATCTTCCTCGGTCATTTCGCCACTCAAATTCTTCGATTTGGCGAGATCGTTCATCCCGATATCGTGTAGAAGCGCTGCAGAGCAGAGAAGGTACTTATCGACTAGGTCGAGTGCCTGACTGTCGACTTCCAACTTAGATGCCAATTTCAAAGCCATATTGGCTACGTTCTCGGCGTGCTCGACATTATGCTTCGTGAACCACGGCATGTAGACCACGGACCAGTGTTCTCTAAGTGCGCGATGAATATCTAGCAGACTTCGTCCGAGTTCCCTGGTTCGGTCTATCGCTGCCAGGGAATCGTAAAGTTCGCGGCACTTTCCACTCAAGTCATTCATGACCAGCCTCGCTAGATGAAAATGAGTGACCGCATTGAGGATGTCGTGCGACTAACAAGACCCCTGCCTGCCTGCCTGCCCGCTTCGCGGCTCGGGGCCCTCTCCACCATCGTCGCACCGACCCTCTTGCGGCGCACACGGACGCTGGACTACGGAAGATTCGCACGTCAATTGGCCGTAGGAGCACGGATGGTTGCGGCCAGGCGCGAGAGGGGGCGTCAGGCTTTAACCGGCCGACACATTCGAGTCGACTGGGAGGAAAGGCTTGAGGCAACGCTGCACGTTCGTCAGAGCACCTGCCTACAGTAGGTGGCAGGGGTTTAGAAGGCGGCCTTCTTCGACGGCAAGCGACTGGTTGCTGTAGCGCGCGGCACGGACGCCGGCCGGGCTGGAGCGGGGCGGAGACAGGAGCGCAGGCCCGGCCGGGGGCCGGGCCGCGCGCGGGGAGCGGAGCGAGCCGCCTTGAACCAGTAGAGAAAGTTGTAACTCAGTAGGTCTGCTGTGGCTTGAAGTCGTATGCACAGGCTGGGAGTTCGATGGCCTGGCGGTGTGCAAGCGGCAGGAAGAGGACTGGGCGGATCGTCCAGGTGATGCGTGTGTCGGCGTGGGTCACTGAGACTGTGCAGGGCTGCATGCGTAAGAGGGCGCGGCGGGTCTGGATGCGTCCCTCGTAGAGCCATCCCCAGGCTTCGTCGGAGGCATCGGCGTCCAGTGCCGGTGAGATCGTGCGGAGTGCGACCGCCACCCATCTGTCAGCCTGGGGTGCCGAGTACGCGTCGAAGCACGCCCGGAGCTCTGGCGGTTCCTCGTCGGTGACGTCTTCGGTCCAGCACTCGCACCAGTAGCCGCGCTGCGGCATGCCCATCAGCACGGGTGGCCTCCCGGGCGGGCCCCGGTGAAGAGTTCCGCGGTGACCGTGTGGCCGGCGTCGCTGTCGTGGACCAAGACCCGGTGTGCGATCGCGCTGACCATGCCCAGCCCTCGGCCGTGCTCCGCCTCCTGGCCCTGGTGCTCAACCTTCGGGGCGCCGGCGCCTCCGTTGTCGGTGACCGACAGGGCAACCACCTGCGAGGACACGGCAAGCGCCAGATGGAAGCTGCCTGACTCCAGTCCGCTGGCGGTGTGGAGGATCGCGTTCGCGCTCAGTTCGCTCACGATCAGTTCGGCGTCTTCGGCTAAAGGGGAACCGCGCAGGATGTCGCGTGTCCAGCGGCGGGCTCTGCTGACCTCTTCGGGGAAACCTGGGCAAGTGAGGCCCCAAACCCGGGCTGCACTCGTATACTCGTGCATACAAGTTCCTTTACGCTGGTAGGCCGCCATGTGCAGCGGGTTCGGGCTAGACGAGTTTCACGCCGTCGTGCGCGCGGATGGCCGGCGGGGATGCCGCGTCGAGTGCGTCCAGGACGCGGATTGCGTACGCCTCGTCGGCGAGTTCGGTGACTTCTTCACGGGTGGCCCAACGCAGTGCGCGGGTCTCGTCCCCGGTGGTGGGCGAGCCGTCCGCGGCCTCGCAGTGGAAGACCAGAGAGACGATCAGTCCCGTCATGTTCTTGTAGACGCCGGTGAGGGTCGCGGGAAGCACGATCTTGATGCCGGTTTCTTCGAGGACTTCGCGTTGCAGGGCCTCGGGGATGGTTTCCTCGCGTTCGAGGACTCCGCCTGGCGGCTCCCACTTGCCGTTGTCCCGCCGCTTGATCAAAAGGGCACGGCCCTGGTCGTCGACGATGACTCCGGCAACGCTCACAGAGTGCGGACGGTCAGTGCTCACGTTCCTCGGCCCTCTCGGCTGGCTAGGCTCTCCACCGTAGCAACAACACTCGCCCACTCGTCTAGATACCTAAAGGAGTACTCGTGACCTCACTCCCGTCCCTGCTCGGTGCCCTGGACCCCACGAGCGATCGTGCGGTGTTTCGCCAGATCGCCGACCAGCTGCGCGAGGCCATCGACCGTGGGCGATTCAAGGAGGGGGAAAAGCTCCCTTCCGAAGCTGAACTTGTCGAGCATTACGGCGTATCCCGCATGACGGTTCGAAACTCCTTCTCCGTCCTCCAAGGCGAGGGCCTGGTGCACGCCGAGCACGGCAAGGGCGTGTTCGTGCGCCCACGGCCACCTGTGCGGCGGCTCGCCTCCGACCGGTTCGCCCGGCGCCACCGCGAACAAGGCAAGTCCGCGTTCATCGTCGAGGCCGACGCCGCAGGCAGTCACCCGCAGGTCGACAGCCTTGAGGTCAAGGAGGAGAAGGCCAGCCAGGACATCTCCACCCGGCTCGGGTCCGTACGGCGCGTACTCGCCCGCCGGCGCCGGTACCTGCTCGACGGGCGCCCGGTTGAGTTCGCCACGTCGTACCTCCCCCTCGACATCGCGCGCGGCACCCAGATCGCGGAACCCAACCCGGGTCCCGGCGGCATCTACGCCCGCCTCGAAGAGCTGGGCCACCACCTCGACCACTTTGAGGAGGAGATCCGCGCCCGGATGCCCTCGCCCTCCGAGGTCAAGACGCTCCTGCTGGCCTCCGGAGTGCCTGTGATCCACCTGATCCGCACGGCGTACGACACGGAGGGCCGGGCCGTCGAGGTCTGCGACACGGTCATGGCTGCGGACGCCTACGTCCTCTCCTACCAGCTCCCGGCGACCTGATCGGCGGTGCGCGAGGCCACTTCTTCGGACTCGTACACGCCAACAGGCATACTCGTATAGACGAGTGGGCAAGTTGTGTGGCAGGGTGGTTGTCGTTCCCGGAGATCGGGTTCGAAGACCGTACCTTGTATAGACGAGTAGATAGGAAGAAACCTTGCGCACCATCCGTGTGGAGACCTCGGCCGCGACGATCCTGCTGACCGAGGCACCCGAGCCCAAAGTCCGCGACCGCCAGACCGGCGAGATCGCAAAGGACGCCGTCAGCGGCGAGGCACTCATGACGCTCGGCGTCGTCTACATCGAGGAAGGGGAGTCGTCCCTGATCAAGGTCACCGTTCCCGAGAGCGGCGTCTCCGACGGCCTGGCCCTTGGAGCTCCCGTCTCGCTGCCGGGGCTCGTGGCCCGGCCCTGGGAGAGCGTGTTCAACGGCCAGCAGCGGCACGGCATCGCCTACCGCTCCGCAGCCGTGACGCCCGCGTCGTTCCCGGCCGCCATCGGGGCCTCGGCCTGATGACCGACCTGACGACGCTTCTGGAGGTGGGTGGTCCCGTCGCCGCGCTCGGCGGTGGGGCCGCCTACACCCGGGCCAAGCACCCGGGCGTGTACTGGTCCACGGTCGGCCTGCCGATATCCACCACCCGGCTGCTCAGCTCCTACGGCTCGGTCATGGAAGCCTGCGGCCTGACCGTGGCACCATCCCGACTGCGGGTCCTCGCGGTCAAGGCCACCACCCGCCGCGAGGTCCGTCCCGTACCGCCCCGCCGGGGAATCATCCGGCCCACCTCGACCGGGCTGCGGCTTCGGCTGCGACTCGCCCCGGGACAGGAACCCGCCGACGTCGCCGCCTCGGCCGAACGCCTGCGGCACGCCTGGGGCGTTCACGCCGTGTACGTCACGACGGTCAAGCCGGGAGTCGTCGAACTGCGGCTCGTCGGCTTCGACATCCTGCGGCGGGTGCGGATGCCCCGGAAGGCCGGGGGCGGCTTCCTCAAGGTGCCCGTTGCCCTACGGGAGGACGCCACACCCTTCATACGCGACTACCGGACCATCCCGCACCAACTCACCCTCGGAGCAACGCTGTCCGGCAAATCCATGTACTTACGCCACCTGGTCGCCGGCCTCGCCCGGCACCCCGTCGCCCTCGTCGGCATCGACTGCAAACGCGGCGTGGAGCTGGCGCCGTTCGCGTCACGCCTCTCCGCTCTGGCGACCGACTCGGAGCAGGCGGCCGAACTCCTGCCCGTGCTCGTCAAGGAAATGGAGGACCGCTACGACCTGATCAAGGCCCGGCAGGGCATCGCCCCGGGCACACCCGACGAAGAGATCACCTCCGACATCTGGGGCCTGCCCGACAAGGAACGCCCCGTGCCGGTCGTGCTGTTCGTCGATGAGGTGGCCGAACTCTTCCTGGTCGCCTCACGCAAGGACGAGGAACGGCGCGACGAGATGGTCACCCAGCTCATCCGCCTCGCCCAGCTCGGCCGCGCCGCCGGCATCTACCTGGAAGTCTGCGGACAGCGCTTCGGCGCCGAACTGGGCAAGGGCGCGACCATGCTGCGAGCCCAGTTGACCGGCCGCGTCTGCCACCGCGTCAACGACGAAGCCTCCGCCAAGATGGCGCTCGGCGACATCGCGCCGGAAGCGGTCTCCGCCGCATGCGCTATCGCTCCCGAGCGCCCCGGCCTCGCCGTGGCCGGCGACACCTCCGGCGGCTGGTCCCGCATCCGCACGCCGTACCTGTCCCTCGCCGACGCAGCGGACATCTGCCACGCCTCGGCGGACCTGGTCCCCGACCTGCCCGCGCTCAAGCCCTTCCGGCCAGACGTACCCGTACGGCCGGCCGAGTCACCGGCTGCCCCTGTCGTCCGGCCCCGTCCGCTCACCGACTGAGCCGCGCCCTTCTCTTCCTCAGCCGGCGTGACTGCGTCGCGCCATGTCCCTGCCCCTCCCATGCCTGAAACCGGAAGGAGTCGCCGCATGCGCGCCCAACTGGCCCGTGTCGACGCGGTGCTCGTCCAAGCGGCCATCGCGGCAGCGCTGTCCTTCGCACACCTCCACGACGTTGCCTCGGCGGCCGGACAGGACGGATGGAAAGCCTGGGCCTACCCGGTCTCCGTCGATTTGCTGCTCGTCGCCGCCTGGCGCCGACTGCGCTCCGGCGACGCGAAAGCCGCCGGCTGGTGCTGGTTCGTCATCGCGCTCGCTGCCTCCCTCGGCGCGAACGTCGCCACCGCCGGACTGCTCGACCTGGACCAGGTGCCGGCCTGGCTCCGCATCCTCGTTGCGGGCTGGCCTGCGGTCGCGTTCCTCGGTGGAACGCTGCTCGCGCACTCTGCGCCGACGACGACAGCAGAAACCGATGTCGAGGTCATCGAGGACCAGGAGGGCGCGCCCGAAGCCTCACCCGAGACGCCACCTCGACCGGCCGTCGAGCCAGCACCAAAGCGCCCTGCTGTCCCGGTCCCGGCCGCCCTCATCGACCACGCCCGCAAAGTCGCTGCCGAACACCACACCCGCACCGGCGCCCCCATCGACATCCAGACCCTGCGCGCCCGCCTCGGTGTCCCGGCACCCATGGCAGAAGCCGTCGCCGCGGAGCTCTGAGGTGGAGTTCGGCGGGACGTGTTACTTCTTCCGCCGCACTCGCTGAATTCCTGCGGTGGCCAAAAGGAGCAGCACGGAGAAGCAGCACATGGCGGTCACGTTGGCCCAGGATGCGCCCGCCCACCACCGGCCTGCTGCGGATGCGAGCCCAAGTATCGATGCGATCCCGCCGAAGGCGATCAGCCCTCGTGTTCCTCGTGACATGCCGCCTGTCTACACGCCCTCGCCCTCGTCGGGTGAGCGATCAACGAAAGGGAGACCGTCCATGACCGCCAACCGCCGCTTCCGCAACGTCACCCGCATCGGCCCCGTCCAGGTGGCCAGCGCCTACAACGGTCGCGGCCGCGAGAAGCACACCGCCGCCTGCACGGCCCCGCGCTGCAACTTCTCCGCCGACTACGACAGCCGCGCCGCCGCCGAACTCGCCGCCCGCACCCACCGCTGCCCCGTCCGCTGAAAGGACTCCGCCCACCGTGACCGTCAGCCTGCCGCTCGTCCTCGTCCTCGGCCTCATCGCCTGGGGAGCGGTCAAGTTCCTCGGCGTCCGCACCTGGATCGTCGTCGTGATCGCCCTCTTTGGCTTCCTGCTCTCGCGCACCTTCCTGGCACCCGCCATCGACTCCGGCACGCGCTCCGGAGTGGACGTCATAAACGGCTCACACAACTAGACGAGTAGATAAGGAGAGCCCTGCCGTGTTCCTGCCCAAGTACCCGGACAGCCCCACTCCGCCGTCCTCGCACACGCACACCCCGGCCGACCCGACGCCCGTGCGGCGTTCGCTTCCGCCGATCTCCATCGACAACGAGGCGGTCGCCGCCCTGCTCGTGGGCGGCGTGGTCCTTACCGCGCTCCTGGCGGCCGTCGCCATAACGGCCATCTCCGTGGCCATCGCCGCCGTCGTCCTGCGCTCCATGCTCCGCGACCACCACACCCGCCGCTGAACAACAGACCCCCGGGACGGCCTCGATACCGCCAAGCATCCGCCGCCCCGGGGGCCCTACCCCTCCTGACCGAAGCCAGAAGGAGAAAGCCATCATCACCCGCGCCACGCCGCCTCCACTGACCGAACTCGGAGACCTGGCCGCGCTCGGCACCATGCCGGGCCTGCTGCGGCAACTCTCCAGCCTCGGCGGCTGCACCCACCCCATCCGCCTCGACGGCCACCGCACCGAGTACGACGTGAACACCCGGACCGGCGAGATTGGCAACGCCCTCCACCGCCTCGACTCCTCCGACCTCCCCGCCGGCCACCTCCTGGTGCGGTGCAACAACCGCCGTGCGACCCGCTGCCAGGCCTGCGCCGAGGTCTACCGCCGCGACACCTTCCACCTGATCACCTCCGGACTGCGCGGCGGCAAAGGCACCCCGGAACGCGTCGCCACCCACCCCCGCGTCTTCGCCACCTTCACCGCTCCGAGCTTCGGCCCGGTCCACAACCGCCCTTCCAGCGGACGCGCCTGCCGCTGCGGTGCCCGCCACGACCAGGACGACGACATCCTCGGAACCCCGCTCAACCCTGACACCTACGACTACGAAGCCGCTGTCCTCTGGAACGCGCACGCCGGTCCACTCTGGCGCCGCTTCTCCACCTACCTGCGCCGGGAAGTCGCCAAGCGCGGGGGAGTCTCACAGCGCGCGTTCCGCCAGTACGGCCGGGTGTCCTTCGCCAAAGTCGCCGAGTACCAGAAGCGCGGCGCCGTCCACTTCCACGCAGTCATCCGCATCGACGGCCCCGAGGGCGGCGACACCCCGCCTCCGGCCTGGGCCACCGCCGAGCTGCTCACCGACGCCATACGAGCCGCCGTTGCCAACGTCCGCGTGGACGGGCCGGTCATCGACGGCCGCCCGCACGCCTTCACCTTCGGCCGTCAGCTCGACGTACGCACCATCCGCAGCGCCGACTTCGACGGCGGCCAGGAGCTGACCGAGCGGGCCGTGGCCTCGTACATCGCCAAGTACGCCACCAAGGGTGCCGAGACCGCGACGGGAGCTCTCGACCGCCCGCTGAAGTTCCTCGCCGAACTCGCTCAGCTCGACATCAGCGAGCACGCCCGCCGGCTGATCCGAACGGCCTGGACGCTCGGCGCACGCAAGGAGTTAGAAGATCTCCGGCTCCGGGCCTGGGCTCACATGCTCGGCTTCCGCGGCCACTTCTCCACCAAGTCCCGCCGCTACTCGACCACCCTCGGCGCCCTCCGCACCGCCCGCGCCGAATGGCGCCGTGCTCAAGCCGCGGCCGGACAGCCCGAGAGCGAGCCCGAGACGACGTACGTCCTCGCGCACTGGGCCTTCGCCGGGACCGGCCTCTCGGCGGTCGAAGCGTGGCTGTCCGCGTCCCTCGAACCCGCCCTTGGTACGGAAGGAGAACCGACATGAACTCGCAGCGAGACGAACTGATGACCGTCCGCCAGGTCTTGGACGAGCTGGGTGGGGTGTCTCGCCGAACGTTCTACCGGTGGCGCGAATTGGGATATGGACCGACCGCGTTCAAGCTGCCCAATGGAGAGCTCAGGGTATGGCGGAGCGACTTCACCACCTGGCTGCGGCAGCTGGAGGCAGCGGCGTGAAGTCTCTCGATGTGAAGGTGTGGGGCGTTCGTAAGCGGAACACGAAGAAGCCGTCCTACGACGTTCGGTGGATCGTCGCAGGAAGCGTGTTCTCGGAGCAGTTTCGAACCAAAGGGCTGGCGGATCACTACCGATCCAAACTGCTTCAGGCCGCGCACTGTGGTGAGGGGTTCGACACGGTCAGCGGGTTGCCTGACTCGATGGTCGAAAGAGCGGCCTCGATGAGCTGGTACGCCTTCGCTCTGCGGTACCTCGCTATGAAGTGGCCCCATGCTGCTCCCAATACGCGCAGTGGGATCAATGAGTCGCTGACGACGGTGACCATGGCTCTCTTGGACGACCGGCCGGGACAGCCGTCCGAAGAACTGATCAGGAAGACGCTCCGCAACTGGGCGTTTGTCCTGCCCGGGCCTGATGAGCGTGAGTTGCCCGATGACGTAGCGAACACACTGAGCTGGGTCTCGAAAGCTTCGCGGCCCTTGGCGGACTTCGATGATGCCGCCCTCGCAAGGGCGGTCCTGGACTCGCTGAGGCTGAAGCTCGACGGGACCGCTGCAGCCGCGGAAACCGTCCGGCGTAAGCGTCGAACGCTGGTCAATGCCCTGCACTACGCGGTGGACCTCGGGGAGTTCAAAGAGAATCCGGTGGCCCGGATTCGGTGGAAGAAGCCAAAAGTTGCCGGTGAGGTCGACCCGCGCGTGGTCGCCAACCCCGAGCAGGCACGTGCACTGCTGACGGCCGTGTCGTACGTCGGCGGGTACGGTCGGGCGCGCGGTCGTCGGCTCGTAGGCCTGTTCGCCTGCATGTACTACGGAGCCTTCCGGCCGGCTGAGGCAGTGGCGCTCACCGAGGCGGACCTGAAGCTGCCACAACACGGCTGGGGTACCGCGCTTTTGAACCGAACGCGGCCCAGCGTCGGAAAGCAGTGGACGGACTCGGGCGAGACTCACGACGACCGCGGTCTCAAGAATCGCCCTGCAGAAGAGGTTCGGCTTGTTCCAATACCGCCTCAACTCGTCGTCATCTTGAAGCAGCATCTCGACACCTTCGGCACTGCCGAGGACGGACGGCTGTTCACGAACGAGCGCGGGGGAGTGGTCGGCTCGTCGACGTACTACCGCGTGTGGCAAGAGGCTCGGACGCTGGCCCTCTCGCCGGCCGCGGTTGCCTCGCCGCTCGCCGCCCGGCCGTACGACCTCCGGCATTCAGCCTTATCGACGTGGCTCAACTCCGGCGTGGACCCCACCGAGGTGGCCGAACGGGCGGGCAACAGTGTTGAGGTCTTGCTCGGCCGCTATGCGAAATGCATCGACGGGCGCCAGGAGATTGCCAACCGCAAGATTGAAGATCTCCTGAGCGAGTACGAGTAAGAGGGCCGCTCGGCGAACAGCCCTCAGCCTTTATGGGTTGGGGGCTTCGTCGTGTACTGGCCGCCCTTCCTAAGCCGCTGGTTGTTGGATGCACCTGTCGCGTCGATTTCTCTCTCGCTGATGGACGGGCGCCCCAGGAGTCCCGTCCGGTTCGCCTCTACGCACGGACGGGCGGAGTGCTGACCCTCGCTGTATGGGGGCTTCAAGGAAGTCGACGCGCAGGCTGGGCGGGGCATGGATGCTGTGCCCGTACTGCGGTCTGCCACAGGAACGGGTGGCGACGATCGAACACGACTGGGTGCTGTTGGAGCCGGACATGGCTCCGCTCGCCCACGTGGTGCCGGCGGAGTACCGGTGGATCGAGACGTCCGACGGGCGGGTGACGGTGTACGGCGTCTGTCCTCCCGACCCGTTCCAGCGGTGCCGTATCGAGCATCGTCTGGCCTGCCCCGAACAAGCTCTGCCCGACCTGTGGCCGTGGTTGACGAGCCTGCGAGGGGAGAACGCGCGGCAGGCCGAGCGGCTGAACGAACCTGAGCCGCCGAGCCCTCCCGAGGAGTGGCCTGACGCCGGATGACGAAGGTCAGTGAAACGGCTGGTCTGACCTGGGGCGACGCTGCAAGATCCTGTCCACGAATAGTCCACAGGCGCCGGCACAGAGCCGCTCAGGGCGGCATACGGCTGCGCAAGGTTGTAGATACGCGAAGACCCCGGCCTCAGCGTTTCCGCTGGTGACGGGGTCTTTGGGCACCTCATGCAAGGTGCCCCCGGCAGGATTCGAACCTGCGCACACGGCTCCGGAGGCCGTTGCTCTATCCCCTGAGCTACGGGGGCGTGTCGGTGTGGAGCTGGTGGCTCCTGGCGACGGGTAGAACACTACCAGCTCCCTCGGGGTGATCAGGAACGGGTTTCGCGGGGTCGGTTCGCGGGCGGGGGTCCCCTGCGTGGGGGTGGAAGTGGGGAAAACGCGGACGCGGTGGCCGGTCCGCACCTACTCTCGAGTTGTGCCAGGCGCGTCGGGTCGGGTGCTTGTTGTGGACGACAACAAGGTCATCCGGCAGTTGATCAGGGTCAATCTCGAGCTGGAGGGTCTCGAGGTCGTGACCGCGGCCGATGGTGTCGAGTGTCTGGATGTTGTTCATCAGGTGCGGCCCGATGTCGTGACCCTCGATGTGGTCATGCCCCGGCTGGACGGGCTGCGGACCGCCGCACAGCTGCGTTCCGACCCCAGGACAGCTCATCTTCCCCTCGCCATCGTCAGCGCCTGTACGCAGCACGAGGTCGACAGCGGCCTTGACGCCGGCGTCGACGCCTTTCTCGCCAAGCCCTTCGAACCCGCCGAACTCGTACGTCTGGTACGGCAGTTGATGGAGAGTGGCTGCAGTCGGGAGGGGCGGGAGCCGGGGGAGGGGGACACCCCGCTGGTCGGCGGCGTCCTCGGGAGCGGGGAGACCGAGCGGGCCGGTCACGCCGGCGGCTGATCTCCGCGACCACCGGCTCACAGGGTGGACGGTGACCTGGGCGGACGGTGACCTGGGTGGAGGGTGACCTCCTTCGGCGTCCCCACGTCCCCCATATACACGGGGTGGGCTCACCATCCCGAGCCCCCGCACCCCGTCCAGCACCCGTCCCACATGCCGGACCCCCGCCCAAACCCGCTCGCCCACCCACCCCCCTCCTCCCCTACGCTTGTCCCGTGACCCCCGTCGAGCTCTCCCGTACCGTGCTGCGCGCGGTGCGTCGTGCTGTCGATGACGGGGAGCTGGACGTGGTCGTGCCGGGGCGGACCGACGTCGCGCCCCCGGGGCCCGGCGGCTGTGGGGACTACGCCACCAACGTCGCCCTCCAGCTCGCCCGGCCGGCCGGGCAGCCGCCGTTGCGGGTCGCCGAGATCCTCCGGCAGCGCCTCGCGCAGAGCGACGGCATCAGCGACGTCGTCGTCACCGGACCCGGGTTCCTCAACATCAGCCTGCGGGGGAGCGGAGACGCCCTCGTGCGGGAGATCCTGCGGAGTGGGCAGAGGTACGGCCATGCCGACCGGCCCACCGGCCGGCGAGTGCAGCTGCACGCGCCCCACGAGGTCCGCGCCGTCGTCGTGATGGACGCAGTCGCCCGCATCCTCCGTTCCCAGGGCGCCCTCGTCCGCACCAGCTGCGCCGCCCGCCCGGAGCCTGCCTGGACGGACATCCTCGGCGTCGAGGTCGACGCGTACGGCACCCCCGAGGCGCCCGCACCCGCATCTCTCGACGTCAACGTACGACCCGCACCGGCACCCCCCGCCGACCCGGCCTCCCTCGGCCGGGACGCCGCCCGCTGGGCGCTCCTCCATCCCGCGCCCCACGACCGGCCCCGCATGACCGCCGACCACCTGGTCCAGCGTGAGAGCAACCCTCTCTTCCGGGTCCGTTACGCCCACGCCCGCACCCGGGCCCTCACCCGCAACGCCGCCGACCTGGGCTTCCACGCCGAGCCCGGGGACATGAACCCACGCGGCGCACAGCCAGCCGTACCAGAAACCGCCGTACCGGACACGACGGCCCTGCGGAACGCCCTCGCCGATCACCCCCGTGTCCTCCAGGCAGCCGCAGCGCACCACGCCCCCGACCGCCTGGCCCGGCATCTCGTCACCGTCGCCGATGCCGTTCTCCCCTTTCTCTCAGCCGTGCTTCCGCGGGGCGCGGAGAAACCCTCGGCCGCCCACCGTGCCCGGCTCGCGCTCGCCGAAGCCGCCGGGGCGGTGCTTGCCGGTGGCCTGTCCCTGCTCGGCATCGACGCACCCGAACACCTCTGAGACAGCGAACAGAGAGCCAGTCAAGAAGATGAGCCGTTCCGCACATCCCGCCGGGCCCCGTCACGCCGACGTCCTTCCCGAGGGCCACTACTCCGCCCCGCCCGCCGACCTCAACACCCTCGACCCCAAGGTCTGGGCCCAGACGGTCACCCGCGACGGGGACGGCGTCCTCACGGTGGGCGGCCTCACCGCGACGCAACTCGCCGAACAGCACGGCACCCCCGCCTACATCGTCGACGAGGCCGACTTCCGGGCCCGGGCGCGGGCGTGGCGCAGCGCCTTCGGGGCCGACGCCGACGTCTTCTACGCCGGCAAGGCGTTCCTCTCCCGGGCCGTCGTGCGCTGGCTGCACGAAGAGGGGCTCAACCTCGACGTCTGCTCCGGCGGCGAGCTCGCCACCGCGCTCTCCGCCGGCATGCCCGCCGACCGCATCGCCTTCCACGGCAACAACAAGTCCACCGAAGAGATCACCAGGGCGATCGAGAGCGGCGTCGGCCGTATCGTCCTCGACTCCTTCCAGGAGATCGTCCGCGTCGCGCACATCGCTCAGGGACTGGGCAAGCGCCAGCGGGTCCAGATCCGTATCACCGTCGGTGTGGAGGCGCACACCCACGAGTTCATCGCCACCGCCCACGAGGACCAGAAGTTCGGCATCCCGCTCGCCGGCGGGCAGGCCGCCGAGGCCGTGCGGCGGGCGCTGAAGCTCGACGGGATCGAGCTCATCGGCATCCACTCCCACATCGGCTCGCAGATCTTCGACATGTCCGGCTTCGAGGTCGCGGCACACCGCGTGGTCGGGCTGCTCAAGGACGTCCGTGACGAGCACGGGGTCGAGCTTCCCGAGATCGACCTCGGGGGCGGGCTCGGGATCGCGTACACCAGCGACGACGACCCCCGCGAACCGCACGAGATCGCCAAGGCGCTCACCGAGATCGTCACCCGTGAGTGCGAGGCCGCCAAGCTGCGCACGCCCCGCATCTCCGTCGAGCCCGGGCGGGCCATCGTCGGTCCCACCGCGTTCACGCTCTACGAGGTCGGCACCATCAAGCCCCTCGACGGGCTGCGCACCTATGTCTCCGTCGACGGCGGGATGTCGGACAACATCCGCACCGCGCTGTACGACGCCGAGTACACCGTCGCCCTCGTGTCCAGGACCAGCGACGCCGAGCCCATGCTCGCCCGGGTCGTCGGCAAGCACTGCGAGAGCGGGGACATCGTGGTCAAGGACGCGTTCCTGCCGGCCGACCTGGCACCGGGTGACCTCATCGCCGTACCGGCGACGGGCGCCTACTGCCGTTCCATGGCGAGCAACTACAACCACGTGCTGCGCCCGCCCGTCGTCGCCGTCAGCGACGGCGAGTCCCGGGTCATCGTCCGCCGCGAGACGGAGGAGGACCTGCTGCGGCTCGACGTCGGCTGAAAAGCATCAGGGGTGGAAGATCTACGGTCTTCCACCCCCGGACAAATGAAATAGATGTCTCATAATCCGGACGAGGGGCAGAAACTCCCGTCCGGTGAGTGAGACTGGTTCCACCGTAGACGGTATGAGGAAACGAGGTCGGATGATGCGTACGCGTCCGCTGAAGGTGGCGCTGCTGGGCTGTGGAGTGGTCGGCTCAGAGGTGGCGCGCATCATGACGACGCACGCCGACGACCTCGCCGCGCGGATCGGCGCTCCCGTCGAGCTCGCGGGGGTCGCGGTACGGCGACCCTCCAAGGTCCGCGAGGGCATCCCGCAGGAACTCGTCACCACCGACGCCACCGCCCTCGTCAAACGCGGGGACATCGACGTGGTCGTGGAGGTCATCGGGGGGATCGAGCCCGCGCGTTCCCTCATCACCACCGCCTTCGAGCACGGCGCCTCCGTCGTCTCCGCCAACAAGGCGCTCCTCGCCCAGGACGGTGCCGCCCTGCACGCGGCCGCCCAGAAGGCCGACAAGGATCTCTACTACGAGGCCGCCGTCGCCGGAGCCATCCCGCTGATCCGCCCGCTGCGCGAGTCCCTCGCCGGTGACAAGGTCAACCGCGTGCTCGGCATCGTCAACGGGACGACGAACTTCATCCTCGACGCCATGGACTCCACGGGGGCCGGCTATCAGGAGGCCCTCGACGAGGCCACCGCCCTCGGGTACGCGGAAGCCGACCCGACCGCCGACGTCGAGGGGTTCGACGCCGCCGCCAAGGCCGCCATCCTCGCCGGGATCGCCTTCCACACGCGCGTACGTCTCGACGACGTCTACCGCGAGGGCATGACCGAGGTCACCGCCGCCGACTTCGCCTCTGCGAAGAACATGGGCTGCACCATCAAGCTGCTCGCCATCTGTGAGCGGGCCGAGGACGGGCAGTCCGTCACCGCGCGCGTGCACCCCGCGATGATCCCGCTCACGCATCCGCTCGCCTCCGTGCGCGGCGCCTACAACGCCGTGTTCGTCGAGTCCGACGCCTCCGGCCAGCTGATGTTCTACGGCCCGGGCGCGGGCGGTGCCCCCACCGCCTCCGCCGTCCTCGGCGACCTGGTCGCCGTCTGCCGCAACCGGCTGAGCGGCACGACCGGGCCCGGTGAGTCCGCGTACGCCGCCCTCCGCGTCTCGGGCATGGGCGAGGTCGTCACGCGCTACCACATCAGCCTGGACGTGGCCGACAAACCGGGTGTTCTCGCCCAGGTCGCGACTGTGTTCGCCGAGCACGGGGTGTCCATCGATACCGTTCGGCAGCAGGGGAAGGACGGCGAGGCATCTCTCGTCGTCGTCACGCACCGCGCGTCGGACGCCGCCCTGGGCGGGACCGTCGAGGCGTTGCGCAAGCTCGACACCGTGCGGGGTGTCGCCAGCATCATGCGGGTTGAAGGAGAGTAACGAGCAATGACCCACCAGTGGCGCGGAATCATCGAGGAGTACCGGGACCGGCTGCCCGTCTCCGACACCACGCCGGTCGTGACGCTCCGCGAGGGCGGCACGCCCCTCGTGCCCGCGCAGGTGCTCTCCGAGCGCACCGGGTGTGAGGTCCACCTCAAGGTGGAGGGCGCCAACCCCACCGGGTCCTTCAAGGACCGCGGTATGACCATGGCCATCACGCGGGCCAAGGAGGAGGGCGCCAAGGCGGTCATCTGCGCCTCCACCGGCAACACGTCGGCGAGCGCGGCCGCCTACGCCGTACGCGCGGGCATGGTCTCCGCCGTACTCGTCCCGCGGGGCAAGATCGCGCTCGGCAAGATGGGCCAGGCGCTCATCCACGGCGCGAAGATCCTCCAGGTCGACGGAAACTTCGACGACTGCCTGACCCTGGCCCGCGCGCTGAGCGACAACTACCCGGTGTCGCTGGTCAATTCGGTCAACCCGGTGCGCATCGAGGGCCAGAAGACCGCCGCCTTCGAGATCGTCGACATGCTCGGCGACGCGCCCGACATCCACGTCCTGCCGGTCGGCAACGCCGGCAACATCACGGCGTACTGGAAGGGCTACAAGGAGTACGCCGCCGACGGTGTGGCCGCCCGGACACCCCGGATGTGGGGCTTCCAGGCCTCCGGCAGCGCCCCGATCGTGCGCGGCGAGGTCGTCAAGGACCCCTCGACCATCGCCACCGCCATCCGTATCGGCAACCCCGCCTCCTGGCAGTACGCCCTCGCGGCGAAGGAGGAGTCCGGTGGGTTCATCGACGAGGTGACGGACCGTGAGATCCTGCGCGCCTACCGGCTGTTGGCCGCTCAGGAGGGTGTCTTCGTGGAGCCCGCCTCCGCCGCGTCCGTCGCCGGTCTGCTGAAGGCCGCCGAGCAGGGCAAGGTGGACCCGGGCCAGAAGATCGTGTGCACGGTCACCGGCAACGGCCTCAAGGACCCCGACTGGGCCGTCGCGGGCGCCCCGCAGCCCGTCACGGTCCCGGTCGATGCGGCGACGGCGGCCGAGCGCCTCGGGCTCGCCTGAGACAGGGAATTCCCCGAGAGGGGTGCACAGGGGGCTTACGACACGCATCGTGCGCCTCCTGTGCGCCCTATGTCGCCACAGAACCTTCCTTCGATACGCTGTACCGAACCCGCCCGCTGCATATGCCCTCGCGTACAGCGGGGTGCCGCGTCGTCTCCGCGACCCGCAGGGTCTTCGTACGTCATCGAATGTCATTCGACAATCACGCAGCTCAAGGAGAGTCATCGAGAGATGGCCGGTCCCGCCTTCCGTGCCGCCGCCGTCCGGGTGCGCGTCCCCGCCACCAGCGCCAACCTCGGTCCGGGCTTCGACGCCCTGGGCCTGTCGCTGGGGCTCTACGACGACGTCGTGGTCCGGGTGGCCGACTCAGGGCTGCACATCGACATCGCGGGGGAGGGGAACGAGACGCTCCCGCGTGACGAGAGCCACCTTCTCGTACGCTCCCTGCGCACCGCCTTCGACCTGCTGGGCGGCCAGCCGCGCGGCCTGGAGATCGTCTGCGCCAACCGCATCCCGCACGGCCGGGGCCTCGGCTCCTCCTCGGCCGCCATCTGCGCCGGAATCGTCGCCGCGCGCGCCGTGACCATAGGCGGCGAGGCCCGGCTCGACGACACCGCGCTCCTGGAGCTCGCCACCGAGATCGAGGGCCACCCCGACAACGTGGCGGCCTGTCTGCTCGGCGGTTTCACGCTCTCCTGGATGGAGGCCGGCGCCGCCCGGGCGATCAGGATGGAGCCCGCCGATTCCATCGTTCCAGTGGTTTTCGTGCCCGGGAAGCCCGTCCTGACCGAGACCGCGCGCGGACTGCTCCCGCGCACCGTGCCGCACGTCGACGCCGCCGCCAACGCGGGCCGTGCCGCGCTGCTCGTCGAGGCCCTCACCAGGCGCCCCGAGCTGCTGCTGCCGGCCACCGAGGACCGTCTCCACCAGGAGTACCGCGCTCCCGCCATGCCGGAGAGCGCCGCACTGGTGGAGCGGCTGCGGGCCGACGGAGTCCCGGCAGTCATCTCAGGGGCGGGGCCCACCGTGCTCGCGCTGGCCGACGCGGACAGCGCCGACAAGGTGGCCCATCTGGCGGGCGGGGGCTGGGCCGCCAACCGGCTGGAACTCGACGCCCAGGGGGCCTGTGTGCTCCCGCTCGCGGCCGCCAGTGACATCTGAGATCCGGCGTGTGCCGGATTTCGAGAGGGGGAATGTTTGTTGGATCCGGTAGTGTTAATCTCAAGTCTGCACCCGACCCCACCATGGCGAGGTGCTTCACGTCCCCGTCCGGGACAGACATTCTTCCGGGAGCCTCCCAAGCCGCACTGCGTTCCGTACGACGTACATGGGCAGTACCTCGTACGCGAGCACTGAGCGACTTGCCGGGCACGCTCCGGAACCGGTGTGACCAAGCCACGTGACACGGACACTCAGTGCCACGGCCACGGCTCTCGGAAGCGCCGTCACCACATTCCTCCGCCGTTCAGGCGGACCACCGCCCCGGCACGGTCCACAAGGATGGGACCGACGTCGGACAGCACAAACGGTCGCCGAGCCAGACAGGCCGACGTCCGCTCCAGGGAAGGACCCTTCGTGAGCGACACCACCGATCTGATGGGCGCACGTGTCGAGGAGACCGCTGCCGCGCCCTCCACGGACGCCTCCGCGCCTGCCACCGGTGCCGGCTCCCGGCGGCGCCGCGGTACCGGCCTCGACGGCATGGTGCTGGCCGAGCTGCAGCAGGTCGCATCCGGCCTCGGCATCAGGGGCACCGCGCGTATGCGCAAGAGCCAGCTGATCGAGGTCATCAAGGAGGCGCAGGCCGGGGGAGGTGCCGCGGCTCCCAAGGCCGCGTCCGCCCCCGCCGGGGACGCCACCGAGACCAAGCCGAAGCGCCGCGCCACCTCCAAGGCCCGTACGGGCGACACCGCCGAGAAGAAGGCGGAGGCGAAGGCCGAGGCCCCCGCCGAGAAGGCCGTGGCCCAGCAGCAGATCGACATCCCCGGCCAGCCGGCCGCCGAGCGCGGGGGAGACGACGCTCCCGCCGAGCGCCGTCGTCGCCGCGCCACCGCCGAGGCGGGCGCCCCCACGGGCAGCCCCGAGACGGTCGTGGCCGAGGCGAAGAGCGAGCCCAAGGCCGAGACGCCCGCGCAGCAGCCGCAGGGCGACGCCGGTGACGGCGAGGGCCGTGGCCGCCGCGACCGCCGGGACCGCGGCCGTGACCGCGGCGAGCGCGGTGACCGTCGCAAGAGCGAGGACCAGCAGGGCCCGGGCGGTCAGCGTCAGCAGCAGAGCCAGCAGCAGGGCGGCGGCCGTCAGGACCGCCAGGACCGCCAGGACCGCCAGCAGCGGGACAACGGCCCGCAGGACGACGACGACTTCGAGGGTGGCCGCCGCGGCCGCCGGGGCCGTTACCGGGACCGCCGGGGCCGTCGCGGGCGTGACGAGATGAGCGGCCCCGAGCCGCAGATCAACGAGGACGACGTCCTGATCCCGGTCGCGGGCATCCTGGACATCCTCGACAACTACGCCTTCATCCGTACGTCGGGCTACCTGCCCGGGCCGAACGACGTGTACGTCTCCCTCGCCCAGGTCCGCAAGAACGGCCTGCGCAAGGGCGACCACATCACCGGCGCGGTCCGTCAGCCCAAGGAAGGCGAGCGGCGCGAGAAGTTCAACGCGCTGGTGCGCCTCGACTCCGTCAACGGCATGGCGCCCGAACACGGCCGTGGCCGCCCGGAGTTCAACAAGCTGACGCCGTTGTACCCGCAGGACCGCCTCCGCCTGGAGACGGACCCGGGCGTCCTCACGACCCGCATCATCGACCTCGTCGCGCCGATCGGTAAGGGCCAGCGCGGTCTGATCGTGGCCCCGCCGAAGACCGGCAAGACCATGATCATGCAGGCGATCGCCAACGCCATCACGCACAACAACCCCGAGTGCCACCTGATGGTCGTCCTGGTCGACGAGCGTCCGGAAGAGGTCACCGACATGCAGCGGTCGGTCAAGGGCGAGGTCATCTCCTCGACCTTCGACCGCCCGGCCGAGGACCACACCACGGTCGCCGAACTCGCCATCGAGCGCGCCAAGCGGCTGGTGGAGCTGGGCCACGACGTCGTCGTGCTCCTCGACTCCATCACGCGTCTGGGCCGTGCGTACAACCTCGCCGCGCCCGCCTCCGGCCGCATCCTGTCCGGTGGTGTCGACTCGACCGCCCTGTACCCGCCGAAGCGCTTCTTCGGTGCGGCCCGCAACATCGAGGACGGCGGCTCGCTGACCATCCTCGCCACCGCGCTGGTGGACACCGGGTCCCGCATGGACGAGGTCATCTTCGAGGAGTTCAAGGGCACGGGCAACGCCGAGCTCAAGCTCGACCGCAAGCTCGCCGACAAGCGGATCTTCCCGGCGGTGGACGTGGACGCGTCCGGTACCCGCAAGGAAGAGATCCTGCTCGGCAGCGACGAGCTCGCCATCACCTGGAAGCTGCGCCGGGTGCTGCACGCGCTCGACTCCCAGCAGGCGATCGAGCTGCTGCTCGACAAGATGAAGCAGACGAAGTCGAACGGCGAGTTCCTGCTGCAGATCCAGAAGACGACGCCGATGCCGGGCAACGGCGACTGACGTCAAGCGTTCGGAAAGAGGACCGCCCCCTGTTGCCGGGGGGCGGTCCTCTTTGGTTTAGGATCACGCTCTTCGGTCGAATTTCCGATCTCTGAACTTCTGATCCCTAGGGGGGACTTGCATGGGCATACCCATGTCCGGAGGCGCCGGGCGCCACAGACGGCGTGCCTGGATCGCGCTGCCCGTCGCCGTGGCCGCCGCGCTGCTGGCGACGTCGGCGAACGCCGCCACCGTCGTGCCCGAGCCGCAGGCACCGGCCGCACCCGCCGCCGCGTCCACGCCGTCGCAGACCGAGCTGAAGCAGCGGATCGCCGCCGCCGTGGCGGCCGACGACGGCTCCGGGACGGTGACCCGGCCGTCGAGGAAGACGGCGAGCAGCGGAACCGTCGACAGCAGCATCTCGCCGATGATCATCGGTGGTACGACGACCACCATCACCTCGGCCCCGTGGATGGCCCAGCTCTGGTACACCGACGACCAGGGCACCACCGACACCAGCGACGACACCGGCTTCTTCTGCGGCGGCGCGGTCGTCGCGCCGACGAAGATCCTCACCGCCGCGCACTGTGTCAAGGGCGCCGACTGGGCCAAGGGCGGCGCCGTGGTGACCGGGGCCACCCAGCTCCCCTCGGACGACGGTGACCTGCACGGCGGCACCGCGACCGGGGTACTGCGGCAGTGGTACAACCCGTCGTACAACGCGGACACCATCGACAACGACATCGCGGTCCTGACCCTGGCGGCCCCCGTCAAGGCCACCCCGATCCGCATGACGACGTCCACCGACACCGCCTCGTACGACGCTTCGACGACCGGCGCCAAGACCGCCAAGGTCTACGGCTGGGGCCGCACCAGCTCCACCAGCGACGACATCTCCCCCACGCTGAAGACGGCCACGCTGCCCATCAAGTCGGACACGACCTGCGCCGCGGCCTACGGCTCCTGGTTCATCAAGGGGCACATGACCTGCGCCGGCCCGCCCGCAAGCGGCAGCGACTCCGGTACGACCGCCATCTGCAGCGGTGACTCCGGCGGTCCGCTCGTCGTGAACGGCCGGATCGTCGGCGTAGTCTCCTGGAACGTGTCGGACTGTGTGACCAAGGGCGCCTACAGCGTCTTCACCAAGGTCAGCAAGTACGTCGGCGCCGCCTATCCGCGCGTCGACGACACCAACCTCAGCTTCGACCACAAGGCCGACCTGTGGATGCGCAAGTCCTCCACCAAGGTCGGCTACGAGCAGGACTCCAAGGGCACGACCCTCGGCGCCCGGCAGTCCTGGGGCGACTGGAACGGCGTGAACCTCGTCCGGCAGACCGACCTCAACCGGGACGGCTACCAGGACCTGCTGTACCGCGTCTCCGCCACCGGTGACGTCTACTGGCTGCGGTTCGTCCCGTCGTCCACCGGCGGCGCCTGGGCCGACCCGAAGAAGGTCTTCACCGACTGGAGGACCCGCACCCGGATCGTCACCCCCGGCGACGTGACGGGCGACTACAAGCCCGACCTGCTCTCCGTGGACTCCGCGGGCGTCCTGTGGATCTACCCCGGCAAGGGCGACGGCAGCTTCTCGGCCCGGGTCAGGGTCGGCGGCGGCTGGAGCCAGTACAACCAGCTCCTCGGCCACGGCGACTTCACCGGCGACGGCAAGGCGGACGTGCTCGCCCGCAACAAGAGCACCGGCGACCTCTACCTGTACAAGGGCACCGGCAAGTCCGGCACGGGCGTCTTCGCGGCCCGGGTCAAGGTGCGCACGAACTGGAGCGGCTACAACGCCTTCGACGCCGTCGGCGACATCACCGGCGACGGCAGGGCCGACCTCGTGGCCCGCACCGCGGGCGGCACGCTCTACCTGTACAAGGGCACCGGCAAGGCGACCAGCGAGATCTTTGCCACAAGGACCAGTGTCGGGACCGGTTTCCAGCAGTACGACATCTTTGGCTGAAACCGCTGGTGAGCAGGGCTTGCTCTGCTTCTTCCGTGACGTGCTGTGACCACTGCTTCACGTGGTGGTCACGGCACGGCGTGCAACCCTTTCTCGAGTTTCGCCATGTGACCAGGCGGAGCGACGATGGTGCGGTACGGGTCTTTCACGACCACGTCTGACCCTGAAAGCAGGGGGTAACCGACCGGACGAGATTCGAGGAGCACATGTCAGCCGAGAGCACGCCCATACCCGGTGGACCGGGGGGCAAGGGACGCCGCCGAAAGCCCCGCAGCAAGGGACGCAAGGGCCTGCTGATCACGGCCTGGGTCGCCGCGGGGATCGTAGTGTTGGGCGGCACCGGGGCCGGCTACGTGTACTTCAAGCTCAACGGCAACCTCAAGAGCATCGACATCGACCAGGTCCTCGGCAGCGCCCGGCCCGCGAAGGTCGACAACGGCTCGGAGAACATCCTCGTCCTCGGCTCGGACACCCGCTCCGGCTCCAACAAGAAGCTCGGCGGCGGCACCGACGACGGCAGCGCCCGCTCCGACACCGCGATGATCATCCACGTGTACAAGGGGCACAAGAAGGCCACCGTGGTCTCCATCCCCCGCGACACCCTGATCGACCGCCCGCAGTGCACCGACACCGACGGCAAGGACCACGACGCCGCGTCGGACGTGATGTTCAACTCCGCGTACACGACCGGCGGCGCGGCCTGTGCCGTCAAGACCGTCGAGTCCATGACCGGCATCCGCATGGACCACTACCTGGAGGTCGACTTCAGCGGCTTCGAGAAGCTGGTCGACGAACTCGGCGGGGTCACGGTCACCACGACCAAGGACATCAAGGACACCGACAGCCACCTGGACCTCAAGGCCGGCCCGCACGAACTCACCGGCGCCCAGGCCCTCGGTCTCGTCCGTACCCGGCACGGCGTCGGCGACGGCAGCGACCTCGGCCGTATCCAGCTCCAGCAGGCCTTCATCAAGGCGCTGGTCAAGCAGGTCAAGAGCGTCGGCGTGCTGACCAGCCCCAAGAAGCTGTACGACCTCGCCGACACCGCCACCAAGTCCGTCACCACCGACTCCGACCTCGGCTCGGTCAACTCGCTGGTCTCCTTCGCGAGCGGCCTCAAGGGCATCAGCCCGTCGGACATGACCATGGTCACGATGCCGGTCCGGTACGACCCGGCGAACCCGAACCGGGTGATCGTGCAGGAGACCAAGGCCAAGCAGATCTGGACGGCCCTGGAGAACGACCGGCCGATCCCGGGGTCGGCCACGCAAGGCACCGCGACGGGTCAGGCCAAGGGCGTAGTGACCTCCTGAGGAATAGATCGCGCCCACCCCTCGTTTTGGGGGATGCGGCCAGTGCTGGCAGACTGGTACGTCGGCCCCGGTTCACGCCCCCGCAGCCCGCGGCGGCGACCCGGCGCCCTCCCGAAACTAGGAGACACCTTGAAGCGCGACATCCACCCCGAGTACGTCGAGACGCAGGTCAGCTGCACCTGTGGCGCGTCGTTCACCACCCGTAGCACGATCCAGAGCGGCACCATCCGCGCCGAGGTCTGCTCCGAGTGCCACCCGTTCTACACGGGCAAGCAGAAGATCCTCGACACCGGTGGCCGTGTGGCCCGCTTCGAGGCCCGCTTCGGCAAGGCTGCTGCCAAGAAGTAGCGAGCCACCAGCGCCGGTCCACGCCGCACTCCTCGGAGTGCGCCGGGGCCGGCGTTTTTGGTCGCACGCTTTCCCTCTTTCTTACGCAGTTCAGGAGCCCAAGATGTTCGAGGCCGTCGAGGAACTCGTCGGTGAGCACGCCGACCTGGAGAAGAAGCTCGCCGACCCGTCGGTCCACTCCGACCAGGCCAACGCGCGCAAGCTGAACAAGCGCTACGCCGAGCTCACCCCGATCGTCGCCACGTACCGCTCCTGGAAGCAGACCGGCGACGACATCGAGACCGGGCGCGAGTACGCCGCCGCCGACCCCGACTTCGCCGCCGAGGTCAAGGAGCTGGAGAAGCAGCGCGAGGAGCTGACGGAGAAGCTGCGCCTTCTCCTCGTTCCGCGCGACCCCAGCGACGACAAGGACGTCATCCTCGAGATCAAGGCGGGCGCGGGCGGCGACGAGTCCGCGCTGTTCGCCGGCGACCTGCTGCGCATGTACCTGCGCTACGCCGAGCGCGTCGGCTGGAAGACCGAGATCATCGACGCCACCGAGTCCGAACTGGGCGGCTACAAGGACGTCCAGGTCGCGGTGAAGACCAAGGGCGGCAACGGCGCCACCGAGCCCGGCCAGGGTGTCTGGGCCCGACTGAAGTACGAGGGCGGCGTGCACCGCGTGCAGCGCGTCCCGGCGACCGAGTCCCAGGGCCGCATCCACACCTCCGCGGCCGGTGTGCTGGTCACGCCCGAGGCCGAGGAGGTCGACGTCGAGATCAACCCCAACGACCTCCGCATCGACGTCTACCGCTCCTCCGGGCCCGGCGGGCAGTCCGTCAACACCACCGACTCCGCCGTGCGCATCACGCACATTCCCACCGGAGTCGTCGCCTCCTGCCAGAACGAGAAGAGCCAGCTGCAGAACAAGGAGCAGGCCTTGCGTATCCTGCGCTCCAGGCTGCTCGCGGCGGCGCAGGAGGAGGCGGAGCGCAATGCCGCCGACGCCCGGCGCAGCCAGGTCCGCACCGTCGACCGCTCCGAGAAGATCCGCACGTACAACTTCCCGGAGAACCGCATCTCGGACCACCGTGTCGGCTTCAAGTCGTACAACCTGGACCAGGTCCTGGACGGCGACCTCGACGCGGTGATCCAGGCATGCGTCGACGCGGACTCGGCAGCGAAGCTGGCGGCCGCTTAAAAGGCCGCCGAAGAGGTACCTACGCACGACCGAGTACGACACGGAGGACTTGCGTGCAGCCATCATTTGGGGGACGCCCCCCAAACCCTCGCGGCCTGCTGCTCGCAGAGGTGGCCCAGGCCACCCAGCGGCTGGCCGACGCCGGCGTGCCCTCGCCGCGCAACGACGCGGAGGAGCTCGCCGCGTTCGTGCACGGCGTGAAGCGGGGCGAGCTGCACTCCGTGAAGGACGCGGACTTCGACGCCCGCTACTGGGAGACCATCGCGCGCCGTGAGCAGCGCGAGCCGCTCCAGCACATCACCGGCCTCGCCTACTTCCGGTACCTCGAACTCCAGGTGGGCCCCGGTGTGTTCGTGCCGCGCCCCGAGACCGAGTCCGTGGTCGGCTGGGCCATAGACGCCGTCCGCGCGATGGACGTCGTCGAGCCGTGCATCGTCGACCTGTGCACCGGCTCCGGCGCCATCGCGCTCGCCCTCGCCCAGGAGGTCCCGCGCTCCCGCGTGCACGCCGTGGAGCTGTCCGAGGAAGCCCTGCGCTGGACCCGTAAGAACGTCGAGGGCTCCAGGGTCGACCTGCGCCAGGGCAACGCCCTGGACGCCTTCCCCGACCTCGACGGCCACGTCGACCTGGTGATCTCCAACCCGCCCTACATCCCGCTCACCGAGTGGGAGTACGTCGCTCCCGAGGCACGGGACTACGACCCCGAACTCGCCCTGTTCTCGGGGGAGGACGGCCTCGACCTCATCCGCGGTCTGGAACGGACCGCACACCGGCTCCTGCGCCCCGGGGGTGTCGTCGTCATCGAGCACGCCGACACCCAGGGCGGCCAGGTGCCGTGGATCTTCACCGAGGAGCGGGGCTGGGCCGACGCGGCCGACCACCCCGACCTCAACAACCGACCCCGGTTCGCCACGGCCCGCAGGGCGATGCCGTGATCACCCCGAAGACTCTTTCCCGTAAGTCCGTGTACGAGGAGGCCCGCTAGACATGGCTCGGCGATACGACACCAACGACGCGACCGACCGCACGACCGGTCTGCGCGAAGCCGCGTCCGCCGTCCGCCGTGGCGAGCTCGTGGTCCTCCCGACCGACACGGTGTACGGCATCGGCGCCGACGCGTTCTCCTCGGAGGCCGTCCATGACCTGCTGGAGGCCAAGGGCCGGGGCCGCAACATGCCCACCCCGGTCCTGATCGGCTCCCCGAACACCCTCCATGGTCTCGTCACCGACTTCTCCGAGCTGGCCTGGGAGCTCGTCGACGCCTTCTGGCCGGGCGCCCTCACGCTCGTCGCCAAGCACCAGCCGTCCCTCCAGTGGGACCTGGGCGACACCCGGGGCACGGTGGCCGTCCGGATGCCGCTGCACCCCGTCGCCATCGAGCTGCTGACCGAGGTCGGCCCCATGGCGGTCTCCTCCGCCAACCTGACCGGCCACCCGTCGCCGGAGAACTGCGACGCCGCGCAGGAGATGCTCGGCGACTCGGTCTCCGTCTACCTCGACGGCGGCCCGACCCCCGGCAACGTCCCCTCCTCCATCGTCGACGTCACCCGCGAGGTGCCCCTGCTGCTGCGCGCGGGCGCGATCTCCGCGGACGAGCTCAGGAAGGTCGTACCCGACCTCGAGGTGGCGAATTGACGGCCCCTGACGCGGGGCGTGGCATATGGGACGGGGAAGAGACGCGGACCTTCACAGGGCTCCCGCGTGACAGCTTCCGCATCCTCCACGTCAGCACCGGCAACGTCTGCCGCTCGCCGATCACCGAGCGGCTGACCCGGCACGCCCTGGCGGACCGGCTCGGCGATCCGCTGTGGGGCGGCGTGGTCGTGGAGAGCGCGGGGACCTGGGGCCACGAGGGCGCGCCCATGGAGGCCAACGCGGAGACCGTGCTGGCCGAGTTCGGCGCGGACGCCTCCGGCTTCACCGGGCGGGAACTGCTGGACGAACACGTGATCATGGCGGACCTGGTCCTGACCGCCACCCGCGACCACCGCCAGCAGGTCATCTCGATGGGCCACTCGGCGGGGCTGCGCACCTTCACCCTCAAGGAGTTCACCCGTCTGGTGAAGGCGATAGACCCCGCCACCCTGCCTCCCCTGGAGGAGGGCCTGGTCATGCGCGCACGCGCCCTGGTCCGCGCCGCAGCGGCTCTACGCGGGTGGCTCCTGGCCCCGACCGCCGAGGCCGACGAGGTCTTCGACCCGTACGGAGCACCGCTGCCCTTCTTCCGCTCCATCGGGGACGAGATAAACGAGGCGCTGGATCCGGTGGTGACCGCGCTGACGGGGGTTCCTGCGCGCGCCTGACGCAGGCAGAACGCGAGCCGGCGGACGGAGTCCGACGCAGCGGCCCGAAGCCCGGGAGGCCCGCCAGGGCCGAGCGGTGCGAGGGGCGCGTCGGGGATGGGGCTGAACGAGGCGCTGGATCCGGTGGTGACCGCGCTCACGGGTGTACCCGCAAGGACGTAACGACCGGGCACCCCACGGGCCCCGGGCCTACATTGGGTGTACGTCATCGTCGACGCCCCGGAGTCCACCATGTCGGTCACCCATGCGCCCACCACCGCCGACGCCCTCACGGGGCAGGACCCCGAGCTGGCCGAGATCCTGCTCGGGGAACTCGACCGGCAGTCGTCGACGCTTCAGCTCATCGCCGCCGAGAACTTCTGCTCGCCCGCGGTGCTCGCCGCGCTCGGCTCGCCGCTGGCCAACAAGTACGCCGAGGGCTATCCCGGCGCCCGGCACCACGGCGGCTGCGAGATCGTCGACGTCGCCGAGCGGCTCGCCGTGGACCGGGCGAAGACGCTGTTCGGCGCCGAACACGCCAACGTGCAGTCCCACTCCGGCTCTTCGGCGGTCCTCGCCGCCTACGCCGCGCTGCTGCGCCCCGGCGACACCGTCCTCGCCCTCGGTCTGCCCTACGGCGGTCACCTCACCCACGGCTCGCCCGCCAACTTCTCCGGCCGCTGGTTCGACTTCGTCCCCTACGGCGTCGACGCCGAGACGGGGCTCATCGACCACGACCAGGTGCGCACGCTGGCCCGCAGCCACCGGCCCAAGGCGATCGTGTGCGGCTCCATCGCCTACCCCCGGCACATCGACTACGCCTTCTTCCGCGAGGTCGCCGACGAGGTGGGCGCGTATCTCATCGCCGACGCCGCCCACCCCATCGGGCTCGTCGCCGGGGGAGCGGCGCCCAGTCCGGTGCCGTACGCCGACGTCGTCTGCGCCACCACGCACAAGGTGCTGCGCGGCCCCCGCGGCGGAATGATCCTGTGCGGCGGCGAACTGGCCGAGCGGGTCGACCGGGCCGTCTTCCCGTTCACGCAGGGCGGCGCGCAGATGCACACCATCGCCGCGAAGGCGGTCGCGTTCGGCGAGGCGGCATCGCCGGCGTTCGGCGCGTACACCCATCAGGTGGTCGCCAACGCGAGGGTCCTCGCCGCCGCCCTGGCCGACGAGGGACTCGTCGTCACCACCGGCGGGACCGACACCCATCTCGTGACGGCCGATCCGGCACCGCTCGGCGTCGAAGGACGCACCGCGAGGGGACGGCTCGCGGCCGCGGGGCTGGTGCTCGACTGCTGTGCGCTGCCTCACGCGGACGCCCGCGGACTGCGCCTGGGCACCGCAGCCGTCACCACCCAGGGCATGGCCGAGAAGGAGATGGCGAGGATCGCCGGCCTGCTCGCGGAGGTGGTGCGCGGCAAGGCCGAGAGCGCCAGGGCACGTGAAGAAGTGCGGGATCTGGTCGGCGGATTTCCGCCGTATCCGGCCTGAGCGAGGGTATCCGCACCTTGGTGCACAGCTGCACGTGCAACCATCGGCTCTACCCGGAAGTCCACAACCATATGCGTCCGTCGCTAGGGTGTGGGGCTGAGATGGCCAGCGAGACCTGTGGGGAAGCCTGTGCGTGAATACCTGCTGACGCTCTGCATCACGGCCGCGGTGACGTATCTGCTGACAGGGCCGGTACGGAAGTTCGCGATCGTGGCCGGAGCGATGCCGGAGATCAGGGCCCGTGACGTGCACCGGGAACCGACTCCGCGGCTCGGCGGTATCGCCATGTTCTTCGGACTGTGCGCGGGCCTGCTGGTCGCCGACCACCTGACCAACCTCAGCGAGGTCTTCGAGAAGTCGAACGAACCGCGCGCACTGCTCTCCGGTGCGGCCCTGATCTGGCTGATCGGCGTCCTGGACGACAAGTTCGAGATCGACGCCCTGATCAAGCTGGGCGGCCAGATGATCGCCGCGGGCGTGATGGTCATGCAGGGTCTGACGATCCTGTGGCTGCCCATCCCCAGCGTCGGCTCGGTCGCGCTGACCCAGTGGCAGGGCACCCTGCTGACGGTCGCGCTCGTCGTCATCACCATCAACGCGGTGAACTTCGTCGACGGCCTCGACGGTCTCGCAGCCGGCATGGTCTGCATCGCGGCGGCGGCGTTCTTCCTGTACGCCTACCGGATCTGGTACTCGTACGGCATCGAGGCGGCGGCCCCGGCCACGCTGTTCTCGGCGATCCTGATGGGCATGTGCCTGGGCTTCCTGCCGCACAACATGCACCCCGCGCGGATCTTCATGGGCGACTCCGGCTCGATGCTCATCGGCCTGGTACTCGCCGCGGGCGCGATCTCCATCACCGGGCAGATCGACCCGGACGCGCTGAAGCTGTTCGCCGGGTCCGAGAAGGCGGCCGTGCACCAGACGGTTCCCGTCTACATCCCGCTGCTGCTGCCGCTGACCATCATCGCGGTGCCGGCCGCCGACCTGATCTCGGCCATCGTGCGCCGCACCTGGCGCGGCCAGTCGCCGTTCGCCGCCGACCGCGGGCATCTGCACCACCGGCTCCTGGAGATCGGGCACTCGCACAGCCGCGCGGTGTGGCTCATGTACTTCTGGTCGGCGCTGATCGCGTTCGGCTCGCTCGCCTACTCGGTGAACTCCGCGTCCATGTGGATCGTGCTCGGCGTCGTGTTCCTCAGCGCGATCGGCCTCGTGCTGCTCCTGCTGCCGCGCTTCACCCCGCGCGTCCCGATGTGGGCCCAGCACATCGTGCCGCCGCGCTACCGCCGACGTCGGCGGCCCGTGGCAGCGGAGCCCGTCGGGTTGGAAGAGCGCGCCCCCGTCGCCGTGGGGGTGGCGGGTGTCAACGGCGCGACCGCGCTGAGCGGCCGTTCGCACGTCGCGGAGAGGCGTCAGGCCGAGACCTCGCGCTGACGCCCAAGGTAAGAATCTGACTAAAGCATTGCCAACGCGTGGGAGTTCAACAGGGCGACAAATCGCCCCTATACCAGACAACTCGGCCGTCTTTCCGCACAGACGCGCAGCTTCACTCTCATGTGTGACAGCGCGCACACCTTCTAGGTAAAGACCGCATCAAATAGTTTGTGATACGGTTCACGAGAACCCAGGGCAGAGCCGAAGGACCGCAGTGCGACGGTCCCTTGGCGTGAGGGTCACCCTCAGCCCGGGACTACGCTCGTCCATGACGACACCTTGCCCCCCTTTCTTGAAAGCGGAGTTGCCGCCATGCCGTCCAACGACGTCCGGATCCTGGCTCAGGCCGCCGTGCCCACGGCTGCCGTCGGCGCGATCGCCGCCGTCGTCAGCGGTGTGGTCGCCGGTGGCAAGGGCGCGATCGGGGCGGGGGTGGCGACGCTGATCGTGATCCTGTTCATGGGTCTCGGTCTCTACATTCTCCAGCGCACTGCCACATCGCTTCCGCACCTGTTCCAGGCGATGGGTCTGATGCTCTACGCGACGCAGATTCTCCTGCTGTTCGTCTTCCTGGCCGCGTTCAAGAACACCACGCTCTTCCACCCCAAGGCCTTCGCGTTCACGCTGGTCGCCGGCACCCTCGCGTGGATCGCCGCGCAGACCCGTGCGCACATGAAGTCCAAGATCCTCTACGTCGAGCCCGATAAATCGGGGCACTCGTCGTGAGGGGTAGGGCCGGGATAAAGGGACGTGAGATCTCCTGCTATCGTCCGGTGCCAACTGCGGCATCGCGGGCGCGGGCATCCGAGCTGACGCCTGCTCGAACGCGAGGCTTGATGCCCCACAGCCGCCCCCACATCCGTAACACCAGTCCAGTGCCGAACCGCGGCTGTGCGCCGCGCCGACACAACGAGGTTGCCGTACCTATGCGCCACGCTGAAGGAGCCCGCGGTGAGTGCTGACCCGACGCAGGTGCTCGCCTTCGAGACCGACTGCCACATCTTCGACGGCTGTGGCTTCCCGGCTCCCGGCCTGCACTCGTTCCTGTTCAAGCCCCTTCTGGGGGACGGCGACAGCAACGTGTACTTCAACAAGCCGATGTTGCTGGCGCTGCTCGGCTCGGTCATCGTTGTCGGCTTCTTCTGGGCCGCCTTCCGCAAGCCGAAGGTCGTCCCCGGCAAGCTGCAGATGGTCGCCGAGTCCGGCTACGACTTCATCCGCCGCGGTGTCGTCTACGAGACCATCGGAAAGAAGGAAGGCGAGAAGTACGTACCGCTGGTCGTCTCGCTCTTCTTCTTCATCTGGATGATGAACCTCTGGTCGATCGTCCCGGTCGCCCAGTTCCCGGTGACCTCGATCATCGCGTACCCGATCGTCCTCGCGGCGATCGTCTACATCGTCTGGGTCTCGCTGACATTTAAGCGGCACGGATTCGTCGGCGCCTTCAAGAACTTCACCGGCTACGACAAGTCGCTCGGCCCGGTTCTCCCGCTGGCGATGTTCATCGAGTTCCTCTCGAACCTCCTCGTCCGGCCGTTCACGCACGCGGTGCGACTCTTCGCGAACATGTTCGCCGGTCACACCCTGCTGCTGCTCTTCACGATCGCCAGCTGGTACCTGCTCAACGGCATCGGGATCGCCTACGCGGGTGTCTCGTTCATCATGGTGATCGTCATGACGGCCTTCGAGCTGTTCATCCAGGCCCTGCAGGCGTACGTCTTCGTGCTGCTGACCTGCACCTTCATCCAGGGTGCGCTCGCCGAGCACCACTGAGCACCCCCTCCCGAACCCCCCTTAGCGTCCGGTGGCCAACCCCCGCCGGTCCGTACAGATAAGGAAGAATCAGCATGGCTGCCACTGAGACCCTCGCCGCCGTCTCCGGCTCCCTCGGCTCGATCGGCTACGGCCTCGCCGCCATCGGTCCCGGCGTCGGCGTCGGCATCATCTTCGGTAACGGCACCCAGGCTCTTGCCCGTCAGCCCGAAGCTGCCGGCCTGATCCGTGCCAACCAGATCCTCGGCTTCGCCTTCTGTGAGGCCCTTGCCCTCATCGGCCTGGTCATGCCGTTCGTCTACGGCACCTGATCTGTCGATCAGCTACTGCCCACTAGACGAAAGGCACTGACATGAGCCAGCTGCTCATTCTGGCGGCCGAGAAGGAAAACCCTCTCGTCCCGCCGATTCCCGAGCTTGTCATCGGCCTGATCGCCTTCGTCATCGTCTTCGGCTTCCTCGCCAAGAAGCTCCTCCCGAACATCAACAAGGTTCTGGAAGAGCGTCGCGAGGCCATCGAGGGCGGTATCGAGAAGGCCGAGGCCGCGCAGACCGAGGCCCAGAGCGTCCTCGAGCAGTACAAGGCACAGCTCGCCGAAGCCCGCCACGAGGCCGCGCGCCTGCGCCAGGAGGCTCAGGAGCAGGGCGCCACGCTCATCGCCGAGATGCGCGCGGAAGGCCAGCGGCAGCGCGAGGAGATCGTCGCCGCCGGTCACGCGCAGATCGAGGCCGACCGCAAGGCCGCCGCGTCCGCGCTGCGCCAGGACGTCGGCAAGCTCGCCACCGACCTGGCCGGCAGGCTCGTGGGCGAGTCCCTCGAGGACCACGCCCGGCAGAGCCGCGTGATCGACCGCTTCCTCGACGACCTCGAGGAGAAGGCCGAGGCCGCGCGATGAACGGAGCGAGCCGCGAGGCCCTGGCAGCCGCACGCGAGCGTCTCGACGCGCTGACGGACAACACGTCCGTGGACGCCGGCTCGCTCGCCGACGAGCTGGCCGCCGTCACCGCGCTGCTCGACCGCGAGGTGTCGCTGCGTCGGGTCCTGACCGACCCGGCGCAGGACGGCGAGGCCAAGGCCGGACTGGCCCAGCGCCTGATCGGCACGCAGGTCGGCGGCCCCGCCACCGACCTGGTGTCCGGCATGGTGCGTTCCCGCTGGTCGCGGTCGCGCGACCTGGTGGACGCGCTGGAGGTACTGGCCGACATCGCCGACCTCACCGCCGCGCAGCAGCGGGGCAAGCTCGACAACGTCGAGGACGAGCTGTTCCGGTTCGGCCGGATCATCGCCTCGAACACCGGGCTGCGCGCCGCGCTGACCGACCGCGCCGCAACGGCCTCGGCCAAGCGCGAGCTGCTCACCGACCTGCTCGGCGGCCGCGCCGATGCGACGACCGGACGTCTGGTGACGCGCCTTGTGACCGCGCCCCGGGGACGTAGCCTGGAGGCGGGACTGGAGTCCCTGTCCAAGCTCGCCGCCGAGCGCCGGGATCGCATGGTGGCCGTCGTCACCTCGGCGGTTCCGCTGAGCGACCAGCAGAAGCAGCGTCTGGGCGGTGCCCTGGCGAAGCTCTACGGCCGTCCGATGCACCTCAATCTCGACGTGGACCCCGAGGTCGTCGGCGGGATCCGGGTGCAGGTCGGCGACGAGGTCATCAACGGCTCGATCGCGGACCGCATCGAGGACGCCGGCCGCCGCCTGGCGGGCTAGCAGCAACTTCATAGCTTTACGTACGGACGACGGCCCTGGTTGGGCCGTACATGAAGAATCCTGGGGGTCGCCCCCAGACCCCCAAAGTGAAACTTCGGGCCCAACAAGGAGAGCAGGGAACCCAGATGGCGGAGCTCACGATCCGGCCGGAGGAGATCCGGGACGCGCTGGAGAACTTCGTCCAGTCGTACAAGCCGGACGCGGCCTCGCGCGAGGAGGTCGGTACGGTCACCCTTGCCGGCGACGGCATCGCGAAGATCGAGGGTCTGCCCTCGGCCATGGCCAACGAACTGCTGAAGTTCGAGGACGGCACCCTCGGCCTCGCGCTCAACCTGGAAGAGCGCGAGATCGGCGCCGTCGTCCTCGGTGAGTTCAGCGGCGTCGAGGAGGGTCAGCCGGTCACCCGTACCGGTGAGGTCCTGTCCGTGGCCGTCGGCGAGGGCTACCTCGGCCGCGTCGTCGACCCGCTCGGCAACCCGATCGACGGCCTCGGCGAGATCGAGACCAGCGGTCGCCGTGCCCTCGAGCTGCAGGCTCCGGGCGTCATGGCCCGTAAGTCGGTGCACGAGCCGATGGAGACCGGCTACAAGGCCGTCGACGCGATGACCCCGATCGGCCGTGGCCAGCGTCAGCTGGTCATCGGTGACCGTCAGACCGGCAAGACCGCCCTGGCCGTCGACACGATCATCAACCAGCGCGACAACTGGCGCTCGGGCGACCCGAAGAAGCAGGTCCGCTGCGTCTACGTCGCCATCGGTCAGAAGGGCTCGACCATCGCCTCCGTGCGTGGTGCCCTCGAAGAGGCCGGCGCGCTGGAGTACACGACCATCGTCGCCGCCCCGGCGTCCGACCCGGCCGGCTTCAAGTACCTGGCGCCGTACACCGGTTCGGCCATCGGCCAGCAGTGGATGTACGAGGGCAAGCACGTCCTCATCATCTTCGACGACCTCTCGAAGCAGGCCGACGCCTACCGCGCCGTGTCCCTGCTGCTGCGCCGCCCGCCGGGGCGTGAGGCCTACCCGGGCGACGTCTTCTACCTGCACTCCCGTCTGCTGGAGCGCTGCGCGAAGCTCTCCGACGAGCTGGGCGCCGGCTCGATGACCGGTCTGCCGATCGTCGAGACGAAGGCCAACGACGTGTCGGCGTTCATCCCGACCAACGTCATCTCCATCACCGACGGCCAGTGCTTCCTGGAGTCGGACCTGTTCAACGCCGGTCAGCGCCCCGCGCTGAACGTCGGTATCTCCGTCTCCCGAGTCGGTGGTTCCGCGCAGCACAAGGCGATGAAGCAGGTCTCCGGCCGTCTGCGCCTGGACCTCGCCCAGTACCGTGAGCTGGAGGCGTTCGCCGCCTTCGGTTCCGACCTGGACGCCGCGTCGAAGGCGCAGCTGGAGCGCGGTCAGCGTCTGGTCGAGCTGCTCAAGCAGCCCCAGTACCAGCCGATGGCCACCGAGGACCAGGTCGTCTCCGTGTGGGCAGCCACCACGGGCAAGATGGACGAGGTCCCGGTGGGCGACATCCGCCGCTTCGAGAAGGAGCTGCTGGAGTACCTGCATCGCAAGGAGCAGGGCCTCATGACCTCCATCAAGGAGGGCGGCAAGATGTCGGACGACACGCTCACCGCCATCGCCGACGGCATCGCGGACTTCAAGAAGCAGTTCGAGACCTCGGACGGCAAGCTTCTCGGCGAAGACGCGCCGGCCGCCACGGCCAAGTGACGACGGAAGGGACCTGACTCATGGGAGCCCAGCTCCGGGTCTACAAGCGTCGCATCCGATCCGTCACCGCGACCAAGAAGATCACCAAGGCGATGGAGATGATCGCCGCCTCGCGCGTCGTCAAGGCGCAGCGCAAGGTGGCGGCCTCCACGCCGTACGCGCAGGAACTGACGCGTGCGGTCACGGCGGTCGGTACCGGCTCGAACACGAAGCACCCGCTGACCACGCAGGCCGAGACGGTCGTGCGGTCCGCGGTGCTGCTCCTGTCGAGCGACCGTGGTCTCGCGGGCGCCTTCAACTCCAACGCCATCAAGGTGGCGGAGCGGCTGACCGAGCGTCTCGAGGCCGAGGGCAAGGAGGTCGACACGTACATCGTCGGCCGCCGCGGTCTGGCCCACTACAACTTCCGCGAGCGCAAGGTCGTGGAGTCGTGGTCGGGCTTCACCGACGAGCCCACCTACGCGGACGCCAAGAAGGTCGCGGCCCCGCTGATCGAGGCCATCGAGAAGGACACGGCCGAGGGCGGCGTGGACGAACTCCACATCGTCTTCACCGAGTTCGTCTCGATGATGACGCAGACGGCGCTCGACGACCGACTGCTTCCGCTCAGCCTCGAAGAGGTGGCCAAGGACGCTGCCCCCCAGGGCGAGATCCTTCCGCTGTACGACTTCGAGCCCTCGGCGGAGGACGTCCTCGACGCCCTGCTGCCGCGGTACGTCGAAAGCCGTATCTACAACGCGCTGCTCCAGTCGGCCGCTTCCAAGCACGCCGCCACGCGCCGCGCGATGAAGTCGGCCACCGACAACGCGGGAGACCTGATCACCAGCCTCTCCCGACTTGCCAACGCGGCCCGCCAGGCCGAAATCACCCAGGAAATCAGCGAGATCGTCGGTGGCTCCGCAGCCCTGGCCGACGCGACCGCGGGGAGTGACAGGTAATGACGACGACAGTTGAGACGGCCGTTGCCACGGGCCGCGTCGCCCGGGTCATCGGCCCGGTCGTCGACGTGGAATTCCCCGTCGACGCCATGCCGGAGATTTACAACGCCCTGCACGTCGAGGTGGCCGACCCGGCCCTGGACGGCGCGAAGAAGACGCTGACCCTGGAGGTCGCCCAGCACCTGGGTGACGGCCTGGTCCGCACCATCTCCATGCAGCCCACTGACGGTCTGGTCCGTCAGGCCGCGGTCACCGACACCGGCACGGGTATCTCCGTCCCGGTCGGCGAATTCACCAAGGGCAAGGTGTTCAACACCCTCGGTGAGGTACTGAACTCCGACGAGAAGTACGACGGCGAGCGCTGGTCCATCCACCGCAAGGCCCCGAACTTCGACGAGCTCGAGTCGAAGACCGAGATGTTCGAGACCGGCGTCAAGGTCATCGACCTTCTCACCCCGTACGTCAAGGGTGGAAAGATCGGCCTGTTCGGCGGTGCCGGCGTCGGCAAGACGGTGCTCATCCAGGAGATGATCTACCGCGTCGCCAACAACCACGACGGTGTCTCCGTGTTCGCCGGTGTCGGTGAGCGCACCCGTGAGGGCAACGACCTCATCGAGGAGATGGCGGAGTCCGGCGTCATCGACAAGACCGCGCTGGTCTTCGGCCAGATGGACGAGCCCCCGGGCACCCGTCTGCGCGTGGCCCTGGCCGGTCTGACCATGGCGGAGTACTTCCGCGATGTGCAGAAGCAGGACGTGCTGTTCTTCATCGACAACATCTTCCGCTTCACGCAGGCCGGTTCCGAGGTCTCCACGCTGCTCGGCCGGATGCCCTCCGCGGTGGGTTACCAGCCGAACCTGGCCGACGAGATGGGTCTCCTCCAGGAGCGCATCACCTCGACCCGTGGTCACTCGATCACCTCGATGCAGGCGATCTACGTCCCCGCGGACGACCTGACCGACCCGGCCCCGGCCACCACCTTCGCCCACCTCGACGCGACGACGGTTCTGTCCCGTCCGATCTCCGAGAAGGGCATCTACCCGGCCGTGGACCCGCTGGACTCCACGTCCCGGATCCTGGACCCGCGCTACATCTCGGCGGACCACTACAACACCGCCATGCGGGTCAAGGGGGTCCTGCAGAAGTACAAGGACCTCCAGGACATCATCGCCATCCTCGGCATCGACGAGCTCGGCGAGGAGGACAAGCTGGTCGTCCAGCGTGCCCGTCGCGTGGAGCGCTTCCTGTCGCAGAACACCCACGTCGCCAAGCAGTTCACCGGCGTC
This sequence comes from Streptomyces sp. NPDC005483, assembly GCF_040606035.1. Taxonomy (NCBI): domain Bacteria; kingdom Bacillati; phylum Actinomycetota; class Actinomycetes; order Kitasatosporales; family Streptomycetaceae; genus Streptomyces; species Streptomyces sp. NPDC005483. The sequence continues at coordinate 41,956 of NZ_JBEXEA010000026.1, forward strand.
GACGGGTCGGACGTACCGCTGGACGAGTCGATCACGGCCTTCAACGCGATCATCGACGGCGACTACGACCACTTCCCGGAGCAGGCGTTCTTCCTGTGCGGTGGCATCGAGGACCTGAAGGCCAACGCCAAGGAGCTCGGCGTCTCCTGAACTCCCTGAGTTCGAAGTGAACCCTGTGGTTCACACCTGAGGGGGCGGGGCACGTCCCGCCCCCTCTTCCACGCCCACTAGACTTGTAACCAACACCCGGCCGAACCGCCGGGTGGTGACCCGAGGAGCCACCTTGGCTGCTGAGCTGCACGTCGCGCTGGTCGCGGCCGACCGAGAGGTCTGGTCCGGCGAGGCCACCCTGGTCGTCGCGCGCACCACGTCCGGCGACATCGGCGTCATGCCCGGTCACCAGCCGCTGCTCGGTGTGCTGGAGTCGGGCCCGGTGACCATCCGTACGAGCGATGGCGGGACGGTCGTGGCCGCTGTGCACGGCGGTTTCATCTCGTTCGCCGACAACAAGCTGTCGCTGCTGGCCGAGATCGCCGAGCTGTCGGACGAGATCGACGTCCAGCGCGCGGAGCGGGAGCTGGAGCGCGCGAAGGCGGAGGGCGACGCCGCCGCCGAGCGCCGCGCGGACGTACGACTGCGCGCGGCGACGGCGCGCTGAACCAGCGCGGAGCTGTATGACGTCACTCAGCCGCGGCCGGCACCGGAGCGATCCGGAGCCGGTCGCGGCTGAGGCAGATCTGGATGTTTTTTCCGTTCCGTTACCTATTGAAGGTACCTAGGAGACGAGGAGGTCGGTGTCGATGGTCCTCGCTCTGACTGTGTGCGGAATCGTCGTGGCCCTGGTGGTGCTCGGGCTGTTCGTCTTCGGTCTGCGGCGCAGACTCATCCAGCGCTCAGGCGGCACCTTCGACTGTTCCCTGCGCTGGGACGTGCCGGAGAAGACCGACACCAGCGGCAAAGGCTGGAGCTACGGCGTCGCCCGCTACAACGGCGACCGCGTCGAGTGGTACCGCGTCTTCTCCTACGCCTATCGCCCGCGCCGGGTCCTGGAGCGTGCCGCGATCGAGGTCGCCGGCCGTCGTCTCCCCGACGGGGAGGAGGAGATGGCCCTTCTCTCCGACGCCGTGATCCTCACCTGCCTCCACCGTGGCACCCGCCTCGAACTGGCCATGAGCGAGGATGCGCTGACCGGCTTCCTCGCGTGGCTGGAGGCAGCTCCCCCCGGTCAGCGTGTCAACGTGGCCTGAGTCGAGGCTGACGGTGACCGTCACGGGCAGGACGGCCAGAAGTGCCGCGACCGTCGTCCCCGTGAACATCCCCACGTACCGCCTCCCTGGCATGGCCGACGGAGTGCCGGAGTTTCGCCTGTTGCTGGGCCTGCGCTTCATTCATCCCCCCGAATGATTCATTCCGCTTGTGGTCGAGATACCGATTGTTCCCGGTCGGCCGCCGTCTTTCGGCCGCTGATGGTCCCTCGGTGAGGGCCGAACGGCCCTGGGGGGAGTACGCCGAGGGCGCGCGGCACAGGCCACGCGCCCTCAGTGGATCGGGTCGGGTCAGCTCAGTCCGCTGTTGATGGCGCTCACCAGCTCACCGTTGGTCGTGTCGCCGCTGAACTCCCAGAAGAACGCGCCCCCCAGGCCCTGGTTCTTGGCCCAGGTCATCTTCCCGGCGATCGTCGCGGGGGTGTCGTAGGACCACCAGTTGGTGCCGCAGTAGGCGTACGCCGTGCCCGCGATGGTGCCGGTGGCCGGGCAGGACGTCTTGAGGACCTTGTAGTCCTCGATGCCCGCCTCGTAGGTGCCGGGTGCCGCTCCGGTCGCCGAGCCGCCGGGGGCGGCCTGGGTGACGCCGGTCCAGCCGCGGCCGTAGAAGCCGATGCCGAGCAGCAGCTTCTTCGAGGCGACACCCTTCGACTTCAGCTTGGCGATCGCGTCGGCCGAGTCGAAACCGGCGACCGGGATGCCGGCGTACGAGGTGAGCGGGGAGTGCGGGGCGGTCGGGCCGTCCGCGTCGAAGGCGCCGAAGTAGTCGTACGTCATCACGTTGTACCAGTCGACGTACTGGGAGGCGCCGCCGTAGTCGGCCGCGTCGATCTTGCCGCCGGAGGTGCCGTCGGCGGTGATGGCCGCGGTGACCAGGTAGTTCGAGCCGAACTGCGAACGCAGCGCCCCCATCAGGTTCTTGAAGGCGGCGGCCCCGCTGGTGTCGCAGGTCAGACCGCAGGCGTTCGGGTACTCCCAGTCGATGTCGATGCCGTCGAAGACATCCGCCCAGCGCGGGTCCTCGATGACCGACTTGCAGGAGGCGGCGAAGGCGGCGGGATTGGCCGCGGCCTGCGCGAAGCCGCCGGAGTAGGTCCAGCCGCCGAAGGAGTACAGCACCTTGATGTTCGGGTACTTGGCCTTCAGCTCACGCAGTTGGTTGAAGTTGCCGCGCAGCGGCTGGTCCCAGGTGTCGGCGGTGCCGGAGACCGACTGGTCGGCGGTGTACGCCTTGTCGTAGGCGGCGTAGGTGTCGTCGACGACGCACTTGCCGTCCTTGACGTTGCCGAACGCGTAGTTGATGTGGGTGATCTTCGAGGCGGAGCCCGAGGTCACCAGGTTCTTGACGTGGTAGTTGCGGCCGTAGACGCCCCACTCGGTGAAGTAGCCGAGCTTGACCTTGTCACCGGTGGTGGGCGGCGGGTCGGTGGTGCCGCCCGTGGTGTGCACGGCGACCGCGCCGCTGGCCGGTCCGGTCTGGTCGGCGGTGTCACGGGCCTGCACGGTGTACGAGTAGTCGGTGCCGGCGCTGAGACCGCTGTCCGTGTACGAGGTCGTCGTCACGGTCGCCACCTTGGCGCCGTCGCGCAGCACGTCGTAGTTCTTGACGCCCTTGTCGTCGGTGGCGGCGCTCCAGGCCAGCTTCACCGAGGTGTCGGTGATTCCGGACGCGGTGGGCGTGCCGGGGGCGGAGGGGGCCGCGTCTCCCGGGGTGGAGCCGCCGTCACAACTGCCGCCGTTCAGCTTGCAGTTGGCTGGGGAGCCGGCGCCGGTGCCGTTGAAGCCGAAGGAGACGGAGGCGCCGGGGGCGAGGGTGCCGTTCCACGACTTGTTCTTGGCGGTCCAGTGGGTGCCGGAGGAGGTGACGTCGGCGTCCCAGGCGGAGGTGACGGAGGTGCCGGAGGGGAAGTCCCACTCGACGGTCCAGGAGCTGAGGCTGGCGGTACCGGTGTTCTTCACCGTCCACTTGCCCTCGAAGCCGGTGCCCCAGTCCTGGGTCTTGGCGTAGGTCGCCGTGGCGGAGGTCGCGGCCTGGGCGGGGCTCGCGAGGCCGACCAGGCCGGCGAAGGGGAGCAACAGCGTCGCGAACCCGGCCGCGGCTCTGTGTCTGAAGCGCATCGTGCGCCTCCTAGGGAGGAGTTGGGGCGTGACTGAGCCTCACACCCACGGTGCCGCGAGAATAGAAAGGTCTGGACCACGGGTCAATAGGTCTGGACCACTCTCGTCCAAGGCGCAACAAGACGCCCAACTCCTGTGCGAGCACGGCCGCTTGCACTCGGCTCCACAGCCCCAGCTTCCCCAGCAGACGGCTGACGTGCGTCTTCACGGTCGCCGTGAGGTGGCCTTCTGGGAGCTGTGGCAGCCGGGCCGGCCTTCCGCTACGGGCTGCGCATGCCGGCACCGGACTGGCCCTGCTGCTGTGGGAGCCGCTGCTGGAGCTCGTGCTGTTCACGGTGGCGGTGCGCGACCTGAAGAACGGCGCCGGGCCTGACTGGAAGCACGGCCTGGCCGCCGTCCACATCGGGTTCACCGTGCGCCTCGGTCACTCGACGATCAGCTGGGCGGGCGGCCCGCCGCCGGTGAAGCCGCCGAGGTACGGCACGGCCCGCGACGTCCACGAGTGGAGGGTCGCGGGCCGCTGGATGCTCACCGCGCGCCTGGCAGCAGCGCATGCTGTGGCTGATCGGCATCAACCTGGTGATCGCCGGCAGCTGCACGCTCTTCCCCGAGCGCGAGCGTCAACGCTCCCCGCCCGGCACCCACAGCACGTCCCCGACCTCCTTGTTCGCCGTGCGCGCCAAGATGAACAGCAGGTCCGACAGCCGGTTCAGGTAGGTCGCCGTGAGCGGGTTCATGTGGTCGCCGTGGACCTCCAGCGCCGCCCACGTCGAGCGCTCGGCCCGGCGTACGACCGTGCAGGCCTGGTGGAGCAGGGCCGCGCCCGGGGTGCCGCCCGGGAGGATGAAGGACCGCAGCTTCTCCAGCCGCTCGTTGAAGCGGTCGCAGTCCGCCTCCAGCTTGTCGACGTAGAACTGCTCGACGCGCAGGGGCGGGAACTCGGGGTTCTCGACCACGGGCGTGGAGAGGTCGGCTCCGACGTCGAACAGGTCGTTCTGCACCCGGGTGAGGACCGCGACGACCTCCTCCTCCAGCCCGCCCAGGGCGATCGCCGTGCCGATCACCGCGTTGGCCTCGTTGGCGTCCGCGTACGCGGAGATCCGCAGATCGGTCTTGGCGACCCGGCTCATGTCGCCGAGGGCGGTGGTGCCCTGGTCGCCGGTCCTGGTGTAGATGCGCGTCAGATTGACCATGAGGCCAGCGTAATTACGCCCCGGCCGTCCGGAAGACCCGTGTGCCCACCGTCACGGCCACCACCGTGAGCGCGACGGCGACCAGGACGCCGTACAGCATGTGAGCGGTCAGGTACGAGCCGACGTACGCGTCCCGCATCGCGTCCACCAGATAGCGGAACGGCATGAAGTGGGAGAGGACGTCCAGCCAGGCCGGGCCCAGGGTCATCGGGAGCATCAGGCCGGACAGCAGCATGGACGGCATGCTGACCGCGTTGATCAGCGGGCCGAACTCCTGCGGGGTGCGCACCTTCATCGCCAGCGCGTACGACAGCGAGGAGAGCGAGACGGTCAGCACACCGACGAACGCGAAACCGATCAGGACCCCGCCCAGCGGTGCCCGCAGCCCCATCGCCACTGCGGCGAGGACCAGCAGCACCGCCTGGAAGACGAAGACCGTCGCCTCGCGCAGCACCCGGCCCAGCAGCAGGGCGAGCCGGCTGACCGGGGTGACCCGCATGCGCTCCAGCACGCCCTGACCGTTCTCCAGGATGATCATGAAGCCCGCGAACAGCGCTCCGAACAGGCCCAGCTGGAGCAGCAGCCCCGGTACGAGGACCTGCCAGGAACTGCCCCGCCCACCGAGCGGGAGTCCGGTGAGCAGCGGCCCGAAGAACACCAGATACAGCAACGGCATCAGGACGCCGAACAGCAGCGCGAAGCGGGAGCGCAGGGACTGGCGCAGGTAACGGCCGTAGATGATCGCGGTGTCGTGAAGAAGCATGGCTGTCCTATACGGCTACGGGGGCGGCGTCGGCCGGGGAGGGACCGCGGCCGGTGATCGCGAGGAAGGTGTCCTGGAGCGGGGCGTCGATCGAGCCGCCGTACTCCAGTTTCAGAGCGCTCGGAGTGCCCTCGGCCGCGACCACGCCCTGGTCGACGATCACGAGGCGGTCGGAAAGCGCGTCGGCCTCGTCGAGGTAGTGGGTGGTCAGGAAGACGGTCGTGCCGTACCTGTCGCGCAGGCGGCGGACCAGGTCCCACAGGTCGGCGCGGCTGCCGGGGTCGAGGCCGGTCGTCGGCTCGTCGAGGAACAGGACCTTCGGGCGGTGCGTGAGCGCCATCGCGATGTCGAGGCGGCGGCGCTGGCCGCCGGAGAGCGTGCCGCACCGGCGGTCGAGCAGGCCGGTGAGGCCGAGTTCGCGGGCCAACTCCTCGGCGCGCGCCACGGCCTGGGTCCTGGTCAGGCGGTACAGGCGGCCCTGGGTGACGAGCTCCTCCCGTACGGAGATCTGCGGATCCACCCCGCCCGACTGGGCCACGTATCCGCACGCCCGGCGCACCCCCGTGGCGTCGGTCGCGAGGTCGTGCCCGGCGACGGTGGCCGTGCCGCCGGTGGGGGCCAGGAGGGTCGTGAGCATCCGGAGGGTGGTGGTCTTGCCGGCTCCGTTCGGGCCCAGGAAGCCGAGGATCTCGCCCTCCTGGACGGTGAGGTCGATGCCCCGGACCGCCTCGACGGGGCCGTGCCTGGTCTGGAAGGTGCGGGCCAGTCCGGCCGCGCTGATGACCGCTGTCATGGCACCCAGAAAAACAGAGTCTCTTAAATTTTGCAATGACCCCAAAAATAAAGTGTGCCCAGAACGAGTTACGATGCGGTCATGGCAGAGGGGCTCAGGGAGCGGAAGAAGCGGCAGACCCGGCAGTACATCTCGGACGTCGCCACCGGGCTGTTCGTCGAGCGGGGCTTCGACGCCGTGACCGTCGCCGAGATCGCCGAGGCGGCCGACGTCTCCGTCAACACGGTCTACAACTACTTTCCGGCCAAGGAGGACCTCTTCTTCGACCGCTCCGCCGGTGTGGTCGACCGGCTTGCCCGGTGGGTGCGCGGCCGCGGTGCGGGGGAGTCGGCCGCCGCCGCGGTGCTGCGCGAGCTGCGCGAGGAGGTCGAGGCGGTCTCGCCCCGGGTCGGACTGATGTCCGGCTACGCCGCCTTCATGCGGGTCATCGAGAACGCGCCCGCGCTGCGCTCCCGGCTGTGGGCGATCGGCCAGGAGGTCGAGGCGAGCCTGGAGGCGGCTCTGCGGGAGGAGACCGGTGCCGCCGACGACGACCCGATGCCGGGCCTGATCGCCGGTCAGATCGGCTGGGTGCACAGCACCGTCGTGGCGGTCATCGGCCGCGAGATGGTCAAGGGGCGCAAGCCGGACGAAGTATCACGAGAGGTGCTTGCGCTTCTCGACGACATGGAGCAGTTGTTGAGCGATAAGGTGCTCAACTACGCCGTACGAGACCACTAGTGACGCCCGCCGGTGTGATGTCCGTCAGATGAGACGTGACGCGCATTACTAACCGGTCACACAGCCCTTCACGAGCGCTAGGGTCCGCCGAAGAGGCAACGTAAACAGGGTGTAAGGCGTTTCAAAGGGGAGTCGCAACAGTGGCACGGAAGCTTGCCGTCATCGGCGCCGGCTTGATGGGTTCCGGCATCGCCCAGGTCTCGGCCCAGGCGGGCTGGGACGTGGTCCTGAGGGACGTCACCGACGAGGCGCTCAGGCGCGGCACCGACGGCATCAAGGCTTCGTACGACAAGTTCGTGAGCAAGGGCAAGCTGGAGGCGCACGACGCCGACGCGGCCCTCGCCCGGATCACCGCGACCACCGACCTGGACGCGGCCGCCGACGCCGACATCGTCGTCGAGGCCGTGTTCGAGAAGCTCGAAGTCAAGCACGAGATCTTCCGCACGTTGGACAAGATCGTCCGCGAGGACGCCGTACTTGCCTCCAACACCTCCGCGATCCCGATCACCAAGATCGCGGCGGCCACCGAGCGCCCGGAGCGGGTCGTCGGGGTGCACTTCTTCTCGCCGGTACCGATGATGCAGCTCGTCGAGCTGGTCCGCGGTTACAAGACGAGCGACGAAACCCTCGCCACCGCGCGGCAGTTCGCCGAGTCCGTCGGCAAGACCTGCATCGTCGTCAACCGGGACGTGGCGGGGTTCGTGACCACCCGTCTCATCTCCGCCCTCGTCGTCGAGGCGACCAAGCTCTACGAGTCGGGCGTGGCGACCGCCGAGGACATCGACCTCGCCTGCAAGCTGGGCTTCGGCCACGCCATGGGCCCGCTCGCCACGGCGGACCTGACCGGCGTCGACATCCTGCTGCACGCCACCAGCAACATCTACACCGAGTCCCAGGACGAGAAGTTCGCCCCGCCGGAGCTGATGCGCCGGATGGTGGACGCCGGTGACATCGGACGCAAGAGCGGGCAGGGCTTCTACAAGCACTGACGGCTTTTCCGTCCCCGTAACCGCACAAGCACCTCTGGTTTCACCCTCAGGGGTGAATTCGGTATCGGTTCGCTTACAGACGGCAACCTCCGACCGCCCTACGCAGTCAGAGGTGTCATCACTGGACATCAGATTCGTGGAGTACTACAGGCACTCTCGGGGAGCGCATATGTACATCAGGGGCGACCACGCCGAGCTGGTCGTCGGGGGCCGCCTCGACGTCCGCAGCGCGGCGGACGCCCGAACGGTCCTGCACTCGGCCGTCGACGACGGAGCCGGCGACCTGGTGCTCGACCTGTCCGAGCTGGATTCCTGGGACGCCACCGGTCTCGGGGTGATCATGGGGGCCCACCGCAGAGCCGGCCGCTGCGGCCGCCGGCTGGTGCTGCGCGACGTACCGCCGCAGATGCAGCGCCTCCTGGTCGCCACCCGGCTGCACCGGATCCTCGCGATCGAAGGCGGCATCGGAGTGGAGTCCCTGCCCCGCGTCTGAGCCGGGCCGCCGTGGCGAAACGCATGCCCCGCGCAATCCTCACGAGACTGTGACGTCTCGGACGGCGCGGTACCCCGGGCTGTCGTAGATACTGTGCGAAGGTTTAGGGTTCGGTCGCCTGCTGTCTGCATCCTTTCCAGCGGGCCCGGACCAGAAGCGACAGCGCGGTGTGCTGCAAGGCCGGGAGGGGCCACTGACGGCACACGAGACGCTTTTGGGGGGCTTGAACCTATGGACCCGAACAACCGGGGACCCGAGGAGTACGGCCATGACGACGACGGCGGCTCGCCGCGTCAGCGGCCTCCCAGGGACTCCCTCACATCCGACTTCGCCCAGCACTCGCCCGCGCTCGCCCGCACGGTGCAGCTCGTGGCGGGTGACTTCCTGCTCACCGTCAACCCCGTCGACGGCAGCGAGATAGAGGTCTGCCCGCCCGGCGAGCGACCCGGACGGCCCGAGAAGTTCGGCGCCGCCGACCGCGCCGAGGTGGACCGCGCGGCCCGCCCGCCGGTCCCCGCCGGACCGACCCGCACCGCGCTGCCGCTCCTGGCCCGCCAGGACGAGCGCGAGCGACTCGTACGGCTGCTCGCCCGCGGCCGCTCGGTACGCCTGACCGGCCCCGCCGGCTCCGGCCGCACCAGCCTCCTCGACGTCGTCGCCGAGGACTGCGGGGACCTCGCCCCCGACGGTGTGGTCCGCCTCACCGGCTTCAACCGCACGGCGAGCGAGCTGCTGTACGACCTCTTCTACGCCGTCTTCGACTCGCCCCTGCACCGCCCGGACCGGGACGAGCTGCTCTCCTGTGTCCGGGAGATCGGCGCGGTCGTCGTCCTCGACGACATCGAGTTCGGCGGCGCCGCCCTCGACGAACTCCTCGACGCCACCCCCGAGTGCGCGTTCGTGATCGGCGCGACCCCCGACGTACCCGCGCCCTCGGCCGACTCCGCCGTCGAGGAGGTCTTCCTCAGCGGCCTGGAGCGCGCCGACGGTGTGGAGCTCCTGGAGCGCGCCGTCGGCCGGGTGCTGACGGAGGAGGAGTCGAACTGGGCGGGCGACCTCTGGTTCGAGTCCGAGGGCCTGCCCCTGCGCTTCGTCCAGGCCGGTGCCCTGCTCCGCCAGCGCGACCGGCTGCGGGCCGGGGCGAACGCCGTCGACGAGTTCGGCGTCTTCGCCGACGCGGCCCCGGTGGACGCCCCGTTCGGCTCCGACGAGGGCGAGGACATACCCCTGCCCGCGCTCGGCGAGGCCGCGGCACCCGCCCCGCTGCTCGCCGCCCGGCTGAGCGAGTCCGCGCGCGCCACCCTGCGGTTCGCCGTCGCGCTCGGCGGCGAGGTGCCCCACCAGGCGCACCTGCCCGCGCTGATCGGCGACACCCACGCGGACGCCGCCCTCGGTGAGCTCGCGGACTGCGGTCTGGTCTCCCCGGTCGGCTCCCGCTACCGGCTCGCCGCCGGTGTCCTCACCCAGCTGGAGGCCGCCGGATACGGCGACGACATCGAGACCCGCGCCCACACCGCCGCCCGGCACTACGGCTGGTGGGCCGGACACCCCTCGGTCACCCCCGAGCGGGTGTGCGCGGAGGCCGATGCCCTGCTGGCCGCCCTCGCCGTCCTGGTCCCGGCGACCCTCGCCCCCGACGAGGGCGAGGAGGCCGTCACCGTGCAGCTGGCCCGCACGGCGGCGCCCGCGTTCGCCGCCGGCGGCCACTGGGGCGCCTGGGAGCGTTCTCTGCGGGCCGGCTCCGAGGCCTCCCGGCTCGCCGGTGAGGTGTCCGAACAGGCCTACTTCCACCACGAGCTCGGCATCCTCGCCCTCTGCGGCGGACAGCTCGACCGGGCCCGCGCCGAACTGGAGGCCTCCATCGGCCTGCGCGGCGCCCTCGCCGACAAGCGCGGCACCGTCGCGGGCCGCCGCGCCCTCGCTCTGGTCTCCGACCGGGACGGCAGCGCGTCCGGCCTGGCCGCGGGTCTCGGCGCGACGGCGGGCGAGGAGGTGCCCGACGCCCGGTACGACGAGTCCGCCTCACCGCCCGGGGGAGTCCCCGCGGCCTTCCCGACGCTCCAGCCGCCGGCCGACTCGCAGACGATCGTCGTCCACCGCACCCCTGGCCCCGCGCCCTCCCGTAAGGCCCGGGGCGGACTCAGGGGCCTCGCCAAGCGCAACCTCGTCGCGGCAGGCGCGGGCGCGCTGCTGGTCGCGGTGCTCGGCACGGTCGTGACACTGGGCGCCACCTCCGACAACGACCCCAACGCCCCCTCCAACCAGGTCGGTCCCAACCCGTCGGCCAGCGTCGGCATCGACGACGGCAACCTCGGCGCGGACGTCCCGAAGAACGACGACGGCAAGGGCGACACGGGCACGGCGACGTCCCGTCCGACCGACCCCGGGCCCGACGGGACGTACGGCACTTCGGACGATCCGACGCCGACGGGTGGGGCGGAGCCGTCCGACGATCCGAGCGGGACGAAGGGGACGGGGAGCACCCCGAGTTCTCCGAGGCCGTCGACGCCGAGGCCCTCGAGCCCTTCGAGCCCTTCGACGTCGCCTTCCGGCAAGCCGTCGGGCAGTCCGTCCGGCTCGGCGTCACCGTCCAGCTCGCCGTCGGAGTCGGCGACGCCCACCCCGACCGACACGACCCCCAGCAACTCCACCTCGGCCAGCGGCCCCGCCTCCAGCGCCCCGGTGGAGACCAGCAGCTCCGCCAGTGCCTCGGCAAGCGACTCCCAGCAGGTCATCTGACGTACCGCACGCAAGAGGGCCGGGTCCAGGAAGCGGACCCGGCCCTCGTCGTAGAAGAACCCGGCGTGGAAGAAGACGCGCTGTCAGAACAGCCGCAGCTTGTCGTCCTCGATGCCCCGCAGCGCGTTGTAGTCCATGACGTGGCAGCTGATGCCGCGGTCGGTCGCGAGGACGCGGGCCTGCGGCTTGATCTCCTGCGCGGCGAAGATGCCGCGGACCGGGGCGAGATGGGGGTCGCGGTTCAACAGGTCGAGGTAGCGCGTGAGTTGCTCGACGCCGTCGATCTCGCCGCGCCGCTTGATCTCCACCGCCACCGTCTGGCCGTCGGCGTCCCGGCACAGGATGTCGACCGGGCCGATGGCCGTCATGTACTCACGCCGGATCAGGGTGTAGCCGTCTCCGAGCGTTTCGATGCGGTCGGCGAGCAGTTCCTGAAGGTGCGCTTCCACGCCGTCCTTGATCAGGCCGGGATCCACGCCGAGTTCGTGCGAGGAGTCGTGGAGAACTTCCTCCATCGTGATGATGAGCTTCTCGCCCGCCTTGTTGATGACGGTCCACACGCCTTCCTCTTCGCCGGTCCCCTCCTTCAACGTGCAGGGCGGCGACATCCAGTTCAGGGGCTTGTAGGCCCGGTCGTCGGCGTGGATGGAGACGCTTCCGTCGGCCTTCACCAGGATCAGACGGGGGGCCGAGGGCAGGTGGGCGGTGAGCCGGCCCGCGTAGTCGACGGAACACCGGGCAATGACGAGACGCATGGTCGGCAACGCTACTCGACGGGCGCATGTCCACGCGATTCGGCCCGTATGGCTGTGGAGAAACCCTGTTCACTTGTGGCCGATTGTGGGCCTGTTGGGAGCGCCCTTTGTTCGCATTCTCCTGGTGCCGCCACCGCCCGTTGCCTACCGTAGTAAACGGGAGGTCGCGAAGCGTGTACCCAGCGTGTCCGGCACCGCGAACTCCCTCATCTGTCCGGCAACCCCTGAGCGATCGGGGGTGCGAGAGGAGAACCCATGTCGCTCGACGTCTCACCGGCCCTACTCGAGAAGGCCGAGCGAGGCGAGGTCGACGAAGCCGAATTCGTCGACTGCGTCCGGACCTCCCTGCCCTACGCATGGGAGATGATCAGCTCCCTGGTGGCCCAGCTGAAGGTCGACGGCGGCAACTTCGCCGACAACCAGACGCCCCCGCCGGACGAGCAGGCACGCGGTCAGCTGCTGCGTGCGCTTGCGAGTGACGCGATACGCGGCGCGCTTCAGCGGCACTTCGGTGTGCGGCTGGCCTTCCAGAACTGCCACCGGGTGGCGGTGTTCCCGTCGGACTCCTCTGTCGACGAGACGCTGGCCCGCTTCACCTCGGTGCGCAGTCAGCTGCTGAACCAGTCTCCGGAGTTCCGGGACTGCTGAGGCGGCGCCGCTCGCTTGCCGCTCCGTACGCGGGAGGTGCATCAGTACCGGGGCGGCAAGCTCCCGCCGGACAGGGTTGTTCCGTTTCAGGTCAGGTGCGGCAGCACTTCCGCACCCAGCTGCCGTACGTTCTCCTCGGTGGCCGCCAGGTCTCCCGAGCCCTCGACGAGCAGGGCGAAACGGGAGATGCCCGTCCGTTCGCTGGTCGCCGCGAGGCGGTCGGCGCACAGCCGGGGGGTGCCCACCGGGTGCAGTCCGCAGAGCAGTTCGGTGTAGGCCACCGGATCGCGCATCTGCCGCGAGCGGCCGTCGACGGTGACATGGGCACCGAGTCCCTGCCTGAGCCAGCCCGGCATCGCCTTCACCAGAGCCTCCACCGCGTCCGTGCGCCGGTCCGCGATCTGGCAGACACCGGCCGAGACATGGGGCGCTTCCAGGACCTTCTCCGGCGCGTGTCCGGCGGCGCGCGCCTGCCTGCGCCACAGGGCGACCATCTCCGCCTTCTCCTCGTCCCCGACATGCATCCCGAGCAGCATCGGCAGCCCGCGCCGGGCGGCCAGCCGGACGCTCGCCGGGGAGGTGCAGGCGACGATCACCTCCGGACCCTCCCCTTCCGTGAACGACTCCGACGGCCGGGGCACGACGGGCACCTCACGGAACCGGAACCGCTCCCCGGACGCCCCGACGCGGGGTTCGCGCAGCCAGCGCACCAGCAGATCGAGTGATTCCGGGAACCCCTTCTCGTACGCCTGGAGACCCGACCCGAACACCTCCAGGTCGACCCACGGACCGCCGCGCCCCACGCCCAGCGAGAAGCGCCCGCCGCTCGTCATGTGCAGCAGCGCGGCCTGCTCGCCGAGGGCCACGGGGTGCACCGTCGGCAGCACGCTCACGGCGGTGCCGACGCGGATACGGCGGGTGCGGCCCAGCAGCAGGGCCGCCAGGGTGATCGCCGACGGGCAGGTGCCGTACGGCACGAAGTGGTGTTCTGCCAGCCAGACCGCGTCGAGGCCGGCCTCCTCCGCGATCTCGGCCGAGCGGACCGCGCGGTGCAGCGCCTCCCCCTGGCCCTGTCCCGGGAACTGTGCCGCCAGGACGAAAGTTCCTACGTGCATGTGCTTTTCCTGCTTCCTTGGCTCCGACACGGAGCTCCCCCACTCGGCATAACCGTCTGACACGTGCCGAGGACACGGTCTGGCGGAGAGATTTGCCGATTGTCTGCAGAATGGGCGCCCCCGAGGGGGACTTGTGGGGGTTGGTGCCCTACGCGTACCCCGCCGCGTGCCGCGTAGGCTGGACGCGGTACCTGCTTCCTGTATAGCCCCGTGAGGTGTCCTGTGTCCCCGCGTCGCAACCGACCCAAGGGTTCCGGTTCGTCGGACCCGTCCGGCCGGAGTGCCGAGGACGACCGTTCCGGCCGCTACGGCGGCTTCCAGTCCTCGACGCACTGGCAGGGCGAGGACTGGAACGTCCGGCACGTGGCGGGGGCGAGCGCGCAGGGCAAGACCTACCGCTGCCCGGGCTGCGACCAGATGATCCCGGACGGCGTCCCGCACGTCGTGGCCTGGCCGGACCACTCGGGTGTCGACGAGCGCAGACACTGGCACAAGGCCTGCTGGAACGCGCGGGACCGCCGCACCACGCGGGTGCAGCGGTCCCGTAACGCGCCGAGGTTCTGAGGGGCTTACACGTCCCGCTTCTCCAGCAGGGCGAAGGCGCCGGCGTACGCGGCGGCCGTCACTCCGACGATGATCCACAGCGGATCCCAGCCCGAAGGGCCGGTCTCGGTCAGGGAGTTGGAGTAGAAGACGCTGAGCTGGTTCGGGATGGAGTACTCGAACAGCGCCTGGCGCACGCCCTCCAGGGACTGCGAGAACATGAACAGCGCGATGACCAGCGGGGCCAGCACGACACCGATCATGATGGTGATCGCGCCCGCGGAGTGCCGGATGATCGAGCCGATGACCAGCGAGAGCAGGCCGAGCAGGGCGATGTAGAGCGAGATGCCGAAGGTGCCCTTCAGCCACTCCTGGCCGGTCGGGGTCCGGGCGTCCAGCAGGGCCACGTCGATCAGGGCGACGACGACGACCGACACCAGGGTGGTCACGAAGGCGACGGCGAAGAACACGACCGACTTCGCCGCCAGGACCCGGCCGCGGGAGGGACAGGCGACCATCGTCGTACGGATCATGCCGGTGCCGTACTCCGAGGCCGTGGTCAGCACGCCGAGCGTGATGACGCACATGTTGCCGAGCAGCAGCCCGAAGAAGCCGAACGACAGCGGGTTCTCGTCCCGCAGACTGTCCTGGGACGCGTTGGCCGCGAGCAGCGCGGCGACCGCGAGGCCGATCCCGACGTTGAGCACGACGAACACGCCCAGCGTCCAGATCGTCGACCGCACCGACCGGATCTTCGTCCACTCCGACGCGATGGCGTGCCCGAGGTGCGTGCGCACGACGGGGATCGGCGAGGTGTAGCCGGTGTACGGCGGCCCACCCGCCGCCTGCCGGTTCGGTACGGCGGCCTGGGCCTGCGGCATCGAAGGCTGCGGGGTGCTCATCGGGCGTCCTCGGGCTGGGTCGGGGCGGGTCCCTGCGGGGCGGGGGCGTGCGCCGGGGGCTGGGGGCCGCTCTGGGGGGCCGCCGGGCCCGCCTGGGCGTACGGGTTGGGCGCGCCGGCGCCGGGGCCGCCGTAGGGGCCCGGCTGCGGCTGGCCCTGCGGGCCCGCGAACGGCTGCCCGCCCTGCTGGGGCGGCGGCGGGGCGTACCAGCCCGGCTGGCCCTGGCCCGGGACGGGCATGGGGGGCTGCGCGCCCGGCGGAAGGGGCTGCATCAGCCCCTCCTTCTGGTCGATGGTCGAGCGGTAGTCCACCGCGCCCTGCGTCATCCGCATGTACGCCTCCTCCAGCGAGGCCTGGTGCGGCGACAGCTCCCACAGGCGTACGTCCGTGTCGTGCGCGATGTCGCTGATGCGGGGGAGCGGCAGCCCCGTCACCCGCAGCGCGCCGTCCTGCTCGGGCAGGACGTGCCCGCCCGCCTCGGTGATCGCGGCCGACAGCTTCTCGCGCAGCTGCGGCTCGGTGTCGGGCGTCCGCACGCGTGCGAAGCCCGCGGAGTTCGCGGCGATGAAGTCATGGATGCTCATGTCGGCGAGCAGCTGCCCGCGCCCGATGACGATGAGATGGTCCGCGGTCAGCGCCATCTCGCTCATCAGGTGGGAGGAGACGAAGACCGTACGGCCCTCCGCGGCCAGCGCCTTCATCAGGTTGCGCACCCAGAGGATGCCCTCGGGGTCGAGCCCGTTGACCGGCTCGTCGAAGAGCAGCACCTGGGGGTCGCCGAGCAGCGCGGCCGCTATGCCGAGCCGCTGGCCCATGCCGAGCGAGAATCCCTTGGAACGCTTCCTGGCCACGTCCTGGAGACCGACCACGCCCAGCACCTCGTCCACCCGGCGGGCCGGGATCCCGGACAGCTGGGCCAGGCACAGCAGGTGGTTACGGGCCGCCCGTCCGCCGTGCACGGCCTTGGCGTCGATCAGCGCGCCGACCTGCCGGGCCGCGTTCGGCAGCCTGCGATACGGGTAGCCGCCGATCGTCACCTGCCCCGAGGTGGGGTTGTCCAGCCCGAGGATCATCCGCATGGTCGTCGACTTGCCCGAGCCGTTGGGGCCCAGGAAGCCGGTGACGGTGCCGGGACGCACCTGGAAGGAAAGGTTGTACACAGCGGTCTTGTCGCCGTAGCGCTTGGTCAGGCCGACTGCCTCGATCATGCTCCGCACCCATCGCAAGGTTCAGGACAGCGGGGCACACGCCCCCCGTAAGGGTTAGGAGCTTATCGGGACGCTGACGGTTCCGTTCAAATGAAAGCAAAGGCTCTTCGCGTCACGCGTCCCGCTTCTTCAACAGGACATAACCACCGATCAGTGCCACCGCCACCCACAGCGCCATGATCCCGAGCCCGCCCCAGGGACCGTACGGGGTGTCGTCGTCGATCGGGGTGACCACCTGCATGATCTTGCTGCCGGCCTGGTCCGGCAGGAACCGGCCGATCTTCTTAGTCGCCGAGACGTTGCCCAGGATGTTGGAGATCAGGAAGAAGAACGGCATCAGGATGCCCAGCGACAGCATCGGCGAGCGCAGCATCGCGGCGACGCCCATCGAGAACATCGCGATGAGGGTCATGTAGACGCCGCCGCCGATCACGGCACGCAGGACGCCCGGGTCACCGATCTCCGCCCGGTGCGAGCCGAGCATCGCCTGCCCGAGGAAGAAGGTGACGAAGCTGGTGACGAGACCGACGGCCAGCGAGAGCCCGGTGGCGACCGCGATCTTGCCGGCCAGGAAGGTGCCGCGCTGTGGGACGGCGGCCAGCGAGGTACGGATCATGCCGGTGCTGTACTCGTTCGAGACGACGAGCACCCCGAACACGATCATCGCGAGCTGCCCGAGGCTCATCCCGGCGAAGCTGATGAACGTCGGGTCGAAGGAGAGCTTGTCCGCGCGGCTCATGTTGTCGAACTCGTTCTTCGACAGGGCCGAGATCAGGATGCCGAGCCCGATGGTGACGACCACGGCGAGGGAGAGCGTCCACACCGTGGAGGCCACCGAACGGATCTTGGTCCACTCGGAACGGAGGACCTGGGTCGCCGCCATGGTCAGTTCCCCTTCCAGCCGTCGCCCCACTGCTGGGGTGGCACGTCGGCGGGTGTGTCGGTGTGGGCGTGGTACTCGACCGACTCCGCGGTCAGCTGCATGAACGCCTCCTCCAGGGAGGCCTGTTGGGGGCTGAGTTCGTGCAGCACGATCTGGTGCTGGGCGGCCAGCTCGCCGATGTACTCGGACTTGCTGCCGTCGACCTCCAGCGTGCCGTTGCCCGTCTCCACGACGGTGACCCCGGCGGCGTGCAGCACGTCCAGCAGCCGCTCGCGCTGCGGGGTGCGGATGCGGACGTAGGACCGCGAGTTC
Source organism: Streptomyces sp. NPDC005483 (assembly GCF_040606035.1). Lineage (NCBI taxonomy): Bacteria > Bacillati > Actinomycetota > Actinomycetes > Kitasatosporales > Streptomycetaceae > Streptomyces > Streptomyces sp. NPDC005483. Next base: position 59,395 of record NZ_JBEXEA010000026.1, read on the forward strand.
TGCGCGATGAAGTCGGCCATGGAGGTGTCGGCGAGCAGCCGCCCCTGGCCGATGACGACGAGGTGGTCGGCGGTCAGCGCCATCTCGCTCATGAGATGGGAGGAGACGAAGACCGTACGGCCCTGTGCGGCAAGGGACTTCATCAGGTTGCGGATCCAGTGGATGCCCTCGGGGTCGAGCCCGTTGACCGGCTCGTCGAACATCAGGATGCGGGGGTCACCGAGCAGCGCGCCCGCGATGCCGAGCCGCTGGCCCATACCGAGCGAGAAGCCCTTGGCCTTCTTCCTCGCGACGGCGGTGAGACCGACCGTGTCGAGGACCTCGTCCACCCGCTTCCTCGGGATGCCGTTGCTCTGCGCGAGACACAGCAGGTGGTTGAAGGCGCTGCGGCCGCCGTGCATGGCCTTGGCGTCCAGCAGCGCGCCGATGTACTTGAACGGATCCTTGAGCTGGTCGTAGTGCTTGCCGTCGATGCGCACGTCCCCGGCGGTGGGCCGGTCCAGGCCCAGCATCATGCGCATGGTGGTCGACTTGCCGGCGCCGTTGGGGCCGAGGAAACCCGTGACGATGCCCGGTCTGACGGTGAAGGTCAGGTTGTTGACCGCCACCTTCTCGCCGTACCGCTTCGTCAGGCCCGTCAGCTCGATCATGCGGACCACGCTAGGTGCGCGCCGGAGCAGATGCCACTCCTATGGGCAAACGGAGACCGACGGATGCGGTAAGAAACCCGAACGCCTCCCGGACACGCCAAAGGCCCGCACCTGTCGGGGGAGAAGGTGCGGGCCCTTGATGCCGTCAGGCGGTGTTACCGGGACTGCTGAGCCGGAACCCCACGGGAGATCGGCTCGTCCTCGACCGGGGAGCCGGCGGCGGCCACCGCGGCACCCGTGAGCGTGGCGAGCATCTCGCGGACGTTCGTCAGCTGGGCGTTGATCGAGTCGCGACGGTTCGTCAGGGCCGCGAGCTCACGCTCGGATTCCGAACGGATGCGGTCGGCCTTGGCGTTGGCGTCGGCCACGATGTCCTCGGCCTGGCGCTGCGCGGTCTCCACCGTCTGGCGGGCGCGGCGCTCGGCGTCGGTGCGCAGCTTCTCGGCCTCCAGGCGCAGCTGCTCCGCGCGGTGCTCGATCTCCGCGAGACGCTTCTCCGCCTTCTGCTGACGCGAGGCCAGGTCGCGCTCGGACTGCTCCCGGCGCTTGGCGAGGTTCGTCTCGAAGTCGGCGGCGGCCTGCGCGGCCTTGGCGCGGGTCTCCTCGAAGAGGGCGTCGGCCTCCTCGCGCTTCTGCTGCGCGTCCTTCTGCGCCTCCTGGCGCAGCTGGGAGGAGTCGCTCTTGGCCTTCTCGACGATCCGGACGCCTTCGTCCTCGGCCTTGGACTTGCGCTCCGCAGCGAACGATTCTGCGTCGTTGCGGACCTGCTGGGCCGCCGACTCGGCGAGTTCGCGGTGCTGCTCGGCCGCGCGACGGGCCTCCTCGCGCAGGTCCTTGGCCTCCTCCTCGGCGAGGCGGAGGATCTTCTCGACACGCGCGCCGAGACCGGCGTACGACGGCTCGGCGTCGGACACCTGGGCCTGGGCGTTCTGCGTCTCGAGATGGAGCTCCTCGATGCGCTTTTCCAGGGCGGTGATGCGGGAGAGAGCGCTGTCACGGTCGGAGACGAGCTTGGAGATCCGTTCGTCCACCTGAGCGCGGTCGTACCCACGCCGCACAAGCTCGAAGCCGTAGGGGGAAGTGTCGCTCATGGGGTTCCTGTCAAATGAGACCGGTGAGGTGATAGGGGGAATCCTAGGGGCCGAAGCGGTGTGTCATCGAGCGGATACGTGTTTGATCTGGAGAATGACACCCCTTTTGAGTGGCTAACCCTCGGACGGCTTGCCAAAAACTTGGTCAAAGGCCCCAGACGGCACCGGATTCCGACCAGTCGGTCAGCTGTCCGACGGCTTACCCGAACGAGGGGCGCCGATCGAGGCACCCGCCTTGACGCCACCGTCCTTGCCCGCAGACGGGGCCTCGAAGGACTCCAACGCCTCAAGGACATCCTGGACACGGGAGATCTCCGTGTTGATGTCCTCGCGGCGGCGGACCAGGACCTCGAGTTCGCGCTTGCCCTCCTCGACCGTGCGCTTGGCCTCGCGGATCGCCTCGGCCTTGAGCTCCTCGGCCTCCCGGACCAGCGTGGCCTTCTTCTGCTCGGCCTCCTTCAGGAGCCCCTCGGCCTTCTTGACCGCGGCGATGCGCACCTTGCCGGCCTCCGAATTGGCCTCCGAGACCAGCTCCTTGGCCTTCGCATGCGCCTTCGCGAGCTGTTCCTCCGAGGCCTTGATGAGCGCGTCGCAGCGGTCACCGGTCGACTTCATCGTCTCCGCGGCCTCACGGCGGGCCCGCTCGTGCAGCGCCTCGATCTCGCCGGTGATCCGGTCGCGCAGCTCCTCCGCGCGCTCCCTTATCGCGGTGGCGTCCCGGCGGGCACCGACGAGCAACTCGTCCGCGTCCGTACGGGCCTTCTCCACGCGCGCGTTGCCCTCGACCGTCGCCTCGGACACCAGGCGGTCGGCCTCCGTGCGGGCCGCGCCCACCATGGTGTCGGCCTGCGCCTCCGCGTCCGCGGTGGTCTTCTGCGCCTGCTGCTGCGCCTCGGTCAGCAGCTTGTCCGCCTCGGCGGCGGTCTCCGTGATGAGCGTGTCGACCTGCTCGGCCGCCTCGGAACGCCGCTTGTTGGCGTCCTTGCGGGCCTCGTCGAGGGTGCGATCGGCCTCCGCGCGCGCGGAGTTGACCAGCTCCTCGGCCGCGGCCGCCGCGTCCGCCCTGACCCGCTCGGCCTCGCTGCGGATCCGCTCCGCGTGCCGCTGCGCCTGCCCGACCGTGTCGGCGGCCTCGGCCCGCAGCCGCTCCGCGTCCCCGGCGGCCTCCCCGATCAACTGCTCGGCCTTGGCGACCGACTCCACGCGTACCCGCTCCGCCTCGGCGACCGTCTCCGTCCGCAGCCGGTCGGTGTCGGCGAGGGTCTCCTCGGTGAGCCGCTCCGCCTCGCTGCGCGCCTCGGTGATGAGGGTGTCGGCCTGCCGCGCCGCGTCCGAGCGGATGCGGTTGGCGTCCTCGCGGGCGTCCGCCCGGGTACGGGAGGCGTCCTGCTCGGCCTGGGCGATCGCGTCCGAGGCCTCGGTGCGCGCCCGCTGGGCGTACTCGGCCGACTCGGACCTGAGCCGCTCCGCCTCCGCGATCGCCTCCGAGACGGTGCGCTCGGCAAGGGACTTGGCGGCGTCCGTCTCCTCGGCGGCCTCGCGCCGGATCCGGGCCGCGTCCTCGCTGGCCCGCTCCCGCTCCGAGTAGGCGTCCGAGCGGACCCGGTCGGCCTCCTCCTGGGCCTCGCGACGGGTGCGGTCCGCCACGTGCTCGGCGGCGGAGCGCAGCCCGGTGATCTCCTCCTGCGCCTGCTCGTGCAGCCCGGCGACCGAGTCCCGCACCTGCTGGGCGTGCTGCTCGGCGGCCGACACCATCTCGGTGGCCCGCCGGTCCGCCTCCTCGACCAGACGTACGGCCTCGGCCTGGGCCTCCTCCACGCGGTTACGCGCCGAGGCGAGCAGTTCCTCGCTCTGCTCGCGGGCCCGCTCGCGCTCCTGGTCGGCCTCCTGGCGGGCCGAGCCGAGATACTCCTCGGCCTCGCGGCGGCGCCGGTTGGCCTCCTCCTGGGCGGCGGCCAGCGTCTCGGACGCCTCGGTGGCGAGCCGCTCGGCGGCGGCCTGCGCCTCCGCCCGCACCCGGTCCGCGGTGTCCTGGGCCTCGGTCTTGAGCCGCTCCGCCTCCGCCGCGGCCTCGGAACGCAGCCGTACGGCGACGGCCTCGCCCTCGGCGCGGGAGGCGGACGCGTCGGATGCGGCCTCGGTGCGCAGCCGGTCGGCCTCCGCCTCCGCCTGCTGCTGCAGGGTGCGGATGCGCTCGGCGGCCTCGCCGCGCAGCCGGTCTGACTCCTCGGCGGCCTCGCGGCGGATCCGCGCGGCCTCCTCACGGGCCTCCGCCAGGGCCTGCTCGGCGGCGGCGAGGCGCTCCTCGGCCTCGCTGCGCAGCCGGGTCAGTTCGTCGGCGGCCTCGGCACGGCGTGCCTCTATGGCCCGCTCGGTCTCCTCACGCAGTTCGAGGGCGCCGCGCTCGGCGGCGGCTGTGATCTCCTCGGACAGTTCGACGGCCTCGGCGCGCTGCCGTTCGGCCTCGTTGCGGGTGCGCTCCAGGGTTTCCTCGGCCTGCCGGCGCAGCGCGGTGGCGCGCTCGATGGCCTCGGTGCGGACCTTCTCGCTGTCCGTGGTGGCACTCTGGCGCAGCTCGTCGGCGTCCGCCTTGGCCTTGGAGAGCAGCTCCTCGGCGGTCTTGGCGGCTTCCTCGATCTGCTGGACGGCCTCCTTGCGGGCCTCCGCGCGGATCTTCTCGCCCTCGGCGACCGCGTCGGCGCGCAGCTGCTCGGCCTCGCCGCGCAGCCGACGGGCCTCCTCCTGCAGCTCGACCGTCTTGGCCCGGTACTCCTTGGTGTCGTCCTTCGCGGAGCCCTTGAGCTGCTCGGCGATGTCGTGCGCCTCGGCCCGCAGCCGGTCCGCCTCGGTCTCCGCCTCGCGGCGGATCCGCTCGGCCTCCTCGGCGGCGGCCCTGGTGGTCCGCTGCGCGTCCTCCTGCGCCTTGTTGAGGACGTCCTCGGCGGTCTTGGCCGCCTTGGACAGCTGGGTCGCGCTCTCCTCGGCGGTGAGCGTACGGGCCTTCTCGGCGGCCTCGGTGACGATCTTCTCGGCCTCGGCGCGGGCGTCGGCGACGATCTGCTCGGCGGCGGCCTTGGTGGCCTCGGCCTCCTCACTGGCCTCGGTGACCAGCCGGGCGACCTGCTCCTTGGCCGTACGGGTGCGCTGCTCGTTGGCCGACTCCGCGCCGGCGAGCGTCTTCTCGGCGGCCGACTTCGCCTCGGTGAGCACCTTCTCGGCCTCGGCCTGCGCCTTGCGCAGCGCCTCCTCGGCCTCCGCCATCCGCTGTTCGGCGGCCCGGCTCAGCTCGGTGGCCTGGCGGCGGGCGCTGTCCGACTCGGTCGCGGTGGAGGTGCGCAGCTGCTCGGCGTGGTCGGTGGCCTCCTGGGCCTGCGTGGAGGCGGCGTCCAGGAGGCGCTCGGCGTCCGCGCGGGCACGGCGCAGCAGCTGCTCGGCCTCCGCGCGGGCGGTCTCGGCCTCGCTCTGCAGGCGCTGGCGGGCCTCACTGGTGACCCGCTCGGCCTCGGCGCGGGCGGCCGCCATGGCCTGCTCGGCCTCGGCGCGGGACTCCTCCAGGAGCCGTCGCGCCTGGGACTCGCTGCGGGCACGCAGCTGCTCGGCCCACGCCACGTTCTCGTTGACGTGCGACTCGACGGTCTGCCGGCGCTCGGCCAGCTCCTGGTCGAGCTGCTGGCGTCGGGTGACGGCCTCCTGGTGCAGCTCCGCCTGCAGACGCGCGGCCTGCTCGGCGTGCTCCTGGAGGATGCGCTGGGTCTGGGCGCGGACCTGGCTCAGCTCGCGCTCGGCGTCCTGCCGCAACTGGTCGGCCTGGATCTGCGCGTTCCGCAGCAACTGCTCGGCCTGGTAGCCGATGTCACCGCCGCCGAATTCGGGCCGGGACATGAGGGTGCGCCGCGCCTCGTGCAACTTGGCGCGCAGCACCTCGACCTGGTAGCCGAGGTCCTCGGCGTGCTGGATCGCCTTTTCCCGCTCGGTCTTCAGCCGATCCATCTCGGCCTCGAACCGAGAGAGGTGGTCGACGTCAGCCGCCGGCTCTCGCTCCTGGCGTTCGTAGCCCCGCACTGCGCGGTCCCATCCGTCCCCTGGTCGCAAGTCTCTCCAAACGAGCCCCGTCCATCCGCCGAACGGGGCCCCCGGGGAATGGTGTCAGATCACGACGGAGCATGGGCTGCTGCCCGTCGCTCGTCCCCCGAAACCCGGACCCCGGCTCGGTTCTGCCGCCATGGGCAGGACCCGGTCGCCCTGGGAAGAGCGGCGACCGCCCCCAACCCTACCGGCCCATATGTACGAGGGTCAGTGCTCAGGTGACTCAACAGGCGCCGAAGTGACCAGTTCTGTCAGTACGCCATGGCAATCCTTGGGGTGCAGGAAGGTGATCCGTGACCCCATGGAGCCGCGTCGCGGCTCCTCGTACAGGACGCGCACGCCCTTGTCCTTGATGTCCGCGGCGTCCTGGTCGACGCCCGCCGTGCCGAAAGCGATGTGGTGGACGCCCTCGCCGTTCTTGTCCAGCCACTTGGCGACGGTCGAGTCGGGGCGGGTCGGCTCCAGAAGCTGCAGGTAGGAGGCACCGCCGTCGGATGTCTCGTTGATCTTGAGCATGGCCTCGCGCACGCCCTGCTCCTCGTTGACCTCGGAGTGGAACACCTCGAAGCCGTAGGTGGTCCGATAGAACTCGACGGTCTTGTCGAGGTCGAAACAGGCGATTCCGATGTGGTCGATTCGCGTCAGCATGTAGTCAGTGCATCGCTCCCGAAACGGTTACGCAACGTGCGCGCGATCACACCGACGGCCGGGTGACGGCACGGAGTGCCACTCAGTACATTCGATGTAAACCCTCGTTCACTCCTCGGCAGTGCAGCCGGTAAGGGGATCGCAGCTCATGTCTGGATCGAACAGCACGACCTCGGTGATCGTCGCGGGCGCCCGTACGCCCATGGGACGGTTGCTGGGCTCGCTGAAGTCCTTCTCCGGAGCCGACCTCGGCGGCTTCGCGATCAAGGCCGCCCTCGACCGTGCGGGAATCGGCGGCGACCAGGTGCAGTACGTCATCATGGGCCAGGTCCTCCAGGCCGGTGCGGGCCAGATCCCGGCCCGTCAGGCGGCCGTGAAGGCCGGCATCCCGATGAACGTCCCGGCGCTCACCATCAACAAGGTGTGTCTGTCCGGCCTCGACGCGATCGCGCTGGCCGACCAGCTGATCCGCGCGGGCGAGTTCGACGTGATCGTCGCGGGCGGCCAGGAGTCCATGACCAACGCCCCCCACCTGCTCCCGAAGTCCCGCGAGGGCTTCAAGTACGGCGCGATCGAGATGCTCGACGCGATGGCCTACGACGGCCTGACCGACGCCTACGAGAACATCCCCATGGGCGAGTCCACGGAGAAGCACAACACGCGGCTCGGCATCCAGCGCCCCGAGCAGGACGAGATCGGCGCCCTGTCCCACCAGCGTGCCGCCGCCGCGCAGAAGAACGGCGTCTTCGAGGCCGAGATCACCCCGGTCGAGATCCCGCAGCGCAAGGGCGAGGCGGTCGTCTTCAGCAAGGACGAGGGCATCCGCGGCGACACCACGGCCGAGTCCCTGGGCAAGCTGCGTCCCGCGTTCACCAAGGACGGCACCATCACCGCCGGCACCTCCTCGCAGATCTCGGACGGTGCGGCGGCCGTGGTCGTGATGAGCAAGACCAAGGCGCAGGAGCTGGGCCTGGAGTGGATCGCCGAGATCGGCGCCCACGGAAACGTGGCGGGTCCGGACAACTCCCTGCAGTCCCAGCCGTCCAACGCGATCCTGCACGCCCTCAAGAAGGAGGGCCTGGAAGTCTCCGACCTCGACCTGATCGAGATCAACGAGGCCTTCGCCGCGGTCGCCGTCCAGTCGATGAAGGACCTCGGCGTGTCCACCGAAAAGGTGAACGTGAACGGCGGCGCGATCGCCCTCGGTCACCCCATCGGCATGTCCGGCGCCCGGCTCGTCCTGCACCTCGCCCTGGAGCTCAAGCGGCGCGGCGGCGGTGTCGGCGCGGCCGCCCTGTGCGGCGGCGGCGGTCAGGGTGACGCGCTGATCGTGCGGGTACCCAAGGCCTGAGTCCCCCTCGCTGAACGGAGCTGTGATGCAGGACGTCTCCTCGCTGGTCGCCCAGGCCAGGGAAGGCCGGCCGCGGGCCGTGGCCCGGCTGATCTCCCTCGTCGAGGGGGCGTCCCCGCAGCTCAGGGAGGTCATGGCGACGCTCGCCCCGCTCACCGGCAACGCGTACGTGGTGGGCCTGACGGGCTCGCCCGGGGTGGGCAAGTCGACGTCCACCTCGGCTCTCGTGACGGCCTACCGCAAGCAGGGCAGGCGGGTCGGCGTCCTGGCCGTCGACCCGTCGTCCCCGTTCTCGGGCGGCGCCCTGCTCGGCGACCGGGTGCGCATGTCGGACCACGCCTCCGACCCCGGCGTCTACATCCGCTCCATGGCGACCCGCGGCCACCTCGGCGGTCTCGCCTGGGCCGCCCCGCAGGCCATCCGGGTCCTGGACGCGGCCGGCTGCGACGTGGTCCTGGTCGAGACGGTGGGCGTCGGCCAGTCGGAGGTGGAGATCGCCTCCCAGGCGGACACCTCCGTGGTGCTGCTCGCCCCCGGCATGGGCGACGGCATCCAGGCGGCCAAGGCCGGAATCCTGGAGATCGGTGACGTCTACGTCGTCAACAAGGCCGACCGCGACGGCGCCGACGCGACCGCCCGCGAGCTCAACCACATGCTGGGCCTGGGCGAGTCACGGCGGCCCGGCGACTGGCGCCCGCCGATCGTCAAGACGGTCGCCGCCCGCGCGGAGGGCATCGACGAGGTCGTGGAAGCCCTGGAGAAGCACCGCGCCTGGATGGAGGAGCACGGCGTCCTCGCCGAGCGCCGCCGCGCCCGTGCCGCCCACGAGGTCGAGACGATCGCCGTCACCGCCCTGCGCGAACGCATCGGCGACCTCAGGGGAGACCGCCGCCTGGACGCCCTCGCCGACCGGATCGTCTCCGGCGAGCTCGACCCCTACCGGGCCGCGGACGAGCTGGTGAAGGGCCTCACCCGGGGCTGAGCCCCAGCCGCGGTGCCCTGACCACGGCACGGGGTGCCGCGACCCCGCGTAGCGGCCGGCTCAGGCGTCGTCGTCGCGGTCCTGGGTGACCTTGCCCGAGTCCAGGGCGACCTTCCACTCGCCCCGCTTGCCGTCCCTCACTGTGTCCACGCTCCACGCCACGGTGCCGTTGTCGTCGTCGAGGCCGACCTCGGTCACCGTGCCCTTCGTGGCGGCGGCCAGCGCGGCCTCGCGGGCGTCTGTGTGGGCGCCCTTCACCGCGGCGAGCTCGGCGCGGTCGTCGGCGTCGCTGTCGTCATCACTGTCGCGCTGGGCGCCGAGCACCTGGCCGGAGTCCGGGGTGATCCGCACGTCGTACTCGGTGCCGTCGCCCTTGACGACGGTCACCTCCCACGCGTCGGCGCCGTCGTCGTCCAGGTCGGCGGAGAGGGCGGTGCCCGGGGTGTGCTTCAGGGCGGCCGCGATCGCCTCGGGGGCGGTGACACCGCCGCTGCCGGCCGCCGTACGGCCGTCCGAGGGGTCGTCCCCCGCCGCGAAAGCCGCAACCGTGCCGCCGGTGGCCAGCGCGGCGGCGGTGAGGGCGGCGATGACGATGTTGCGCTTCATGCGGATTCCTCCAGAGCCGGTCTGCTTCGTTCTGCTTCGTTCGTTTTCGACGACAACCAAGCTGCCGGAGGACCGCTGAAGCCGACCTGAAGCCTCCTGAACGCGTCTTCAGGTTCGGTTTGCCACCCTGTACGGATGCGCCCGCCCGTCGCCCACCACCACCCTGCTCGAGACGCTGCGCGTCACCCCTTTCGATGCTTGATCGTCGAGGACGAGAAACGACTGGCCCTCTCCCTCGCCAAGGGCCTCACCGCCGAGGGCTACGCCGTCGACGTCGTCCACGACGGCCGGGAGGGACTGCACCGGGCCACCGAAGGGTCGTACGACCTGGTGATCCTCGACATCATGCTGCCCGGCCTCAACGGCTACCGGGTCTGCGCCGCCCTGCGCGCCGCGGGCCACGAGGTGCCGATCCTGATGCTCACCGCCAAGGACGGCGAGTACGACGAGGCCGACGGCCTGGACACCGGCGCCGACGACTACCTGACCAAGCCCTTCTCCTACGTCGTCCTGGTCGCCCGGATCAAGGCGTTGCTGCGTCGACGTGGACAGGGTGCAGGGGCGTCGCCGGTGCTCGAATGCGGCGGGTTGAGGATCGACACCGCCGCCCGCCGGGTCTTCCTCGACGGCGGCGAGGTCACCCTCACCGCGAAGGAGTTCTCGGTGCTGGAGCAGCTCGCGGTGCGGGCCGGCGAGGTGGTCTCCAAGGCGCAGATCCTGGAGCACGTCTGGGACTTCGCGTACGACGGCGATCCCAACATCGTCGAGGTGTACGTCAGCACCCTGCGCCGGAAGCTGGACGCGGGCCTCATTCGCACGGTCCGCGGTGCCGGGTACCGGCTGGAGGCCGGGAGATGAGGCGACTGTTCGGCTCGGTCCGGGCGCGGGCCACGCTGGCCGCGACCGCGGTGGTGGCCGTGGCCCTGGTCGCGGCCGGGGCTGCCGTGCTGCTCTCCCTGCGGGCCAACCTGATCGACCAGGCGGGCACCCAGGCCGAGCGGGCCGCGCGGAACGTCGCCGCCGACCTCTCCGGCGGGACGCCGTACACGGGCCTGGAACTGGACGACGACGAGCCGGTCCAGGTCGTGGACGCGCACGGCCGCCTGGTCGCGGCCACCGAGCACCTGGAACACATCAGCGGCACGGGCGTCACCGAGGTGAAGCCGCAGTCGCCGGCGGGCGGCACGGGCGGCACGCCCGGCGCCGTGGGGACAGAAGACCCCGACGACTCCGATGACGTAGCGGCGGGGGTTGACGCGGCCGGGGACACCCCTTCCGCCCTCGAGCCCGGCGAGATCGCCGACGACGTGCGGCTCACGGCCGGCTCCGCCACGATCGACGGGAAGCCCGCCGACTACCGCTTCGCGGCCGTGGAGGTCGAGGTCCCCGACAGGGGCACCCTCACCGTGTACGCGGGCGCCTCCCTGGACCCCGAACAGGGCGCGGTGGGCACCGCCCAGACCGTCATGCTGGTCGGCTTCCCGCTGCTGCTCGGTGTCGTCGCCGCCGTGACCTGGCTGGTCACCCGGCGTGCGCTGCGCCCGGTCGAGGGCATCCGCGCCGAGATGGCCGCGATCACCGCCTCCGAGGACCTCGCCCGCCGGGTCCCGGTGCCGGACACCCACGACGAGGTCGCCCGCCTCGCCCGCACCACCAACGAGACGCTGGCCGCGCTGGAGACCTCCGTCGAGCGCCAGCGCCGGTTCGTCGCCGACGCCTCGCACGAGCTGCGCAGCCCCATCGCCTCGCTCCGGACCCAGCTGGAAGTGGCCGCCGCCCATCCGGAGCTGCTGGACCTGGAGGGGGCGGTCGAGGACACCGTACGGCTGCAGCACCTGGCCGCGGACCTGCTGTTGCTGGCCCGCCTGGACGCGGGGGAGCGGCCGCAGAACACGCGGTTCGACCTCGCCGGGGTGGTCCGGGAGCAGGCGGCGGGCCGGACGGGCGTGACCGTCGACGCCGAGGGCGTGGAAGTGGCCGGATCGCGGGGGCAGGTGGAGCGGCTGCTGGCCAATCTCCTCGACAACGCCCAGCGGCACGCCCGTTCACGCGTCGCCGTGGCCGTACGGCAGGCCGGGCGGCAGGCGGTGGTCGAGGTCGCCGACGACGGGACCGGGGTGCCGGTGGGGGATCGGGAGCGGATCTTCGAGCGGTTCGTGCGGCTGGACGAGGCGCGGGCCCGGGACGACGGCGGCGCGGGGCTGGGGCTCGCCATCGCGCGGGACGTGGCCGTGCGGCACGGCGGGACGCTGACGGTCCGTGACACGACGGCAGGCGGAGCCCTGTTCGAGCTCCGCCTGCCGGTTGCCTAGCCGTGTCCCCGTGTCAGGGACGCCCCCGCTGCCCGCGCAGGTGCTCCGCGATCGGCTTCAGGGCCTTGTCCAGCTCCGTCAGGGACTCGGGCGGCACGAGGTCGATGAAGTGCCTCCGCACAGACGCCACATGATGGGGCGCGACCTTCTGCATCGTCTCCATGCCGTGCTCGGTCAGGACCGCGTACAGGCCGCGGCGGTCGGACTCGCAGTTCTCGCGCCGGACCAGGTCCGCGTTCTCCATGCGGGTGATCTGGTGCGAGAGCCGGCTCTTGGACTGGAGGGTGGCGGACGCGAGATCGCTCATCCGCATCCGTACGCCCTCCGACTCGGAGAGATTGACCAGGATCTCGTAGTCGTTCATCGTCAGGCCGAACGGCTGAAGGTCCCTCTCAAGCTGATACGTCAACAGCCTGTTGACCTCCAGGTGGGTGCGCCAGGCGCACTGCTCCGCATCGGTCAGCCAGCGCGTGGCCGTCTCGGTCTCCATGAATGAAGTCTACCTAAAAGGTTGAAAGGCGAACTAATGAGGGTGGCGTGACGGCGCGCACACGTTCGACGTCACACTCCGCAGACTACCGCTCACAGCCCGAAGCGACGCTGGAGGTCCCCCAGCTGTCCGGGAAGGCGCGGTACCCCCGGCTGCTGTGGCTGCCCTGTGGGTACCCCGTGACCACCGGGCACTCCGGGCTCGGAGGGAACCATCCCCGTGGCCTGCTCGGCCATCAGGACCTCGGTCGACTGGAGCAGCACGGTGCCGGCCCCCACGAACTCGAACTGGTGCTCTTCCCCGGAGGCCCCGCCCATGCCTGTCATCGCACGTAGGCCGCCCATCAGACCGGTCATGTACCCGTGGTCGTAGTGGTGGCACGGCGAGGGGCAGTCCGCCCAGCCCACAAGCGCTTGCGGGTCCACCCGGATCGGGGGCTCCATGAACACCACCGGGCCGTTGGAGGCCGCCACGAACTTTCCGGTTCCGATGAGGGTCAGGAAGCCCGGCACGATCGACTGCTTCAGCGCGAGACTTGGCTGAAAAGCGAGCAGATTGCCCGAGCGAATGGTCAGGTTGCCGTCCTCGAGGTCGTACGAATTCACGTCGAAGGCCCGGTCGGCGAGGAGCATCTTGCCCGAGCCCTGCGCCACGACCCAGTCGCTCGCGTGCAGAGGCGAATGGAACGACGTACGGATCAGACCGTCGAGTCGGCCGTGTCCGATGCCGTTGAAATCCATCTGCCCGTAGTAGGCGATCATCTTCCCCTTCTGCAGGAACCACTGGCTCCCCTTGAGCTCCACGCAGAAGGTGTAGTTGTTGACGTTGTCGTCCGACGGCAGCGTCATCGGGTCGTACACGGTGGGGCCCGCGCCCGGGTAGTGGCTCACAGCTTCTCCTCGGACGCCTGGACGTAGACCACGCCGTTCCCGCTGAGCTCCAGCTGGAAGGCCTCGCCGGAGCCGCGGCCCACCATGTCGCGCCAGCCGAGCGCCGTCGACAGCTTGTTGCGGACGTCGCCGTAGTGGGCGACGTAGGCCTGCGGGTCGACATGGACCGGGCGCTGCGGGGTGATCGGGACCTCGAAGACCCCGCCGTGGGCCATGACGGCCACCGAGCCGTGGCCCTTGAGCGTGGTCGTGAAGAGGCCCTGGCCGCTGATCTGACCGCGCACCATGCCCATGACGCCACCCTGGGAGCCCATGAACATGGTGCCCTGCTGGAGGGTGCCCTCGAAGGCGAGCAGGCGGTCCGCCTCGACGAACAGGGTGTCGCCGGAGAGGTTGACGACCGTGACGTGGTGGCCGCCGTGTCCGAAGAGCACGGTGCCGCTGCCCTCGACGGTCATCAGGGGCGTGTCCTCGTTGGCCACGCGCCGGCCGATCATCGACATGACGCCGCCCTGGCCGCCCTGGATGTTGGGCGTGAAGGACACCTCGCCCTTGTACGCCAGCATCGCGCCGCGCTGGCTGAACAGCCGCTGGCCCGGCAGGACGGTCGCCTCGACCATCTTGGAGTTGATCTCGCGGAAGGGCATGTCACACATCCCCCGCGATCGTGTTCCGCTCGCTGGGCTGGACGTACACCAGGCCGTCGCCCTCGAAGCGGATCTGGAAGGCCTCGCCGCCGCCCTCGCCCATGAACGTGCGGAACGTCACACCGGACTGGAAGGACTGGCTCAGGTTGCCCTGGTGGGCGATGTAGGCGCCGGGGTCGACGGTCAGCGGGTACTGGCGGCTGACCCGCAGCACGACCGCGGGTCCGTCGGACATGATCGCGGCCTGTCCGTGGCCCTCGACGGTGGTCGTGAAGAGCCCGTTGCCCTGCGTTGCCCCGCGCATGCCGGTGAAGCTGGTGCCGGTCCTGAGTCCGGCGTCGGTCGCGAGCAGGTTGCTCGACTCCACGAACAGTTTGTCCCCCTGGAGACTGACGAGGTTGATCTCCGAGGCCCGGTCCGCGAACCAGCACGTCCCGTGCCCCGACACCTCCATCACGGTCATCTGCTCGCCGGTGATGCGCCGGGTGACCATGCCCCGGATCCCCTCACCACCGCCGCTCATCTTCTTGAACGCCATCTGCCCGTCGTACGCGACCATCGAGCCGTTCTTCGCCTTCACGGCGTCCCCGGTCATGTCGACGGCGAGCACCTTGCTGCCTTGCAGTCGGAACATCGCCACGAGGTGAAGGTATCTGGCCGAAGGCCCTCGCCGACAGAGCCTTGAGAGGGAGCGGTGCCTTGAGAGGGAGCGGGTCGGTGGGGGCGGGCGTTTTTGCGCAGTTCCCCGCGCCCCTGAACGCCTGCGGCGGCCTGCGCGGCCCCGGTGGGGGGCTTGTGCGGCGCGTGCGGTGCGGTGGGTGGGTCGGTGCCGGGGTGGGGGGTATCCGTCCTCGTTCCGGCGGCTCGGTTCCTTGAGTTGTGCTCCGTAACGGACACCGGCCGCTGCGGGCGGACACCCCCCACCCCGTCCCCTTCCCGCCGTACGCGGCGAGCGGTCCGTCCTGGCGCACGGTCCGGCCAACGGCCCGTCGTGGTGCGCGAGGGTGACAAACGGTCCGTCCTGGCGCAGGTGACTGCAACTCCCCAGGGGCGCGGGGAACTGCGCGACCAGCCCCCAGCGGCCCGCAGCCGCCCGACAACCCCCGGCACCCCCCCCCAGGCCCAGCCCGACCCCCGGCCCAGAGTTCCTCGAACCGTTTGCCACAATGGACGCACGCTTGTGCGTTCGTTCACAAACCGCCGACCGACGCCGTACCTCCCACCGAAGGTGACCCGTGGACCTCAAGACAGCCTCCGCCATCCGACGCCTCCGCCTGGTCTCCGCTCCCGAGGCGATCTCGTTCCTGCTCCTGCTCGTCTGCTCGGTGCTGAAGCGGACCACGGACTTCAACGCCGTGCGGCCGATGGGCATGCTCCACGGCGTCCTGTTCATCCTGTACGTGATCTTCTGGCTCGACGCCTGGAACCGCACCAAGTGGTCCGCGAAGACGGGGATCTGGTACTTCGTGCTCTCCGTGCTGCCCACCGGCGGCTTCTTCGCCGAGCGCAGGCTCAAGCGTGAGGCCGAGGACGCGGTCATCGCCTCCCGTGCCCGCAAGGTGCAGGACGGAGTCGTGAACGCATGATCGTCGCCTTCTCCGTGACCCCGCTCGGGGTCGGCGAGGACGTGGGGGAGTACGTCGCCGACGCGGTGCGGATCGTCCGTGAGTCGGGGCTGCCCAACCGTACCGACGCCATGTTCACCTCGATCGAGGGCGACTGGGATCAGGTCATGGACGTCGTCAAGCGCGCCGTGGCCGCCGTGGAGGCGCGGGCCCCGCGGGTGTCCCTGGTGCTCAAGGCCGACATCCGGCCCGGAGTGACGGACGGTCTGACCTCCAAGGTGGAGACGGTGGAGCGGCACCTCGCCGGCTGACAGAACCCCGCCACGGCAGACGAACCCCGGCCCACGCGGGCCGGGGTTTTCTCGTACCCCGTGATTGAGCGATCGCTCAAAAGCGTGTACTTTCCTGTCAGGAAGTTTGAGCAGTCGCTCAAACAACGGGCTCACCTGGGGGAATCAATGGGGCTCTACATAGAGGCACGCATCCGTGCCGATCTCGACGACCTCTGGACCCGGACACAGGAACCGTCCCAGCACCAGCGCTGGGATCTCCGCTTCACCCGGATCACCTACCTCCCGCGCGCGGAGGGCGAACCACAGCGCTTCCGCTACGCCACGCGCGTGCTGCCCGGTCTCACCGTCGCCGGCACCGGAGTCTCCGCGGGGGAGCGGGAACGACCCGACGGCACCCGCACCTCCGCCCTGCGCTTCTCCTCCCCGCACCCGCTCTCCCTCCTGGCCGAGGGCAGCGGCTACTGGCGCTACCTCCCCGACGGCGACGGGGTCGTCTTCCTCACCGGCTACGACTACCGCCCTCGCTGGGGCCGTGCCGGCGCCCTGGCCGACCGCCTGCTCTTCCGCCCCCTCATCGGCTGGGCGACGGCCTGGTCCTTCGACCGGCTGCGGCTGTGGCTGGAGCGGGGCATCACCCCGGAGCGGGCCCTGTGGAACTGGCTCGCCGAGCTCCTGGTCCGCGCACTGGTCGTGCTCGTCGCCACCACCGGCCTCGGCCTGGAGCGCTTCCTGCACCTCTTCGGCCCGCTGGCCGCGTCGATGGCCTACGTCTCGCCACTCCTCCTCGCCACGGCCATCTCCCTGGCCCTGTTCAAGTCGCCCCTGCGCGGCACCCCGGCCGCCCGCCGCTGTCTGCGCCGGCCCGCCACGCGCGTGCGTGCGCCGCGTGTCCTTCGCACCCTGGAGACCCCGCGATGACCTCGATGTTCCGCACCCCGACGCCGGGCGCCCCGATGTTCCCCACCTCGATGTTCCGCACGGTGATGGGCGCCGACTTCGACCGCCTGCACCCACAGCTCCAGCGCCGCTTCTCGGTCGGCCTGGCGACCGGCGAGGCCTGCACCGGCCGCGGCGTGATGGACCGGATCTGGCACGGCGGGGCCTTCGTGAAGCCCTTCCTGGTCCTCGGTGCGACCCGCAACATCCTGGTGCCCAGGCCGGGGCGGAACGTGCCGTTCGTGATCGAGAACGTGCCCTACGTGGACACCCACGGCCGTGAGACGGTGACCTTTGTGCGCACCTTCCACCTCCCCGGCCGCCCCCGCCGCTTCGACGCCCAGATGGTGCTCAGCCCCAAGGGTGACCGCATCCTCGACTACCTCGGCACCCACCAGCACCTGGCCAGCGAGCTCCACTTTCACGCCGAGCCCGACGGCTCGCTGCTGATCCGCTCCGGGGAGCACCGGTTCCGGGAGGGCGTGGTGGACGCCCGGGTGCCCGAGCTGATCGGCGCTACCGCGGAGGTGCGGGAGTCGTACGACGACAGGGCAGGCCGTTTCCGCATCAGGGTCCGGGTCGTCAACCGGTACTTCGGCCCGCTCTTCGGCTACGAGGGTTCCTTCCAGGCGACGTACAGCGACGTCACGGCCCGCGGAGTGCGCCCAGGCCTGCGCCCCGTGCGCGAGGAGGCGCGCGCATGAGCCCGGAGTCCGCCAAGTCCCTGGAGACCAAGGCCAAACTCCTGGAGGGCGCCCTGCGCACCCTCACCGAACAGGGCATCGCCAAGACCTCCGCCCGCACGGTCGCGGCGGCTGCCGGGGTCAACCAGGCCCTGGTCTTCTACCACTTCGGATCCGTCGACGAACTCCTCGCCGCGGCCTGCCGCTACGGGGCGGAGCGCGCGGTGGCCCGCTACCGGGACCGGCTGGCCGCCGTGACCTCGCTGTCCGAACTCCTCGCGGTGGGACGCAAGGTCCACGAGGAGGAGCGGGCCGGGGGACATGTGGCCCTCCTCGGCCAGTTGCTGGCCGGCGCCCAGACCCACGCCACCCTCGGCCCGGCCACCGCGGCGGGCCTGGAGCTGTGGATCGCCGAGATCGAGAAGGTCCTCACCAGAGTCCTCGCGGCCACGCCCTTCGGCGAGTTCGCCGACCCCGCGGGCCTGGCCCGGGCGGTGGCGGCCTCCTTCGTGGGCATCGAGCTGTACGAGGGCGTCGACGCGGCCGGGGCCACCTCGGCCCTGGACGCCCTGGAACAGCTCGGCGTGCTCGTCGCCGCGCTGGAGGACCTGGGCCCGGTCGCCCAGCGCGCGGTGCGCCACCATCTCCGCAGGACCGGCCGCCGCTGACCCCGTCCGCCCCGCCCCGACCCGAGAGGACCCCATGTCCGACAGCCTCTACGACACCCTGGACGACCGTTTCCGGCCCTGCACCAACGGCGACAGCAGGCTGGAGACCCTCCACGACGGCTCCCGCTGGGCCGAGGGGCCGCTGTACCTGCCCGCGTGGCGCCAGCTGATCTGGAGCGACATCCCGAACGACCGCATCCTGCGCTGGGACGAGGCCACCGGCACGGTCGGTGTCTTCCGCACCCCGGCCGGCAACAGCAACGGCAACACCCTCGACCCCCAGGGCCGCCTCGTCAGCTGCGAACAGGGCAACCGCCGCGTCACCCGCACCGAGCCCGACGGCACGGTGACCATCCTGGCCGAGCGCTATCAGGGCAAGCGCCTGAACAGCCCGAACGACTCCGTCGTACGCTCCGACGGCACGATCTGGTTCTCCGACCCGGACTTCGGCATCCTCAGCGACTACGAGGGGCACCGGGCCGAGTCGGAGATCGGGGCGTGCCATGTGTACCGGATCGATCCGGCCACGGGCGAGGTGTGTCTCGCCGCGGAGGGGCTGGACGGGCCCAACGGGGTGATCCTCTCCCCCGACGAGCGGCGGCTGTACGTCTCCGACTCACGGGCGGCCCGGATCCACCGGTACGACGTCCGTGCCGACGGCACGCTCTCGGGCGGCGAGGTCTTCGCCGAGGCCCGCGAGGGCGTCCACTTCGACAACATCCGCTTCGACGACGAGGGCCGGCTGTGGGCTGCCGCCCTGGCCGACGGCATCCACTGCTACGACCCCGACGGCACGCTGATCGGCCGTATCCGGGTCCCCGAACCGGTGGCCAACGTGACGTTCGGCGGGCCTAAGGGGAACCGGCTGTTCATCGCGGCCACGAGTTCCTTGTACTCGCTGGTGATGTCGGTGACGGGGGCAGGCCGCGTGCGCGGGGCTTAGGCGGGGCGCCCACGGGGGTGCCGGGTGGGGTTGTCGCGCGAGTGCGGGTGCGTTGTGGCTGGTCGCGCAGTTCCCCGCGGATAGCTGCGCTGGGCTTGAACCGGGCGCCTAAGGGGGTGCCTCGCGATGTCGTCGGGCGAGTGCGGGCCGGTGGGGGCTGGTCGCGCAGTTCCCCGCGCCCCTAGGGGGCTGCAGTCACCTGCGCCGGACGGGCCGTTTGTCACCCCTCACCACGGCACCGGCCCCAAACCGCGCCCAACGCGCTGCACAAGCCCTCACCGGGGCCGCACCGGCCGCCGCAGGCATCAGGGGCGCGGGGAACTGCGCAAAGAACGCCCGCCCCCACCAAGCCGCACAAGAACCTTCCGACCGCCGGAGGCCGCCGTCTGAAGGGCGAGACGGTGCTGACCACGATGTGACCGGCCGGTAAGGTCGGTGCCGTGCCGAAGCCGCTCAGTCTTCCCTTCGACCCCATCGCCCGCGCCGACGAACTCTGGAAGCAGCGCTGGGGAAACGTGCCGTCCATGGCAGCGATCACCTCGATCATGCGTGCGCACCAGATCCTGCTCGGTGAGGTCGACGCGGTGGTCAAGCCGTACGGGCTGACGTTCGCGCGGTACGAGGCGCTGGTGCTGCTCAACTTCTCCAAGGCGGGCGAGCTGCCGATGTCGAAGATCGGCGAGCGGCTCATGGTGCACCCCACGTCGGTCACCAACACCGTGGACCGCCTGGTCAGGTCCGGTCTGGTCGACAAGCGCCCCAACCCCAACGACGGCCGCGGCACCCTCGCCTCCATCACCGACAAGGGCCGCGAGGTCGTCGAGGCCGCCACGCGGGACCTCATGGCGATGGACTTCGGGCTCGGTGTGTACGACGCCGAGGAGTGCGCGGAGATCTTCGCGATGCTGAGGCCGCTGCGCGTCGCCGCGGCGGACTTCGACGAGGACTGACCCGGGGCAAGATCTCCCGGAACGCGTGGTTACGCTCATAGGCATGAAAAAGAGCGTGCTGACCCGCTACCGCGTCCTGGCCTACGTCACCGGTGTGCTGCTGGTCCTGCTGTGCCTGAGCATGATCGCCAAGTACGGCCTGGACATCGACGGTGCCGCGGACTTCACCCGCGTCGTCGCCATCGCGCACGGCTGGCTGTACGTCGTCTACCTGGTCTTCGCCTTCGACCTGGGCTCCAAGGCGAAGTGGCCGGTCGCCAAGCAGCTGTGGGTCCTGCTCGCCGGGACGATCCCCACGGCGGCCTTCTTCGTCGAGCGGAAGATCAGCCACGAGCTGGAGGGCAAGGTCGTCGACGCCTCTCCGGCGCCCGTCAAGGCGTAACGCGTAACCCCCACCGCCGTACGGCACGCGTACGGCGGTCGTCCTTCGACGTTTACTCGGACGTCCCAGTAACTTCGATGGTATGGACGCTGACGCCATCGAAGAGGGCCGCCGACGCTGGCAGGCCCGGTACGACGCCTCGCGCAGGCGTGAGGGCGACTTCACCACGCTCTCGGGGGATCCCGTGGAGCCGGTGTACGGGCCGCGGCCGGGGGACGCGTACGCGGGCTTCGAGCGGATCGGGTGGCCGGGGGAGTACCCCTTCACACGCGGGCTGTATCCGACCGGCTACCGGGGGCGGACCTGGACCATCCGGCAGTTCGCCGGGTTCGGGAACGCCGAGCAGACCAACGAGCGGTACAGGAAGATCCTCGCCAACGGGGGCGGCGGCCTCTCGGTCGCCTTCGACATGCCCACCCTGATGGGGCGGGACTCCGACGATCCCCGCTCGCTCGGCGAGGTGGGCCACTGCGGGGTCGCCATCGACTCGGCCGCCGACATGGAGGTCCTGTTCCGGGACATCCCCCTCGGTGACGTGACGACGTCCATGACCATCAGTGGACCCGCCGTCCCCGTCTTCTGCATGTACCTGGTGGCGGCCGAGCGGCAGGGTGTGGACCCCTCCGTCCTCAACGGCACGCTCCAGACCGACATCTTCAAGGAGTACATCGCCCAGAAGGAGTGGCTCTTCCAGCCGGAGCCGCACCTGCGCCTGATCGGCGACCTGATGGAGTACTGCGCGGCAGGCATCCCCGCCTACAAGCCGCTGTCCGTCTCCGGGTACCACATCCGTGAGGCCGGTTCGACGGCCGCGCAGGAGCTGGCGTACACGCTCGCGGACGGGTTCGGGTACGTGGAGCTGGGGCTGTCGCGCGGCCTTGACGTCGAGGTGTTCGCGCCCGGGCTCTCCTTCTTCTTCGACGCGCACGTCGACTTCTTCGAGGAGATCGCCAAGTTCCGGGCGGCGCGGCGCATTTGGGCGCGGTGGATGCGGGACGTGTACGGGGCGCGGTCCGAGAAGGCGCAGTGGCTGCGGTTCCACACCCAGACCGCCGGGGTCTCACTGACCGCGCAGCAGCCGTACAACAACGTCGTCCGTACGGCGGTCGAGGCGCTCGCGGCGGTGCTGGGCGGGACCAACTCGCTGCACACCAACGCCCTGGACGAGACTCTCGCGCTGCCGTCGGAACAGGCGGCGGAGATCGCGCTGCGCACCCAGCAGGTGCTCATGGAGGAGACCGGGGTCGCCAACGTGGCCGATCCGCTGGGAGGTTCGTGGTTCGTCGAGCAGCTGACGGACCGGATCGAGGCGGACGCGGAGAAGATCTTCGAGCAGATCCGGGAGCGGGGGCTGCGGGCTCATCCGGACGGGCAACACCCGATCGGCCCGATCACCTCCGGGATCCTGCGCGGGATCGAGGACGGGTGGTTCACGGGGGAGATCGCGGAGGCGGCCTTCCGGTACCAACGGGCCCTGGAGAAGGGCGAGAAGAGGGTCGTGGGGGTGAACGTCCACCACGGGTCCGTCACCGGCGATCTGGAGATCCTGCGGGTGGGGCACGAGGTGGAGCGGGAGCAGGTGCGGGAGCTCTCCGCGCGGCGGGCGGCGCGGGACGAGGGTGCTGTGCGTACCGCTCTGCGGGCGATGGTCGCCGCCGCGCGGGACGAGTCCAACATGATCGAGCCGATGCTGGCGGCCGTACGCGCCGAGGCGACCCTGGGTGAGATCTGCGGGGTGCTGCGGGACGAGTGGGGGGTGTACACGGAGCCGGCGGGGTTCTGAGGCCCACTCGGCCGCGCCCGCCGACGCGCCCTAGCCGGCGGTCCCTCCCGCGAGACCCGTCAACAGGACCTGGGTGAAGCCGTGCACCCACGCCTCGTCCGCCGGCTCCGCGCTCACCAGCGTGCGATGGACCACCGCTCCCGCCACCATGTCGAAGATCAGGTCGACCGTGCGGGCCGCCTCGGCGGGGTCCGCCTCCAGGGGGAGTTCGCCGCGGGCCAGGGCGCGTTCGCGGCCCTCCAGGACCAGCCGTTTCTGGCGGTCGACGATCGACGACCGGATGCGCTCGCGCAGCGCGTCGTCGCGGCACGACTCCGCCACTACCGCCATCAGGCCGTTCTTCGTCTCCGGACGCGCCAGGATCGCCGCGAACTGGAGGACCACTCCCTCGATGTCCGCGGCCAGGGTTCCGCTGTCGGGGAGCTCCAGTTCGTCGAAGAGTTCGGCCACCGCGTCGACGACGAGTTCGTTCTTTCCGGCCCAGCGGCGGTACAGGGTGGTTTTCGCGACCCCGGCACGGGTAGCCACATCTCCCAGCGTGAGCTTGGACCAGCCCAGTTCCACCAGCGCCGCCCTCGTCGCCGCGAGGATCGCGGCGTCCGCGGCGGCGCTGCGCGGGCGCCCTGCGGCGCGTGGGGCGGGGGTGCTGCTCTGCATCCACCGACCATAACCGGCGGTTCCTGCGGCGTCGTGAGGGAGATCACCGGG
Source organism: Streptomyces sp. NPDC005483 (assembly GCF_040606035.1). NCBI lineage: Bacteria > Bacillati > Actinomycetota > Actinomycetes > Kitasatosporales > Streptomycetaceae > Streptomyces > Streptomyces sp. NPDC005483. The sequence goes on from NZ_JBEXEA010000026.1 coordinate 82,059, forward strand.
GTGGGGTACCGGGCAGGCACTCGGTGCCATTACGCTACGACTCGTAGCGAAAGCTCGCGACGGACGTACGCGGGCGACGGTGCGCACGGCGTGGGGTGGGGACCCGGCGTCAGGACCGCGCTGCACGACCGGCTTTCACATCGCTTTTCACACACGCGCGTGTACGGGGGAGGATAGACGCATGCAGCCACGGAACATGTCCATGAGCGGAGTCGTCGACCTCGCCGCGGTGAAAGCGGCCCAGGAGGCCAAGGCGAAGGCGGAGCAGGCGCGCGCCGAAGCGGCCAGGCAGGGCGGCGGCCCGGGTGCCGTCTCCCCGGCCGATCTCGTCATCGACGTAGACGAGGCGGGTTTCGAGCGCGATGTCCTGCAGCGGTCCACCGAGGTCCCGGTCGTCATCGACTTCTGGGCCGAGTGGTGCGAACCCTGCAAGCAGCTGAGCCCGGTGCTGGAGCAGCTCGTCGTCGAGTACAACGGACGCCTGCTCCTCGCCAAGATCGACGTCGACGCCAACCAGATGCTGATGCAGCAGTTCGGCATCCAGGGGATCCCCGCCGTCTTCGCGGTGGTGGCCGGCCAGGCCCTGCCGCTCTTCCAGGGCGCGGCGGGCAAGGAGCAGATCCAGCAGACCCTGGACCAGCTGGTGCAGGTCGCCGAGGAGCGCTTCGGGCTGACCGGCCTCACGGTCGACCCGGACGCCGCTCCGGGCGCCGCCCCGCAGCCCGCGGCCGTACCCGCGGGGCCGTACGACGCACTCCTCGAAGCCGCCGTACGCGCCCTGGACGCCGGGGACTTCGGCGGTGCCGTCCAGGCGTACAAGAACGTACTGAGTGACGACCCCGGCAACAGTGAGGCCAAACTGGGGCTCGCCCAGGCCGAGTTGCTCCAGCGGGTGCAGAGTCTCGACCCGCAGCAGGCGCGCAAGGAGGCGGCCGAGAAGCCGGGTGACGCGCAGGCGCAGATCGCCGCCGCCGACCTGGATCTGGTCGGTGGTCATGTCGAGGACGCGTTCGGACGGCTCATCGACACCGTGCGGCGCACGGCGGGTGACGAGCGGGACACCGTAAGGATTCGGCTACTTGAGCTCTTCGAGGTGGTCGGCGCCGACGATCCGCGGGTGTCGGCGGCCCGCAGGGCGCTGTCCCGCGCCCTGTTCTGAGCGGCGGTCCGGGCGGGGCGCGAGCCCGGTTCTGACCAGTTGCTAAACACCACGGCATGTGATGCCGAAGTGAAAGATTTGCCGACGGGGGGTCACTGCGGCCGCGCTTTGCCAAAACTTGGCAATCGCGGCCGCTGTTACTTCCAGTAAGTCAGGGGCGTTGATCTGTCGGATTCTGTCCATTGATCAACTGCTTTGTACTCCCCCTGTTTGCCACCCAGCGTCGCCGACCGAGACCAGCGGGTCGTTGTTCGGTTATCCGGCCGTTACTACCGAGTAACGAAGCCCCTTGTGCGGGCGGCGAGAATGCACCACGATCGGCGACGCTCGGTCCTTTCCCGTACCCCGACAGCCGGTCGGGCGGCGGGATTCCTTGGGTCCCCACCGAGCAGAGCAGGCGGCAGGTGCGCCGGCTCTTGGACAGGGGGGTCTTCGCCCGACGGCGGAGCCTGTCCAGCAAGGTTGTGCGTGATGCGTGTCAGGCGCGACCAAGTGGTTGTCGCTCGGGGGTGATCGCCGGTGATCGGTGCGCGGTTCGCGCCTCCGAGTGCGGGCGCTCTCCTTCCCGAGGACGTAGCACTTCTCCCATCCCTGCCCGGCTGAGCCGTCCTTTCGAGAGGGCAGTCAGGGTCAGGAGATGTACGTCCGAGAAGGAGGAAATATGGAGTCCCAGGTGCGTGGCGGGACAAGATGGAAGCGGTTCGCTGTGGTCATGGTGCCCAGCGTTGCCGCCACGGCTGTGATAGGTGTCGCCCTCGCGCAGGGCGCACTTGCCGCGTCGTTCAGTGTGTCGGGGCAGGAGTTCAAGGTCCGGGCCGGCCAGCTCGTCGGCTACGACATGAACCAGTACGGCGCCATAGACTCGGGCAAGGGTCTTGACGGCAAGGACCAGGCGCACCCGGTGTCGGTTTCGGCGTTCGACCGCGCCACGATCACCAACATGTGTCAGTCCGTGGTCACCCCGATTCCGTTCCTGAACAAGTCGGTCACCCTGAAGCTGACCGCGGGTGACAAGGGCACGGCGGTCGAGGCCGACAAGATCTACATCGATGTCGCCAACCTCGACGCGAAAGATGCCGTGTTCTCGGGCATCAACATCGGTGTCCCCGCCGGGACCACCAAGGGGAACACCCCGAAGCCCAAGACCGCGGACGGGGAGCAGTCCAACCCGTTCGGGTTCGCCCAGCAGGCCGACAAGGCCGTGCTGACCGATGTGAAGCAGACGGCGTGGGCCACCACGGCCGGCACCTTCAAGCTCTCCGACCTCCACATGGGGCTGAGCTGGGGCAGCGGCGACGGGATCGAGTGCTACTAGGCGCTCAGTGACGGGCGGGGGAGCCGTTACGGTCCCCCGCCTGCCATCTCCCGCCCGTCGCCTTCACATCCCCCCACCTTCTTCATCGCGATACACCCTCATCAAGAGCAACGCCGCACCAGGGAGCTGTTTTCCATGAGCGCCGAGAGTCCTGCCGCGCCCGGCCAGTTCGACCACCGGAAGCAGCAGTTCCGCGCCTGGCGGGGCACCCGCCCGTTCTGGGCGGGGCTGTTCGTCATGATCAGCGGACTTCCGATCATGTACTTCCCGTATGCGCACCTCAAGCTCGGTGGCCTGACCATCGCCATGGCCACCACGGCGGGCGCAGGATCCCTGATCATCGGCGTACTGCTCGTCGTCCTGGGCATCACCCTCTGGTTCCAGAAGCACGTACGCGTCTTCGCGGGTGTCGCGGCGATCCTGCTCGGGCTGGTGTCCCTCCCTGTCTCCAACTTCGGCGGCTTCATCGTCGGCTTCCTCTTCGCGTTGTTCGGCGGGGCGATGGCCGTGGCGTGGGCACCGGGCGTACCGCCCGCGGAGCAGCCGGCCACGCAGGACACGACCGGTGAGGGCGGCGCGCCCGAGGCCACGGACTACGACACCACGCTTTTGCGGCCGGTGAACCCGGTGGGCGAGCCGAACGATCTGTCAGGAACGAGCCCGGTCAACGGGGCGAACGGGAGGCACAGTGCCGGCTGACGAGGTGACCCACGGGGCTGACGTGGACGCGTCCCGTGCGAGATCCGGGCCCCGCCACGCGGCACCCAGGAAGCCACTGTTCACCAGGTTCCACGTGCCCGCGGGCAAGGCGATAGCCCTGGCGGCGATGCCGACGGCGGTTCTCATGGGGATGGGCTTCACGCCCACGCTCGCGCTGGCCGACGACGCGCCGACCACGAAGAGCCTGACCGCGGACGAGTACAAGGACTGCGTCGCGGCATTGGACGGCAGCTCCTCCCCGTCCGCGTCGGCGAGTGCGTCCCCGTCCACCGACGACCCCACCGCTACGCCGTCCCCGTCCGCCTCCTCGGGTTCGGGCTCCGGTTCGGGTGACTCCTCTTCGTCGGATTCAGGGTCCGACGACAAGGCCACGCCCACGCCGTCGCCGTCGGCCTCCGCGAGCAAGCAGGAGAACAGCTCCTCCTCCGCGGGCTCCGGCTCCGGCGCGTCCACCCCGTCTCCGTCCCCCTCCGCCTCCGCGAGCGACGACGGCAACCTCCTCACGGACATCGGCGACGCGATCACCGGGATCTTCACGGGCAGTTCGAGCTCCAGCGGTTCGTCCAGCGCCTCCCCGACGCCGACCCCCTCGGCCTCGGCGTCCAAGAGCGCGGACGACAGCGCGGGCGACACCGCCAAGGAGACGACCGACACGGTGAAGAACACCGTGAAGGACACGACCGACACGGCGTCCGAGGCGGCGAAGGACACCACCAAGGCCGTGGAGGACACCACCAAGGCGGCCCAGGAGGCGGCGGCCGACGCCACGGCCTCCCCGAGTCCCTCGGCGAGCTCCAGCACGGACCCTGAGGACTGCCCGGCCGCCACGGACGATGTGGGCGACACCGAGCCCGGTATCACGGTGGCGGACAACGCCTGGACCCTGAAGGCCAGTTCGCTGCTTCTCAAGGGCGCCGACTACCAGGGTGTCGTCAAGGTCAGGACCGCGAGCGGCAAGACCAAGAAGGTGCTGAAGTACGTCATCTCCGGCGGCACCGAGATCGGTGACCTCCACCAGACCGTCACCCAGGGCGGTACGACGTACCACGTGCAGCAGGGCAAGGGCACGAAGCCGTCCACGATCACCGGCGACAAGACGATCATGTACACCGAGAGCATCTCCGGCAACCTGCTGGGGCTGATCCCGATCACGTTCAGTCCGGACAACCCGCCGCCGCTGAACATCCCGATCATCTACTTCACCAATGTGACGGTCCAGCAGGCCGCCCAGTACGGCGGAACGCTGACCGTGCCCGGGATGCGCCAGTACAGCGAGAGCTGACAGACGCCCCTCACGAACCCTTCCGGGAGCCGCACACACGTCGAGGGTGCCCCCTTCACCGGGGGCACCCTCGACGCGTACCCGGACCTACGCGGAGCACGGCTACGGCGCTGAGGCCCTGACAGACACCGAGGGCGCCCCCTGGCCACAGGGGGCGCCCTCGCGGTCGTACGGTGCCTACTGCGCGGCGCCGCCGATGTGGTGGACGCGGAGCATGTTGGTGGTGCCGGCGACGCCGGGGGGCGAGCCGGCGGTGATGATGACGATCTCGCCCGGGTTGAAGCGGTTGATCTTGGCGATCTCCTGGTCGACCATGTCGACCATCTCGTCCGTGGTGTTCACGAACGGCACCACGTGCGACTCGACGCCCCAGCTGAGGGTGAGCTGGTTGCGGGTGTTCTCGTCGGTGGTGAAGGCGATGATCGGCTGCTGCGCGCGGTAGCGCGACAGGCGGCGGGCGGTGTCGCCGGACTGGGTGAAGGCCACCAGGCCGCGGCCGCCGAGGAAGTCGGCGATCTCGCAGGCCGCGCGGGCGACCGAACCGCCCTGGGTGCGGGGCTTCTTGCCGGGGACCAGCGGCTGCAGGCCCTTCGACATCAGCTCCTGCTCGGCCGCGACGACGATCTTCGACATCGTCTTCACGGTCTCGATCGGGTACGCGCCGACCGAGGACTCCGCCGAGAGCATGACCGCGTCCGCGCCGTCCAGGATCGCGTTGGCCACGTCGGAGGCCTCGGCGCGGGTCGGGCGGGAGTTGGTGATCATCGACTCCATCATCTGGGTCGCCACGATCACCGGCTTGGCGTTGCGGCGGCACAGCTCGATGAGGCGCTTCTGCACCATCGGGACCTTCTCGAGCGGGTACTCGACGGCCAGGTCACCACGGGCCACCATGACGGCGTCGAACGCCATCACGACGCCCTCCATGTTGTCCACCGCCTGCGGCTTCTCCACCTTGGCGATGACGGGGACCCGGCGGCCCTCCTCGTCCATCACCTTGTGGACGTCGTCGACGTCCTTGGCGTCCCGCACGAAGGACAGCGCGACCATGTCGCAGCCCATGCGCAGCGCGAAGCGGAGGTCGTCGACGTCCTTCTCGCTCAGCGCCGGGACGTTCACCGCCGCGCCGGGCAGGTTGATGCCCTTGTGGTCGGAGACGACACCGCCCTCGATGACGATCGTCCTGACCCGCGGCCCCTCGACGTCCAGGACCTTCAGCTCGACGTTGCCGTCGTTGATGAGGATCTGGTCGCCGCGGGAGACGTCACCGGGCAGGCCCTTGTAGGTCGTCCCGCAGATGGTCTTGTCACCCGGGACGTCCTCGGCGGTGATGACGAACTCGTCACCGCGCTCCAGCTCGACCGGACCCTCGGCGAAGGTCTCCAGACGGATCTTCGGGCCCTGCAGGTCGGCGAGGACACCGATGGGCCGGCCGGTCTCCTTGGCGGCGGCACGGACGCGGTCGTACCGCCCCTGGTGCTCGGCGTGCGAGCCATGGCTGAAGTTGAAACGGGCCACGTTCATGCCGGCTTCGATCAGCGAGACCAGCTGCTCATGGGAGTCGACCGCGGGGCCGAGAGTACAAACGATTTTCGAACGGCGCATGGGGCGATCCTATCGGTTTGTTTCGCAACGGAATATTCCGTCTGGTGGAAGATACAAATGGGCGCGGCCGCGCTCAGTTGCGGTTACTGCTCAGTTGCTTTCTTCGCCGACCAGTGCGTAGGTCTGTGTCGCGATTTCCAATTCCTCGTCCGTCGGCACCACGGCCACCGCCACCCGGGCGTCCGCCGGCGAGATCAGTCGCGGCTCGTCGCTCCGTACGGCGTTCAGCGCGTCGTCCACCGCCAGGCCCAGGGACTCCAGGCCCGCCACGGCGGCCTCGCGCACCGGTGCCGCGTTCTCCCCGACGCCGGCCGTGAACGCGATCGCGTCCACGCGGCCGAGCACCGCGTAATAGGCGCCGATGTACTTCTTCAACCGGTGAATGTAGATGTCGAATGCGAGCTTCGCCTGTTCGTCACCCTCGTCGACCCGGCGGCGGATCTCCCGCATGTCGTTGTCCCCGCACAACCCGATCAACCCGCTCTTCTTGTTGAGAAGAGTGTCGATCTCGTCCGTGGACATTTTGCCAACGCGCATCAAATGGAAGATGACGGCAGGGTCCATGTCTCCCGAGCGCGTACCCATCACGAGTCCCTCCAAAGGGGTCAGCCCCATGGAGGTGTCCACACACCTGCCCGCCCGGACCGCGGAGGCGCTCGCGCCGTTGCCCAGGTGCAGCACGATGACGTTGACGTCCTCCGGCGCCCTGCCGAGCAGCTTCGCCGTCGCCCGGGACACGTACGCGTGCGAGGTGCCGTGGAAGCCGTAGCGCCGGACGCGGTGCGCGTCGGCGGTCTGCACGTCGATCGCGTAGCGCGCGGCCGACTCCGGCATCGTGGTGTGGAACGCGGTGTCGAAGACGGCGACCTGGGGCAGGTCCGGGCGCAGCGCCCGCGCGGTGCGGATGCCGGTGAGGTTGGCGGGGTTGTGCAGCGGGGCGACCGGGATCAACCGCTCGATCTCGGCGAGCACGGCCTCGTCGATCACGGTCGGCTCCGTGAAGGTCTTCCCGCCGTGCACCACACGGTGGCCTATGGCGGCCAGCTCGGGGGAGTCCAGGCCCAGCCCGTCCTTCGCCAGCTCCTCGGCCACGGCCTTCAGCGCGGCGTCATGATCGGCGATCGGGCCGGTCCACTCACGGGACTCGCCCCCCTCGGGGGTGTGCTTGAGCCGTGAGGACTGCTCACCGATGCGCTCGACCAGCCCCATGGCCAGGCGGCTGCTGTCCCGCATGTCGAGCAGCTGGTACTTCACCGACGAGGAGCCGGAGTTGAGGACGAGGACGCGGGTGGAACTCACTGGACGGACGCCTTCTCGGTAGAAGCGGTCGAAGCGGTCGGGTTCTGGGCCTGGATCGCCGTGATGGCGACGGTGTTGACGATGTCCGACACCAGCGCGCCCCGGGACAGGTCGTTGACGGGCTTGCGCAGGCCCTGGAGCACCGGACCGACGGCGATCGCGCCGGCCGAACGCTGCACGGCCTTGTAGGTGTTGTTGCCCGTGTTCAGGTCGGGGAAGATCAACACACTGGCCTGACCCGCGACTTCCGAGCCCGGCAGCTTGGTCTCGGCGACCGTCGGCTCGACGGCCGCGTCGTACTGGATCGGCCCCTCGATCTTGAGGTCGGGCCGTCGCTGCCGTACCAGCTCGGTGGCTTCGCGCACCTTGTCGACGTCGGCGCCCGAGCCGGACGTACCGGTGGAGTACGACAGCATCGCGATCCGCGGCTCCACGCCGAACTGCTCGGCGGTCGCGGCCGACTGGATGGCGATGTCGGCCAGCTGCACGGCGTCGGGGTCGGGGTTCACGGCACAGTCGCCGTACACCAGCACCTTGTCGGCGAGGCACATGAAGAAGACCGACGAGACGATGTCGGCGTCCGGCTTGGTCTTGATGATCTCGAAGGCCGGGCGGATCGTCGCCGCGGTGGAGTGCACCGAGCCGGACACCATGCCGTCGGCGAGGCCCTCCTGGACCATCAGGGTGCCGAAGTAGTTCACGTCGGAGACGACGTCATAGGCGAGCTCGACCGTGACGCCCTTGTGGGCCCTGAGCGCCGCGTACTTCTCGGCGAAAATGTCGCGCAGCTCGGAGGTCGCCGGGTCGATCAACTGGCAGTCGCCGAGGTCGATGCCGAGGTCGGCGGCCTTCTTGCGGATCTGGTCGACCGGGCCGAGCAGGGTGAGGTCGCAGACGCCCCGGCGCAGCAGGACCTCGGCCGCGTGCAGCACGCGCGGTTCGGTGCCCTCGGGCAGCACGACCCTGCGCTTGTCGGAGCGGGCCGTCTCCAGGAGCTTGTGCTCGAACATCATCGGCGTGAGGCGGTCGCTGCTCGGCGCGGAGACCCGGCCGGCGAGCTCGGCGGTGTCGGCGTACCGCTCGAACAGGCCGAGCGCGGTCTCCGCCTTGCGCGGGGTGGCCGCGCTCAACTTCCCTTCCAGGGCGAAGAGTTCGGCGGCGGTGGGGAAGCTGTTGCCCGCCACCGAGAGGACCGGGGTGCCGGGTGCCAGGCGGGCGGCGAGGGTCAGGACGTCGTCGCTGGGGACCTCGTTCAGGGTGAGCAGCACACCGGCTATCGGCGGGGTCCCGGCGCTGTGCGCGGCGAGCGAGCCGACGACCAGGTCCGCGCGGTCGCCCGGGGTGACCACCAGGCAGCCCGGGGTCAGGGCGCTCAGGAAGTTCGGCAGCATCGCGCCGCCGAACACGAAGTCCAGCGCGTCCCGGGCCAGCCCCGAGTCGTCGCCGAGGATCACCCGGGCACCGAGGGCCTGCCCGATCTGGGCGACGGTCGGCGCGGCGAGGGCGGGCTCGTCCGGCACGACGTAACAGGGCACGGGCAGGCGGCCCAGGAGCCGCTCGGCGATCTCGTCCCGGTCCTCGCGGACCACCCGGTTGGTGACCATGGCGAGGACGTCGCAGCCCAGGCCGTCGTAGGCCCGGTAGGCGTTGCGGGTCTCCGCGAGCACCGCCTCGGCGGACTGCTTGCGGCCGCCCACGACCGGGATCACGGAGGCGCCGAACTCGTTGGCGAGCCGGGCGTTGAGGGAGAGCTCGTCCGGGAGCTGGGTGTCGGCGAAGTCGGTGCCGAGGACCAGGACGACGTCGAAGTCACGGGCCACCAGGTGGAAGCGGTCGACGAGGGTGGAGACCAGCTCGTCGGTGCCGCGCTCGGCCTGGAGCGCGGAGGCCTCGTGGTAGTCGAGGCCGTAGACGGTGGCCGGGTCCTGGGAGAGCCGGTAGCGGGCTCGCAACAGCTCGAAGAGCCGGTCGGGACTGTGGTGCACCAGCGGCCGGAACACCCCCACCCGGTCGACCTGGCGGGTCAGCAGCTCCATGACCCCCAGCTCGACGACCTGGCGGCCGTCGCCGCGGTCGATACCGGTCACGTACACGCTGCGCGTCACGCGTGCTCTCCCTCTCTCACGGATCTCTCTCGCACAGGACATGAAAATCGCCCACCGAGGTGAGCGGAAACCCTCTTGACAGTACCCCGGTCGATGGATAAGGCGCCCGTCAGCACGGCATGCGACGGGGCTCTGCGGGACGTGAAACAATCGGGACAGGCTCACCGGTATCGACAGCGAGCAGGAGACACAGCACGATGCGCATCGGAGTTCTCACCGCCGGCGGCGACTGCCCGGGGCTGAACGCAGTGATCCGGTCGGTCGTGCACCGAGCGGTCGACCATTACGGCGACGAGGTCATCGGTTTCGAGGACGGCTACTCCGGCCTCCTGGACGGCCGCTACCGCGCCCTCGACCTGGACAGCGTCAGCGGCATCCTGGCCCGCGGCGGCACCATCCTCGGCTCCTCCCGCCTGGAGCGCGACCGGCTGCGTGAGGCGTGCGAGAGCGCCTCCGACATGATCCACGAGTTCGGTATCGACGCGCTGATCCCGATCGGCGGCGAGGGCACCCTCACGGCCGCCCGGATGCTGTTCGACGCCGGTCTCCCGGTCGTCGGCGTCCCCAAGACGATCGACAACGACATCTCCTCCACCGACCGCACCTTCGGGTTCGACACCGCGGTCGGCGTCGCCACCGAGGCCATGGACCGCCTCAAGACCACCGCCGAGTCCCACCAGCGCGTCATGGTCGTCGAGGTCATGGGCCGGCACGCGGGCTGGATCGCCCTGGAGTCCGGCATGGCCGCCGGCGCCCACGGCATCTGCCTGCCCGAGCGCCCCTTCGACCCGGCCGACCTGGTCAAGATGGTCGAGGAGCGCTTCGCCCGCGGCAAGAAGTTCGCCGTGGTCTGCGTCGCCGAGGGCGCCCACCCCGCCGAGGGCAGCATGGACTACGGCACGGGCGAGATCGACAAGTTCGGCCACGAGCGCTTCCAGGGCATCGGCACGGCCCTGGCGTACGAGCTGGAGCGCCGGCTCGGCAAGGAGGCCAAGCCGGTCATCCTCGGCCACGTCCAGCGCGGCGGCGTCCCCACCGCGTACGACCGGGTCCTCGCCACCCGCTTCGGCTGGTACGCGGTGGAGGCCGCGCACCGGGGCGAGTTCGGCAGGATGACCGCGCTCAAGGGCACCGACATCGTGATGGTGCCGCTCGCGGAGGCGGTCACCGAGCTGAAGACGGTCCCCAAGGACCGGATGGACGAGGCGGAGTCGGTCTTCTAGACCTCGAAGCTCTTACGGCCGTCTCTCGACCGCCTCCCAGAAGCGCTCCACGATCTCGTCCAGGAACTCCTGGCCGGCCTCGCCGGAGCGCTCGCCGCCCCCGCCCCAGCTCAGGGTGGACACCATCTGCCCCTGGTACTGGCGGTGCAGATCCATGAGGGTCACCTCCACCAGGCGCCGGTCCAGAGGCACGATCTTCGCGACCTGACGGACGTAAGCCTGCCAGCGGGTGAGGACCGCGCCGCGCAGGCATTCGGTGAGCCGTCTCTCGCGGCCCGTGACGGCGACGAAGTCCGGCAGGCTCAGCTCCAGCAGGTCGGCGAGGGCGGCGGACTGGCGGTCGGTGCCGCGCCACTTGTCGCGCTCCTCCATACCGAGGTAGGCGAGCAGTTCGAGGCCCACGGCGCGGGCTACGTCCTCGGCGGCGATGCCACGCGAGACGCGGTGCTCGCGCAGGGTGCGGGGGCGGCCGATGAGTTCACCGGGGGAGCACCACAACACGCCCGCGAGAGCGGTGAGTTCAGGGCTGGTCGGGCAGACGGTCCCGCGCTCCCAGGCGGCGACGAGATCCGGGGTGACGTAGGGGAGCCCGTACGAGACCCGCAGCCCGTAGGCCACGTGCTCGGGGCCCATGCCGAGAGCGGCACGGAGTCTGCGGGCGGTGAGGTTGTCGAAGGGCGGTCCGGGCTGGTTCGGCAGGGCTTGCGGTCGGCGCACGGCCCACAAGCTAGGGGCGCCGCCGTGCGGTGACTACGGTCTGTTCGGCCAGGATCACGGATTGTGCGAACCTACGGTTTCGACTGTGTATTCGGGCTGGCCGAAGATCCTCTGTCGGCAGCGCGGGCGCGGTGGCGAGGATGGCGCCGGGTGCCCGGACGGGTGGCCGGAAAGAGGTGCGATCTTCGTGTACGAAGTGAATGGCAAGGTAGAGGGGCATATTCGCGAGCGGCTGCTGGCGCCGAACTTCTGGCACCTCGCGACGGTCGGTCCGGACGGAGCGCCGCAGGTCTCGCCCATGTGGGCGGACATCGAAGGTGAGTACGTCATGGTCAACACGGCGATCGGACGTGTGAAGGAGGAAAACCTGCGGCGCAATCCGAACGTCTCCCTCTCCCACCACGACCCCGACAACCCCTACGACCGCGTCGAGATCCGGGGTCGGGTGGTGCGGTTCGTGGAGGGCGAGGACGCGGAACGCTCCATGGACCGGCTCACCCGGAAGTACATCGGCGAGGAGCGCTATCCGTGGCTCCTTGCGGGGGAGCGACGGGTGATGCTGCTGATCGAGCCGGTGCGGGTGCGCAGGGTCGTGGGCGTGGAGCCGTTCCGCCCTGGGGTGCTGCCCTCCTGAGCGGGCTCACCCCTTGACCGCCCCGCCCAGCGCGAACCCTCCTCCCAGTCGTCGTGCGATCAGTACGTACAGCAGGATCACCGGTGTCGAGTAGACGACCGAGAACGCGGCGAGCTGGCCGTACGCCACCATCCCGCGGTTGCCGAAGAACTCGTTGATGCTGACGGACGCCGGCATCTGGTCCGGGGTGAGCAGCAGCATGAACGGGACGAAGAAGTTGCCCCACATCATGACGAAGGAGAAGACGGTCACGACCGCGACCCCGGGGCCCATGAGGGGCAGCACGATCCGGGTGAGGGACTGGAGGGAGCCCGCACCGTCCGTCCAGGCGGCCTCCTCCAGTTCCTTCGGGACGCCGTCCATGAAGTTCTTCATCAGCCAGATGGCGAAGGGGAGTTGCGAGGCGGCGAAGAAGAGGATCGTGCCCTGGAGGGTGTCGATCAGGTCGACCTGGACGAAGAGGGCATACACGGGGACCATGATCGCCGTGATGGGCAGGCTGGTCGCGAAGAGGATCGACAGCAGGAACGGGCGGTTGAGGCGGGACCGGAAGCGGGACAGCGGATAGGCCGCCAGGGCCGCGCACGCCACCGTCAGCAAGGTCGCCCCGCCGCACAGGATCAGGCTGTTGAGCAGCGGGGTGAAGGTGATCTCCGAGGTCAGGATCGCGTCGAAGTTCTCGAGAGTGACACCGTCGGGGACCTTCACCCTCAGGTCGGCGTGCGGGTCCAGCGCCGACAGCACCACCCAGGCGAGCGGCAGCACGAAGGCGGCGGCGACCGCCAGCAGCCCCGCGTCGGCGGCCAGTCGGCGGTTGCGCCGGCGGTCGGTCGGGCGTGCCCCGGCCATGGTCACACCTCCGTCCGCAGCAGGCGCATGTAGACCAGGGAGAAGAGGGATCCCACCAGGAGCAGCAGCAGGGCCACCGCGGTGCCGTAGCCGATCATGCTGTTCTGGAAGGCCTGTTCGTACATGAACAGGGGCAGGGTCTGGCTCCTGTCGCCGGGACCGCCCCTGGTCATCACCCAGATCAGCCCGAAGACCGACAGGGTCTGCAGGGTGTTGAGCATCAGGTTCGTGCCGATGGAGCGCCGGATCATCGGCAGGGTGATGTGCCACATCCGGCGCCAGCCGCCGGCGCCGTCGACCTCGGCGGCCTCCGTGATCTCCTTCGGGATCTCGCCCAGCGCCGCCGTGTAGACGAGCATCGAGAAGGCGGTGCCCCGCCACACGTTCGCGAAGGACACCGCCAGGATCGGCAGGGTGAACAGCCAGTTCTGGGACGGGAGATGGAGCACGTCGAGCAGCGCGTTCAGCGTGCCCTCCCTGCGGAAGAAGGCGTAGAGCAGGAATCCTGCGACGACCTCCGGCAGGACCCACGCCGTGATCACGATGCCGCCGGTGAGCGTGCGCACGGGCTTCGAGGCGCGCTGCATGAGCGCCGCCAGGGCCAGGCCCAGCGTGTTCTGCCCGATCAGCGACGACACGACCGTGAACACCAGCGTCAGCCATACGGCGTTGAGGAACTCCTCGTCCTTGAAGGCCCTGCGGAAGTTCTCGAAGCCGACGAACGACGACTGCGCCTGACCGGTCAACTGCAGGTCGGTGAAGGCGATCCAGGCGCAGTAGGCGATCGGCCCGGCCAGGAAGAGGATCAGCAGGACGAGCGCGGGGGTGAGGGGGAGGGCGCGGGCCAGGGAGCGCGGGCTCACTTTTCGATCACTTGGTTGTCGGTGGCCTCCTTGAGTGAGTCGTCGTAGCTCTTGGCCGCCTCTTCGACGGGCACGTCACCGGTCGTCACGCCCTCCATCGCCTCCTGGATCGCTGTGGAGACCTTCGGATACGCCGGGTACGCCGGCCGGTAGTGAGTGCTCGCGACCAGGTCGGTGAAGAACTTGATGCCGGGCTGGGCCTTGGCGTACGCAGGGTCGGCGGCCACGTCCTCGCGTACGGAGATCCCGGAGTTGGCGACGTACCACTTCTGGGCGTTGGCCTTCGTCTGCAGGGTCTTCACGAACTCGAACGCGAGGTCGGGGTTGGCCGCCTTGGCCGGGACCGACCAGGTCCAGCCGCCGGACATGCTCACCTTGCCGGGGGCCTGTCCATGCTGGGTCGGCATGTACGCGAGCCCCAACTCGCGGGACCACTGAGGCCATTCGTGTCCGCTGCCGGGCAGCCAGTCCTGCGGGAGCCAGGAGCCGTCCAGGTTGATGCCGAGCTTGCCCTTGGGGAGCAGGTCGCCGCGGACGATGGTCTGGATGTTGGGGTCGAGGGCGGTGGCGACGTCAGGGCCGAGCTTCTCCCGGTAGACGGTCTCGACGAACGACAGGGCGTCCTCGAAGCCCTGGCTGCCGGCGATCCACTTCTTGGCGGAGTCGTCGTACAGGCGGTCCTCGGTGCCGTAGAGCAGCATCTCGAAGCCCTGCATGGCGGCGGCCTCGCCCGCGGGTTTGCCGGTGTAGACATTGAGGGGGGTGACGTCCGGGACCCTGCGCTTGATGGTACGGGCGGCGCCGAGGACCTCGTCCCAGGTCTTCGGCTGCCAGTCGGCGGGCAGACCGGCCTTCGCGAAGATGGACTTGTCGAACCAGAGCCCCCGGGTGTCCGTCCCGTCCGGGACGCCGTACGTCTTGCCGTCCTCGGCCTTCGCCGCCGCCTTCGCAGTGTCGATGAACCGGTTCCAGTCCGGCCACTTGGCGAGATAGGCGTCCAGCGGCTTCAGGTACCCGCTGGTGATGTCGGAGTTGATGAGGAAGGTGTCCTCGTAGACCAGGTCGGGCGCGGTCTTCGCGGAGCGGAGCATCTGCTGGAGCTTGGTGTAGTACTCCGAGTCCGGGGCCTTGATCGGGACGAGCTCGACCTTCTTGCCGGGGTTCGCCTTCTCGAACTGCTTCTTGACGTCCGCGAGATAGTCGTCCATCACGTGGATCGAGTTGTCCGTGGACTGCTTGTAGGAGACCTTCACGGTGTCCGGATCGCCGCCGGAACCGCCGCCGCAGGCGGTGAGGGCGGATGCGGCGAGGGCGGTGGCGAGCAGGGAGGGAAGTACGGCGGTGGGGCGCACGGGCATGACCTCCTACGGGCTCACGTCGTTGTGGCCGGGACGGCTGCCGTGTGAACGTAAGAGGAGTGGTCTAGTCCCGTCAATGACCGTGCACGAGCCGGGACTTACTGCTGGCCCTTGACCCACCGGTACTGCAGCTCCGGCCGGCCCACCGTCCCGTACTGCGGACTGCGGGCCGCCCGGCCCGCGTCGACCAGATGCTCCAGGTAACGGCGGGCCGTGATCCGCGAGATGCCGACCACCTCGGCGAGACCCGTCGCCGTGAGTCCCTCCGCGCAGTCCCGCAGGGCCACCGTCACCCGCTCCAGGGTCGGCGCGCTGAGCCCTTTCGGCAGGGCGGCCGGGCCCGGTGCCCGGAGCGTGGCCAGCGCGCGGTCCACCTCGTCCTGACCGCTCGCCTCACCGGCCGCCGCGTGGAACTCCGCGTACCGGATCAGCCGGTCCCGCAGGGTGGCGAAGGTGAACGGCTTCAGCACGTACTGCACGACCCCCAGCGAGACGCCCTCGCGGACGACCGTCAGATCCCGGGCCGACGTCACCGCTATCACGTCCGCCTGATGCCCCGCCGCGCGCAGCTGCCGGGCCAGCTGGAGACCGTGCCCGTCCGGCAGATGCAGGTCGAGCAGGAGCAGGTCGACGGGCGTACGGTCCAGGAGACGCCGGGCCTCGGCGCCGGTGTGGGCCTTGCCCACGGCCGTGAAGCCGGGGACCCGGTTGACGTACAGGACGTGCGCGTCGGCGGCGACCGGGTCGTCCTCGACGACCAGGACCCGGATGGGCTGCTGCTGGGTGGTCATACGTCGCCTCCGGGCACGGTGGCACTCTCGGGAACCGCGGCATCCGCAAGGAGATCGGGGCCGCTCCCCAGAGGCAGCCGTACCTCGAACTCGGCGCCGCCCCCTTCGGCATCCGCCACGGTCAGGGTGCCCTGGCAGCGGTTGACCGCCTGCCGAACGAGCGCCAGGCCGAGCCCGCGCCCGCCGGGGCCCGCCGGCTTCGTCGAGAACCCCCGCCGGAACACGGCCTCGGCATGCGCCGGATCCACCCCCGCCCCCGTGTCCGACACCCGCAGCACCAGCCGGCGACCGTCGGCGAAGGCGGTCACCGTCACCCGCCCCCGCACACTCCCCTGCGCCGCGTCCACCGCGTTGTCGATGAGGTTGCCGAGGATCGTGACCAGGTCCCGGGCGGGCAGCGTCTCCGGCAGCAACCCGTCGTCCAGGCGGCTGTCCTCCGAGACCACCAACTCCACGCCCCGCTCGTTCGCCTGCGCGGTCTTGCCCAGCAGGAGGGCGGCCAGGACGGGCTCGCCGACCGCCGCCACCACCTGGTCGGTCAGCGCCTGCGCCAGCTCCAGTTCGGCGGTCGCGAAGTCCACCGCCTGTTCCGCGCGGCCCAGTTCGATCAGGGAGACGACCGTGTGCAGCCGGTTCGCCGCCTCGTGGGCCTGCGACCGCAACGCCTGGGTGAAGCCGCGCTCGGAGTCCAACTCGCCCATCAGCGACTGGAGTTCGGTCACATCGCGCAGGGTGACCACGGTGCCGCGCTGCTCTCCGCCGGAGACCGGGGAGGTGTTGACGACCAGCACCCGCGAGGACGTCAGATGCACCTCGTCGACCCGGGGCTCCGAGGCGAGCAGCGCACCCGTCAGCGGTGCCGGCAGCCCGAGGTCCGCCACCGACCGCCCGATCACCTCGTCCTGCGACGACACACCCAGCAACTCCCGTCCGCCGTCGTTTATCAACGCGACACGGTACTGCCCGTCCAGCATCAACAGCCCCTCGCGTACCGCGTGCAGCGCCGCCTCGTGGTAGTCGTGCATCCGGCTGAGCTCGGCCGCGTTCATGCCGTGGGTGTGCCGGCGCAGGCGCGCGTTGACGACGTACGTACCGATGGCGCCCAGCGCGAGCGCGCTGCCCGCGACGCCGAGCAGGGCGGTGAGCTGGCCCCGCACCCGCTCGCTGATCTTCTCGACCTGTATGCCGGCGCTGACCAGGCCGATCACGTGCTCCTTGTCATCCTCGACCGGGGTGACCGCGCGGACGGAGTAGCCGAGGGTGCCCTTGTAGGTCTCGGTGAAGGTGTGGCCCTTGAGCGCGCGCTCGGTGTTGCCGAGGAAGTGCTTGCCGATCTGCTTCTCGTCGGGGTGGGTCCAGCGGATGCCCTGCGGGCTCATGATCGTGACGAAGTCGACGTCGGTGTCGGCCATCACCTTGAGCGCGTACGGCTGGAGCCGGGCCGTCGGATTCGGCCTGCCGATCGCCTCCCGCACGGACGGCGAGTCCGCGACCGCCCGCGCCACGGCCCTGGCCTGAACCCGCGCGGCGTCCTCGGCCTGGCCCCGGTCACTGACGTACGTGAACAGCGCGTATCCCGCGACGACCACGGCGATCAGCACGGCCTGCATGGCGAAGAGCTGGGCCGCGAGGCTGCGGGGTCTGGGTACGGGGATGCGCATGCCGACAGTGTGCCTCCCTGGCTGATTGTGAACTAAATGAACGGAAGGGTGACCGCCCTCACAGGGCGGGAGATAGTCACTGGCATTCCTTCAAAAGCCCGGACGTGAGCCGCACGCCGGTCATGCCGACGAAGACGTCAAGGAGGGCAGCCGTGGCCGCCAGCACCCCCGATACGGCACCGCAGGTCAAAAAGGACCGCACCCACTATCTCTACATCGCGGTGATCGTCGCGGTCGCCCTCGGCATCACGGTCGGCCTGGTCGCCCCCGACTTCGCCGTGGAGCTCAAGCCCATCGGTACGGGCTTCGTGAACCTGATCAAGATGATGATCTCGCCGATCATCTTCTGCACGATCGTGCTCGGTATCGGATCGGTACGGAAGGCCGCCAAGGTCGGCGCCGTCGGCGGCATCGCGCTTCTCTACTTCACGATCATGTCGCTGGTCGCGCTGGGCATCGGCCTGGTCGTCGGCAACATCCTGGAGCCGGGCACCGGGCTCGCTGTCACCGACGCGATCAAGGACGCCGGTCACGCACAGGTCGACGCGGAGGCCAAGGACACCACCGAGTTCCTGCTGGGCATCATCCCGACCACGTTCGTCTCCGCCTTCACCGAGGGCGAGGTCCTCCAGACCCTGCTGATCGCCCTGCTCGTCGGGTTCGCGCTGCAGGCCATGGGTCCGGTCGGAGCGCCGGTCCTGCGCGGTGTCGAGCACATCCAGCGGCTCGTCTTCCGGGTCCTCGCCATGGTGATGTGGGCCGCCCCGGTCGGTGCCTTCGGCGCGATGGCCGCCGTCGTCGGTTCCGCCGGTGTCGACGCGCTCAAGAGCCTCGCCGTCCTGATGCTCGGCTTCTACGCCACCTGCTTCCTGTTCGTCTTCATCGTGCTGGGCACCCTGCTGCGGATCGTCGCGGGCCTGAACATCCTCACGCTCTTCAAGTACCTGGGCCGCGAGTTCCTGCTGATCCTGTCGACCTCCTCCTCCGAGTCCGCGCTGCCGCGGGTCATCGCGAAGATGGAGCACCTGGGCGTCAGCAAGCCGGTGGTCGGCATCACCATCCCGACCGGCTACTCCTTCAACCTCGACGGCACCATGATCTACATGACCATGGCCTCGCTGTTCATCGCCGACGCCATGGGCACGCCGATGTCGATCGGCGAGCAGATCCCGCTGCTGCTGTTCCTGTTCGTCGCCTCGAAGGGTGCCGCCGGTGTCACCGGTGCCGGTATGGCGACCCTGGCCGGCGGTCTCCAGTCGCACAAGCCCGCCCTGGTGGACGGCATCGGCCTGATCGTGGGCATCGACCGCTTCATGAGCGAGGCGCGCGCCCTGACCAACTTCGCGGGCAACGCCGTCGCCACCGTCCTGATCGGCACCTGGACCAAGGAGATCGACCGCGAGCGCGTCGACCAGGTGCTCGCCGGTCACCTGCCCTTCGACGAGAAGACCCTCCTCGACCACGACGACGAGGACGTCACGGCGGACATCCCCGAGCAGGGCGGCGAGAAGGAGCTGGCCAAGGCCTGAGCGGCCGGACGCCAGTGGCCGTACGGCCACACAGAGCCGGGTCGGGCCCGACCTGAACCCGGGCCCGGCTCCCGCCCCGGGCGGCCGAGTACTCCCCCGTAGCTCGGCCGCCCGGACCCACTCCCCGAACGATTCAGTCGCTCAGCTTCGCCACCAGCGCGGTGGCCAGAGAGGCGGGTACGCCCGCCGCGGTCAGAACGGTGACCGCGGCGGAGCGGCCCGCCTCTTCCGCGTCCAGCAGCCCGTCGTTCACCGCCTCCATCACCGCGAACATCATCTGCTCGTGCACGTACGCCAGCGCGGGCGCGGGCAGGGCTGAGACGAAGACACCCTCGTCCAGGCCGCGCTGGAGCAGTTCGGTGCAGGCGGCGCGGACGGGGGCGAGGCGCTCGCGGATGCCCTGCATGGTGACGCTGCGCTGGGCGAGCGCGACCAGGATGCGATAGCGGTCGGCGACCTTCCAGACGGCGAGCACGGAGCCCGCCACGGCCTGCGCCAGGTCCTCGGCCCCTTCGCGGCCCGCCGCGTGCGCGGCCGCCACCGCCTCCACGGCCCCGTCGACGAGCGTGCCGATCAGCGCCTCACGGCTCGGGAAGTGGCCGTACACGGTCCGCCGTACGACGCCGGCGGCGCGCGCGATCTGGTCCATGGACGCGTCGGGATCTCGCAGCAGTTCGGCGAGTGCGATGTCGAGGATGCGGCGGCGGTTGGCGTCGGCGCGACTGGAGTGGCCCGTGGTCATGGCCGCCATTGTGCCCCTCCCGGCTGGACTTGCACACCGTTGTGCAGCAAGCGTACATTGCACAATGCTGAGCAAGTGCACATCACTGTGCAAGAACCGCTGAGGAAGGCCACCCCTGCCATGCGACTCGTCATGACCGAACCGGTCGAGGAGATGGAGCGCCCCTACGCCCGCCGCTGGTGGGCACTCCTCGTCCTCTGCCTCAGCCTGCTGATCATCGTGATGGCGAACACCGCCCTCACGGTCGCGGCCCCCGACATGACCGAGGACCTCGGACTGTCCAGCGCCGACCTGCAGTGGGTGATCGACGGCTACACCGTCCCGTACGCGGCCCTGATGCTGCTGTTCGGCGCGATCGGCGACAAGTACAGCCGCCGCGGCGCGCTCCTGCTGGGGCTCGGCGTGTTCGGCGGCGGCGCGGTCTTCGGCTCCTTCGCCGACAGCGGTACGACGGTCATCGCGGCCCGCGCGGTGATGGGCACCGGCGCTGCCATGATCATGCCGGCGACCCTGTCCCTGCTCGCCGCGACCTTCCCCCGCGCCGAGCGCGCCAAGGCGATCACCGTGTGGACCGCCACCTCCGGAGTGGCGATCGCGGCGGGTCCGCTGGTCGCGGGCGCACTGCTGGAGCACCACGCCTGGACGTCGACATTTCTGATCAACGTCCCGATCGCGGCCGTGGCGATCGTCGCCGCCCTCGCCCTCGTCCCGCCGTCCAAGGCCGCGAAGCACGGCCGCATCGACTACGTCGGCGGTCTGCTGTCGGTCGTGTGGATCGGCGCGCTGGTCTACATGATCATCGAGGGCCCGCACTTCGGCTGGCACGCCAAGGCGATCGCCGCCGCGGTGGTCGCAGGCATCGGCCTCGCGCTGTTCATCCTGTGGGAGCTGCGCCACCCGCGCCCCGTGATCGACGTCCGCCGCTTCACCGACCGCGGCTTCGCGGGCTCCAACCTCGCCGTCGCCCTGTTCTTCCTGGCCGTCTTCGGCGCCTTCTACTACCTCACCCAGCACCTCCAGTTCGTCCTCGGCTACAGCGCGCTGGAGACCGGCCTGCGCATGCTGCCGCTGGCCGGCGCGGTCTTCGCCGGCTCCGCCCTGACCGGGTTCCTCACCCCCCGGGTCGGCATGAAGTGGACGGTCACCGCGGGCATGGTCGGCGGCACGGCGGCCCTCGCGCTGCTCACCCGGATCGACGCGAGTTCGTCGTACGGCGATTTCGTCGCGCCCCTGATGGTGCTGGGCCTGGCGATCGGCCTCGCGCTCTCGCCCGCCACGGACGCGATCATGGGAGCCTTCCCCGAGTCAGAACTGGGCGTCGGCGGCGCGGTGAACGACACCTCGATCGAGCTCGGTGGCTCTCTCGGCATCGCGATCCTCGGCTCGCTGCTGGCGACCTCCTACTCGGACCACCTCTCCGACGCCACCGCCGGAAGCAAGCTCCCCGCCTCGACGCTGGACGCGGCCCAGGACTCGGTCGGGGCCGGGTACACGGTCGCGCAGGGCATCGGTGAGAAGGCCCAGCAGGTCGCCGCCCAGGCCGCCCAGGCCACCGACCCCCAGCAGGCGGCGCAGCTGAAGGCGCAGGCCGGGCAGCTCGCCTCCGGGGCCCGGCAGATGGCGGACGCGGTCGGCTCGTCCTTCTCCGACGCGGTGGCGCACACCAGCCTGATCGGAGCGATCGTGCTGGGCGTCGGCACGGTTCTGGTCGCGGTGCTGCTGCCCGGCCGGAAGCCCGCGGAGCCCGCTCCTCAGGCCGAGGAGGAGAAGGAACTGGTCGGCACCCACTGACTCACCGAACTCTTACCCGGCCCCACTAGCGTGCCGTCTCCTGACGGCACGCTTTTCCATCGGAGGCACACGGGGGATGAAGATCGACTGGGACCGGCGGACCTGTGCGCGCCGCGGCCATGTGACGTACGCGCCGGACGAACCCCGCCTCAGGGAGCGGCTGCATGCCGAGACCGCCCTGGGCGGGGCGTGGCGCTGCCTGCGCTGCGGCGACTTCGCCCTCGGTGAGCCGCACGGCTCGGGACCCGCGGACCACGCGCCCCTGGTGCCGCGCGGCAAGGTGCTCAGGGACCTGTTCGTGCTGCGTTTCCTCGCGATCGAGCGGGCGGTGCGCGGGGTCTTCATCGTGCTGGCCGCGGTGGCGGTGTGGAAGTTCAGCAACAGCCAGGACGCGGTGCGCCGGCTCTTCGACGAGTATCTGGACGTCTTCAGGCCGGTGTTCCGGCACTTCCACTACGACCTCGACCACTCACCGATCGTCGACACCGTCCAGAAGACGTTCGGGTACAAGCACAACACCCTGGTCCTCGTGGCCGTGCTGCTGCTGGCGTACGCCCTCATCGAGCTCGTCGAGGCGGTCGGTCTCTGGTACGCCAAGCGCTGGGCGGAGTACCTGACGGTGGTCGCGACCGCCGCGTTCCTCCCGCTGGAGATCTACGAACTCACCGAGCGCATCAGCTGGTTGAAGATCGCCACGCTGTTCCTCAACATCCTCGCCGTCCTCTACATCCTCCTGGCCAAGCGCCTGTTCGGCCTGCGCGGCGGTCACCGTGCCTTCGAGGAGGAACGGCACAGCGCGTCGCTGCTGGAGGTCCAGGAGGCCGGCGGGCTGCGTGAGTTCAGCGCGTCAGGTCAGGGGCCCCGGCACCCCTGAGGTCGTTCCGGGCGCGGCGGTGGGCGCGTGAGGCCGGGCCGCGGGCGGGCCTCACGGAACAGAGGTCGAAGCCCTCGGCCCAGGCCGTTTCTTTCGGATGAGTGGACGGACCGGGGGCGCACACTCCGAGTCCGGTCCACTTCCACTGCAGCCTGATGGCGTCATTTCCAGCGACGAGTCGTCTACTCCGCCGCCACGATGCGTTCCACTGCGGCCGTCACCAGTTCTTCACGCTCTGCCTCCGTGAACACGTCCGGCAGGGTGAGCTGCTCAACGATCAGCCAGTTCAGCGTCAGGATGAGCAGCTTGACGGCCGTCGCGTCGCCAGGGAGGCCGGAAGCCTCGTGATAGGCGACGTTGGCGTCGACATCGGCTCGGACTCGCTCAGTGAGGACCTTGCGCAGTTCGGGGCGGCGGGTGGCCTCGAGGCGAAGTTCCAGCAGCGCGAGGTAACCGGTGCGGAAGGAGGCGATACGGCCGACGAGCTCGCGCATCAGTTCGGCGTAGGTCTCCCGGTCGCGGCCGGCCGCCTGCTGGCGGGCGATCGTGACCTCGTCGGGCTGCAGTCGCTCGTAAACCCGAGCGCCTGTCTGAGTGAAAAGGTCGTCGCGGCTGGCGAAGTAGTTGGACGCCGTGCCGACGGGAACGGCGGCCTCAGCGTCAACGGCCCGGAAAGTCAGGCCACGTGCGCCTTCCCGCGCCAGCACCTCGATCGCCGCGTCAACGAGGGCCGCGCGCCGCTGATCGTTCCGTCTCACCATTGACACCACTCCATGTGTAGTACTACGTTCAAACCACTTCAGACAGAGTACTACGTATGGGGTCTCTATGCGAAAGCTCGTGTACTACATCGGCGCCTCACTCGACGGTCGCATCGCTGGCCCCGGCGGCGAGTTCGACTTCTTTCCGCCGGGCGACGAGCAGCAGGCCACCGCCTACTCGTCCTGGATGAACGCGCTGTACCCGGAGACCGTCCCGACCGCCTACCGCGCGGCCGCCGGTGTCACCGACGCGCCCAACCGGCGTTTCGACACTGTCGTCATGGGCCTCGGTGCCTACCGCCCTGCCCTCGACAACGGCATCACCAGCCCCTACGCGCACCTGCGCCAGTACGTGGTGTCCAGCACCCTCAAGCCGGACACCGACCCCGCCGTCACCGTCGTGCCGGGCGACCCGCTCGCCCTCGTTCGCGACCTCAAGGGCGACGTGGGGACCGGCCTGGACATCTGGCTCTGCGGAGGCGGCCGGCTCGCGGGCACCCTGTTGTCCGAGATCGACGAGCTGCTGATCAAGACCTATCCGGTCGTTGCCGGCAGTGGAATCTCCATGGTCGACGGTGCCTTCGACCCCACCGTCTTCGACGTCGCCGAGCGCACCACCTTCCCCAACGGTGTCACTCTCACCCGCCTCACCCGCCGCTAGGCCGTCCTACCCGCCCGCACACCGCCGAGGGCGCGGTACCGCGTCTCAGGCGTTCTTCCCGAGCGTCTCGGTCACGGCCCGAGGGAGCCAATGCCGTACGTCGCCGAAGGTGAACCCGAGCCGGGTGGCGCGGGCATTGTCCATGCCGTAGGAGCGGGCGAAGGAGAACGGCGAGACCTCGCCCAGCTCGGCTGGCCGGAAGACGGCCTTCCCCCCGGGGAGGTGCGCGGCCACCGCCCTGCACAACTCCTCCGTGCCCAGCAGCCCGCGGGAGGCCGCGTTCACCGGCCCGGTGAAGTCCTGGCCCACCGTCCAGGCGAGGAAGTCGGCGATCTCCTCGACGTGGATGTAGGTGGCGGGCCGGTTGTCGACCGGGACGGCGATGGGCTCACCCGTGCTGATGCGGTCGGCGTAGTGGACGAGCCGCCCGGTGAAGTCGTCGTCCCCGCCGAGGACGTGGGCCACGCGGACGGCCGTGAAGGGAAATGCGGACTCGGTCGAGAAAACGGATTCCGCCTGCCGCTTTCCCTCGCCGTAATGGGAGTCGAGGAATGCGGGGTCGTCCCAGGGAAGCCCGAAATCGACGGGTACGGTCGTCGGGTCGACGGCGTCCTCCCGTACGAGGGCGATCGAGTCCTCGTACTCGTACACCTCCACCGTCGAGGTCATCACATAGCGCCGGGTGCGGCCGGCGAGGACGCGACGGGCGATCGCCGCCTGGCGCGGGGTGTAGCAGACCTGGTCGACGACGACGTCGAAGCCGCGGGAGCCCAGGACGCCGCGCAGGGAGCTTTCGTCGTCGCGGTCGGCGACCAGGTGAACCGCCCCGGGAGGGGGCGGGGAGGAGCCCCGGTTGAGGACCGTGACCCGGTCGCCGGCGGCCAGCAGACGAGCGATCAGCCGCTTGCCGAAATAGCGGCTGCCACCGATGACCAGTACCTCTCGTGGGGTTTGCATGACCATAATTCTCCTGGCGTCCATCCGCGTAGTGAAGGGGGAACCATGGGAGTTCAGGTGACGACACCGAAAGAACCACGGCATCTGCGCGCGGCTGCCGACGAAACCTCGGTGGCCTTCGACGCGCTGGACCGGCAGATCCTGGACCTCCTCCAGACCGACGGCCGGATCAAGCTCAGCGAGCTGGGCCGCCGGGTGCGGCTGAGTCCGGCGGCGGTCACCGAGCGCGTGCGGCGGCTGGAGGCGGCGGGCGTGGTCAGCGGCTACGGCGCCCATGTGGTCCCGGCCCGGCTCGGCTACGGCATCCAGGCGTTCATCCGGGTCAGCCCGCACGGTGGCTACAACCTGAAGCACCCAAGGACCCTGGAGCTGATGGAACGCCCCGAGATCACCGAGGTGCACCACGTGGTCGGCGAGGACTGCTGGATCGTCAAGGTCGCCGTCCGCGACACGGTCCACCTGGAGGAGGTCCTCGAGGAGGTCTCCGCCCTCGGCCGCACCACCACGTCGATCGTGCTGACCTCTCCGGTGCAGCGCAAACCGCTCTTGCCTTGACGTCGGCGTCAAGGACTACGTTCGTGGCATGCGAATCGGCGAGCTGGCCGCACGGGCCGGGACCACGACGCGGACGCTGCGCTACTACGAGGCGCGGGGTCTGCTGCCCGCGCGGCGCGGCCACAACGGCTACCGGACCTACGACGAGGAGGACCTGAAGCTGCTCCGGCAGATCCGGACGCTCCAGGACTTCGGGTTCGACCTGGAGGAGACGCGGCCGTTCGTGGAGTGTCTACGGGCCGGTCATCCCGAGGGCGACTCGTGCCCCGCCTCGCTCGCGGTCTACCGGCGCAAGCTCGGTGAACTGGACGCGCTGATCGGTGAGTTGCAGGCCGTGCGCGCCCAGGTCGGGCAGCAGTTGGAGCGGGCCGAGCGGGCGCGTGACGGGCTGGCCGCCGACGCGGAGGTTCCGGGCGGTCCGGAGCCGGTGTGCGAACTGGGAGGGGACCACAGGTGATCAGGGCAGCGGGTGTGGCCGAGGTGACGGACGCGGACTTCGGGACGGAGGTGCTCGGTTCGGAGCTGCCGGTGCTGGTGGAGTTCACCGCCGACTGGTGCCCACCGTGCCGGCAGATGGGGCCGGTGCTCACGGCGCTTGCCGCCCAGGAGGGCGACCGGCTCAAGGTGGTGCAGCTGGACGTCGACACCAATCCGCTGACCACGAACGCCTACAAGGTGCTGTCCATGCCGACCTTCATGGTGTTCCGGGGCGGGGAGGCCGTGCGCTCGATGGTGGGCGCGCGGCCCAAGCGGCGGCTGCTGGAGGAGCTGACGGACGTCCTGTGAGCTGACGCAATACAGAGAAATCCCCCGGGCGATTGCGCCCGGGGGATTTCTTTGCGTATATTGAATGATTCGTGACTTCACGGCTGTGCCTATAAAGCGTGAGTCGCAAAGAAGCTCAGTGAGCAGAGTATATCCGGGCGGGAGTGGAATTGTCAAACACCGGCTTTCCGGACGATGAATTGCGGCAGGAACAGGAATTCATCGACGGGCTGTACGCACATGTGGACGCCCTGCGCGGCGACACCGAGACCTCCGTCACGGACGCGCTCGCCCAGGGCAACACCCCCATGCAGGCCCGCCTGGAGCGGGACATCCTGGTCGCCGAGCGCTCCGGGCTGCTGGCCGCGCTGAACGCGGTCGACGGCTCGCTCTGCTTCGGCCGGATCGACCTCACCTCGGGCACCGTCCACCGCATCGGCCGGATCGGACTGCGCACCGAGGACGCCGAACGCACCCCGATCCTCATCGACTGGCGGGCCGACGTCGCCCGCCCCTTCTACCTGGCCACCGGCCACACCCCGATGGGCCTGCGCCGCCGCCGGCACATCGGCACCGAGGGCCGCCGGGTGACCGACCTGCACGACGAGATCCTCGACCTCGGCGACCAGGAACGCACCGGCCACGAGGACCCGACCGGCGACGCCGTCCTGCTCGCCGCGCTCAACTCCGCGCGCACCGGCCGTATGAGCGACATCGTGCAGACCATCCAGGCCGAGCAGGACGAGATCATCCGCGCCCCCCACCGCGGGGTCCTGGTGGTCGAGGGCGGCCCGGGCACCGGCAAGACCGCCGTCGCCCTGCACCGGGCCGCGTATCTCCTGTACGAACACCGGGAGCTGCTGGCCAAGCGGGCCGTGCTGATCGTCGGCCCCAACCCCGCCTTCCTCGGCTACATCGGCGAGGTGCTGCCCTCGCTGGGCGAGACCGGTGTGCTCCTCGCGACGGTCGGGGAGCTCTTCCCCGGGGTGAGGGCGACGGCGACCGACAGCCGCGCCGCGGCCGCGGTGAAGGGGCGCGCGGCCATGGCGGACGTCCTCGCCGATGTCGTACGCGACTGGCAGGCGCTGCCCGACCCGGTGATCGCGATCGAGCACGACCGCGAGATCCTCATGCTCGACGACGGCCTGGTCAAGGTCGCCCGTGAGAAGACCCGCGCCGCCCGGCTGCCGCACAACGTGGCCCGTGAGCACTTCGAGGGCCACATCCTCAACACGCTCACCGACATGGTCGCCGAACGCATCGGCACGGACCCGTTCGACGGGACGAACCTGCTGGACCCGAGCGACATCACGCAGATCCGCGACGAACTCGCCGAGAACCCCGAGGTCTGGGCCGCCATCGACCAGTTGTGGCCCCGCCTGACCCCGCAGCGACTGGTCGCCGACTTCCTGGCCGACCCGGTCGGCCACCTCCCCGACGAGGATGCGGCCGCCATCCGCCGCCCGGTGACCCGGGGCTGGACGGTGGCGGACGTGCCCCTGCTCGACGAGGCGGCCGAACTCCTCGGTGTGGACGAGCGGTTGGCGCGCGCCCGGGCCGAGCGCGAGCGCGAGTCCCAGGTCGCGTACGCACAGGGTGTGCTGGACGTGTCGTACGCCTCGCGGACCTACGAGTTCGACGACAAGGACGAGGAGGACTCGGAGGTCCTGTCCGCGCACGACATCATCGACGCCGAGCGGTTCGCCGAACGTCAGGAGGAGGACGACCACCGCAGCGCCGCCGAGCGCGCGGCGGCCGACCGTACCTGGGCCTTCGGGCACATCATCGTCGACGAGGCGCAGGAACTGTCCCCGATGGCCTGGCGGTTGCTCATGCGGCGCAGCCCCACCCGCTCGATGACCCTGGTCGGCGACCCGGCGCAGACCGCGGAGGCGGCGGGGGTGGGCTCGTGGCAGGAGATCCTGGAGCCGTACGTCCAGGACCGCTGGGAGCACGCCCGGCTGGGCGTCAACTACCGCACCCCGGCCGAGATCATGGAACTCGCCGCGGCGGTGGTGCGCGCCGAGGATCCCGGTTTCGAGCCCCCGAGTTCGGTCCGTTCCACCGGCGTACGGCCCTGGGTGCGCGCCACCGACGACCTGCCCGACGCGGTCGCCCAGGCGGTGAAGGAGCTGACCCCCGCCGAGGGGCGGCTTGCGGTCATCGCCCCCCGCCATCTGCACCGCAGGCTGGCGGCCCGCCTCGACGGGGTGACGGCGGGCGCGGAACCGGACCTGACGCGGACCGTCGTACTCCTGGACCCCCGGCAGTCGAAGGGGCTCGAATTCGACTCCGTGCTCGTGGTCGAGCCGGGACTGTACGGCACGAGCGACCTGTATGTGGCGCTGACCCGGGCGACCCAGCGGCTGGGGGTGCTGCACACGGGCCGGCTGCCGAAGGCGCTGGTCGACACATCCGTCCCACAGATCACCGGGGCGTAACAGTTCACGCCATGGTCACTGCGTGTGCACGGCCGGTGCGGTATGCGTGTGCGTATGGAAGCCCACTCCCACGCGACCCCGCCGGCCGGCGGCCCCGCACTTGGGTCGCTGCCCGTCGAGCCGCTGCTCACCGCCGAGTTCGACGTCGACCCCGGCGCGGTGTACGAACGGCTGCGCAGCACCTACGGTCCGGTCGCGCCGGTCGGTCTGATGGGGGTGCCGGTGTGGCTGGTCCTCGGGTACACCGAGGTCACCGAGGTGCTGCGGAACGAGAACCTGTGGCGGCGGGACGTCCGGTACTGGCGGGCGCGGGCCGAGGGGCGGCTGCCGCGGGACTGGCCGCTGCTGGCCGGTTACGAGGTACGGCAGATGATGTTCGTGGACGACGAGGAGCATCTGGCGGCCCGGCGCACCCATCACTCGGCGCTGAGCCCCTTCCAGGACGCGCGGAGTCCGGAGGGGTGGGAGCTGCGGGCCGCTGTCGCGCGGTACGCCGACGAGCTGGTCGGGATGCTGGCCGCGGAGTCGGGGACCGTGGGTTTCGCGGATCTCGGGGCGCAGTACACACGGCCCCTGCTGCTGATGGTCACGACCAAGTTGTTCGGCTGTCCTGTGGAGTTGGGCGACGAGCTGGTCATGGACCTGTGGCGGATGCTGGACGGGGGACCGGACTCGGGGCCGGCGACGGCGCGTGCGCTGGGGGCGTTCACCCGGCTCGCCGCTCACCGCAGGGCCCTGCCGGGGGACGACCTCACCTCCTACATGCTGCTCGCGGATCCGTCGCTGAGCGATGAGCAGCTCGGGCGGGAGCTGTTCATGAACGCCGTGTACCTGAACGACATCACCGGGAACATGGTGCTCAACACCCTGCTGGAGGTGCTGCGCGGGAACGCGACGGTCCGGCGCAGCCTGTCGGCGGGGCAGTTGGGAGAGACGGTCAACCGGGCGGCGCTGGCGAATCCTCCGGTGGCCAACATGTGCTTCCGGTTCGCGGCGCGCGACGTGCGGCTGGGGGAGGTGTGGGTGCGGGCGGGGGACGCGGTGTCCCCGTCCGCCGCGTCCGCCCATCGCGACCTGCTGGCGATCAGTTCCTCGCACCTGGTGGGGGCGACGGTGTCCACGCGGGCGCATCTGGGATGGGGGGCGGGGTCGCATCAGTGTCCCAGTGCGGCGCGGGAGTTGGGCGGGATGATCGTGGCGACCGCGGTGGGGAGGGTGCTGGATCACTTCGTCCACGCCGAGCTGACCCTGCCGCCGGACCAGTTGCCGTGGCGGTCGGGGCCGGTGGTGCGGGGGTTGCGGTTGCTGCCGGTTCGGTATGAGTTGGGGGCAGGGGCGTCTGCTGTGCCCCGGCGTAAGCCCCCGTCGGTGGCCGCGGCGACGGAGCATGAACCCCGTGGGTTGCTGGCGATCCTGCGCAAGCTGATGTTCGTCGGCCGCTGAGAGTTCTTCGCCCCCGCCGCCCCTACCCGTCCCGTCCCCAGGGGCGTGCTGCCCCTTCGACCCCGCCCCCTTCGGCCCCGCCCCATTCGGCCCCGCCCCATTCGGCCCCGCCCCATTCGGCCCCGCCCCCTGGGGGCTGCGCCCCCAGACCCCCATCGGCCTGAACGGCCTCGTCCTCGAACGCCGGACGGGCTGAATACAGCCCGTCCGGCACCAGACATGCCCCCTACGCCCCTACGCCGGTCGCAGCCACACCGTGGCCAGCGGCGGCAGGGTCACCTGGATGCTGGCCGGACGGCCGTGCCAGGGGGTGGGGTCCGGTTTCACGACGTCCGGGTTGGTGATGTCACCGCCGCCGTACCTCGCCGTGTCCGTGTTCAGGGTCTCCAGCCAGGCCGGGACGTCGTCCGGGGCGCCCAGGCGGTATCCGGGGCGGACCACGGGGGAGAGGTTGGTCACCGCGAGGAGGGGGGAGCCCTCCGCGTCGTGGCGGAGGAACGCAAAGACGTTGTCCTCGGACGCGTCGCCCACGATCCACTGGAAGCCCGAGGGGTCCGTGTCGCGCTGCCACAGGGCCGGGGTGTGGCGGTAGACGACGTTCAGGTCGCGGACCAGGTCGCGCACGCCCCGGTGGTCGGCCTCCGCGCCGTACGCCGGGTCCAGGAGCCACCAGTCGGGCCCGTGCGCCTCCGACCACTCCGCGCCCTGGGCGAACTCCTGGCCCATGAAGAGGAGTTGCTTGCCGGGGTGCGCCCACATGAAGGCGAGGTAGGCGCGGAGATTGGCCCGCTGCTGCCACCAGTCGCCCGGCATCTTCGACACCAGTGAGCGTTTGCCGTGGACGACCTCGTCGTGGGAGATCGGCAGCACGTAGTTCTCGCTGTACGCGTACACCATCGAGAACGTCATCTCGTGGTGGTGGTACTTGCGGTGCACGGGTTCGTGGGCCATGTAGTCCAGCGAGTCGTGCATCCAGCCCATGTTCCACTTCAGGCCGAATCCGAGGCCGCCGAAGCCCCCGGGGCCCATGTGGTGCGTCGCGCGCGTCACGCCGTCCCAGGCCGTGGACTCCTCCGCGATCGTCACCACGCCCGGGACGCGCCGGTACACCGTCGCGTTCATCTCCTGGAGGAAGTCCACCGCGTCCAGGTTCTCCCGGCCGCCGTGCACGTTCGGAACCCACTGACCCGGCTCGCGCGAGTAGTCGAGGTAGAGCATCGAGGCGACCGCGTCGACGCGCAGGCCGTCGATGTGGAACTCCTCGCACCAGTACACGGCGTTCGCGACCAGGAAGTTGCGGACCTCCCGGCGGCCGTAGTCGAACTCCAGCGTGCCCCAGTCGGGGTGGGCAGCGCGCAGCGGGTCCTCGTGTTCGTACAGGGTGCGGCCGTCGAACTCGGCGAGCGCCCAGTCGTCGCGCGGGAAGTGGGCCGGCACCCAGTCCATCAGTACGCCGATGCCGGCCTGGTGGAGCGCGTCGACGAGGTACTTGAAGTCGTCGGGGGTGCCGAGCCGGGAGGTCGGCGCGTAGAAGCCGGTGACCTGGTAGCCCCAGGAGCCGCCGAAGGGGTGCTCGGCGACCGGCATCAGCTCGACGTGGGTGAAGCCCATGTCCTTGACGTAGGCGGGCAGTTGCTCCGCGAGCTGACGGTACGTCAGACCCGGGCGCCAGGACGGGAGATGGATCTCGTAGACCGAGAAGGGGGCCTCGTGCGCGGGGGCGCCCTCCGCGCGGCGGGCCAGCCATTCCCCGTCCCCCCACTCGTGGTGCGAGGCGTGGATGATCGAGGAGGTGTTGGGCGGGACCTCCGTGCGGCGGGCCAGCGGGTCCGCGCGCAGGGTCTTGGAGCCGTCGGGGCGGGTGATCTCGAACTTGTACAGCTCGCCCTCGCCGACACCGGGCACGAACAGCTCCCACACCCCGGTGGCGCCGAGCGAGCGCATCGCGAACGCGGAGGGATCCCAGAAGTTGAAGGTGCCGGCCACCCGCACACCGCGTGCGTTCGGCGCCCACACCGTGAAGCGGGTTCCCGTCACGCCCTGGTGGGTCATGGGCTGCGCGCCCAGCGCCGTCCACAGCTGCTCGTGCCGGCCCTCACCGAGCAGATGCAGGTCGAGGTCGCCGAGCGCGGGCAGGAAGGCGTACGCGTCCTCGGTGTCCTGGGCCGTCTCCTCGTACGCCACGAGCAGCCGGTAGGAGGGGACCTCCGACATCGGCAGCAGGGTGGAGAAGAAACCGTCGCCGTCGTCATGCAGTTCGGCCCGCACGTCCCCGGCCACGACCGTGACGCCACGGGCGTACGGGCGGAACACCCGGAAGGCCACTCCGCCGGGGACCGGGTGGGCGCCGAGCACCCCGTGCGGGTCGTGGTGGGTGCCGGAGAGCAGCCGCTCCCGGTCGCCGGCGGGTACCTCCGGTGATGCGGCCGGGACCGGCTCCACCACGGGATGCTCGTCGGCCACCTTCGGCGCCGCGGTCCTCTTGGCGGTCACCTTCTTGGCCGGGCTCTTCTTCGCCGGAGCCTTCTTCGCCGTGGCCTTCTTGGCGGCGGCCTTCTTCACGACGGGTTTGTCGACGCCCGCCTCCCTGACCAACGCCTTCTTGGCTACGGCCTTCTTGGCTACGGCTTTCTCGGCGCCGGCCTTCTCGGTACCGGCCTTCTTGGCGCCCGCTTTCGCGGCTCCGGCCGTTTCGGCGGCGACCTTCTTGGCAACGGCCTTCACGACACCGGCCGTCCCGGCGCCGACCTTCCTGGCGCCGGCTTTCGCGGCTCCGGCCGTCTCGGCAGCCGCCGCACCGGCCGCGGCGGCGGTACCCGCAGCAGCCCTGCCCGCAGTCGTGGCCGCAGCCGTCTTCCCGGTGCCGGCCTTCTTCGCGGCCGCCTTCTTGGCCACCGGTTCCGCCTTCTGCGCCGAGGCCTTCTTGGTCACCGCTTTCTCCGCGACCTTCTTCTTCGCAGTCTTCTTCGGGTCCGAACCGCTGGGGGTGGGGCGGGGGGTCACTGGCGGAGCCTCCTCGGCGAAGGTCAGGTCGGGTCAGATCAGGTCGGTCGACGCGTACCGCGCCACCGCGGCCATCGGCACCTGCAGCCAGTCCGGGCGGTGCCGGGCCTCGTAGACGACCTCGTAGATCGCCTTGTCTATCTCGTAGGCGCGCAGCAGCACCGGATCGGTCCGCGGGTCCACGCCGCTGACCTCGGCGTACCCGGAGCAGTACGCGGCCCGGCACGCCTCGGTCCAGCCCGGTACCGGCAGGTCGGTCGAGTGTGCCGCGTAGTCGAAGGAGCGCAGCATCCCGGCGACGTCCCGGGCCGTGGGCTGCGGCAGCCGGCGTTCGGAGAGCGGCTTGGACGGCTCGCCCTCGAAGTCGATCAGCGACCAGTGCCCGGCGGCCGAGCGCAGGCACTGGCCGAGGTGGAGGTCGCCGTGGATGCGCTGCGCGGTCCAGGTGCCGCCCTCGGCGGCGAGATCGCCCAGCGCGGTGAACGCGGAGCGCAGGCCGGGCGCGTGCGGCCGCAGCGCGGGGACCGCCTGTACGGCCGCCTCCAGCCGCTCGATCATGCCGTCGACCAGCGGTTGCAACTGCTGGTGGCCGAGCGTCACGGTCGGTAGCGCCCGGGCGAGCGCGGTGTGCACCTCGGCGGTGGCCCGCCCGAGAGCGTGCGCCTCGGCACTGAAGTCCTCACCCTTGGCGAGTTCCCGCAGGGCCAGCTCCCAGCCGTCCGAGGCGCCCTGCACGAAGGGCTGGAGCACTCCGAGGGTGTACGGCTCTCCCGCCAGCTCCGCCCGCAGCCACCCCGTCGGCGCGGGGACCCGGGGGCAGCCCTCGCGGGCCAGCGCCAGCGGCAGCTCCAGGTCGGGGTTGACACCGGGCACGACGCGGCGCAGGAGTTTCAGGATGAACGTATCTCCGTAGACGATCGACGAGTTCGACTGCTCGGCGGTCATCACCCGGGCCACCAGACCCTCCCGGATCTCCTGGTCCGGATCCCGCTCGAAACACAGCCCGCCGATCCGGGTCCCGGTGCGGATGGCCTCCAGGAGCAGTTCGGCGGGCAGCGGGTCGTGGAGGGCGTCGTACACGGTACGGCCGGTGAGCGGCCCCTCCTCGACATGGCCGATCAGCGCGGGCGCCAGCCGGGGCGGCAGCGCCTCGCGCACGCCTATCAGCAGCTGGTAGCAGTCCCCGGGGTGCGGCGGTGCACCCACGGTGAGCGGCTGGTGGGCACGGACCAGCAGGTGGTACAGGCCGAGCTTCGCGGTGGGCGGCAGCAGCTCGGTGACCGCCACCAGGGAGAACCCGGTGACCGGGCGCCCCTTGCCCGCGAACCAGCGCTGCCGTGGCAGCCACTCCCGCAGGAGTGGATCAAGCGAGGCGAGGAGGCCTGGACTTGTCGTGGCGGTACGGGTGACGGCTTCCGACATGGGGTGGCGTCCTTTCCCCGGGCTGGCTGGTCGGGGTGTTACTGATGCGTGCCCCGGGCGGAGCAGTGGAAACCGCCCCGCCCGATCCTCGTCGGCTACGCGGCGTCCTTGCGGAGCCGGAACCAGTAGAACCCGTGCCCGCCGAGCGTCAGCAAGTAGGGCAGCTCGCCGATGGCCGGGAACCGCACCCCGCCGAACAGCTCGACCGGGTGCCGTCCGCTGAAGGCGCTCAGGTCCAGTTCCGTCGGCTGCGCGAACCGGGAGAAGTTGTGCACGCACAGGACCAGGTCGTCCTCGTACTCCCTCAGGAACGCGATCACCGCCGGGTTCGACGACGGGAGCTCGGTGTACGAGCCGAGGCCGAAGGCGGCGTTCTGCTTGCGGATCTCGATCATCCGGCGGGTCCAGTGCAGCAACGAAGAGGGCGACGCCATCGACGCCTCGACGTTGGTGACCTGGTAGCCGTGGACCGGGTCCATGATGGTCGGCAGATAGAGCCGCCCGGGGTCACAGGAGGAAAAGCCTGCGTTACGGTCCGGTGTCCACTGCATCGGGGTGCGTACGGCGTCCCGGTCGCCGAGCCAGATGTTGTCGCCCATGCCGATCTCGTCGCCGTAGTAGAGGATCGGCGAGCCGGGCAGGGACAGGAGCAGGGCGGTGAACAGCTCGATCTGGTTGCGGTCGTTGTCCAGCAGCGGGGCGAGCCGGCGGCGGATGCCGATGTTGGCGCGCATACGCGGGTCCTTCGCGTACTCGGCCCACATGTAGTCGCGTTCCTCGTCGGTGACCATTTCGAGGGTGAGCTCGTCGTGGTTGCGCAGGAAGATGCCCCACTGGCAGTTCTGCGGGATGGCCGGGGTCTTGGCGAGGATCTCGGAGACCGGGTAGCGGGACTCGCGGCGGACCGCCATGAAGATGCGGGGCATGACCGGGAAGTGGAAGGCCATGTGGCATTCGTCGCCGCCGGACTCGTAGTCGCCGAAGTAGTCGACGACGTCCTCCGGCCACTGGTTGGCCTCCGCCAGGATCACCGTGTCCGGGTAGGAGGCGTCGATCTCCTTGCGGACCCGCTTGAGGAACTCGTGGGTTGCCGGAAGGTTTTCGCAGTTGGTGCCTTCCTCCTGGTACAGGTACGGCACGGCGTCGAGACGGAAGCCGTCGATGCCCAGGTCCAGCCAGAACCGCAGGGCGGAGATCATCTCCTCCTGGACGGCCGGGTTCTCGTAGTTGAGGTCCGGCTGGTGGGAGAAGAAGCGGTGCCAGAAGTACTGCTTGCGGACCGGGTCGAAGGTCCAGTTGGAGGCCTCGGTGTCGACGAAGATGATCCGGGCGTCCTGGAACTGCTTGTCGTCGTCCGCCCACACGTAGTAGTCGCCGTAGGGGCCGTCGGGGTCTTTGCGGGACTCCTGGAACCACGGGTGCTGGTCGCTGGTGTGGTTCATGACGAAGTCGATGATCACGCGCATGCCGCGCTGATGGGCGGCGTCGACGAACTCCACGAAGTCGGCGAGGTCACCGAACTCCGGCAGGACGGCGGTGTAGTCCGAGACGTCGTAGCCGCCGTCCCTGAGCGGTGACTTGAAGAACGGCGGCAGCCACAGGCAGTCGACGCCCAGCCACTGGAGGTAGTCGAGTTTGGCGGTCAGGCCCTTGAGGTCGCCGACGCCGTCGCCGTTGCTGTCCTGGAAGGAGCGGACGAGGACCTCGTAGAAGACGGCCCGCTTGAACCAGTCCGGGTCGCGGTCCTTGGCGGGGGTGTCCTCGAAGGTGTCGTGGACGGGCTCGTTGACGATCATGTTGTGGGTGACCCTCCGATCTGCGGGGTGGACGGTCGCAGGACGGTGCTGTGCTCACCCGGGGGGTGACCCCCGGATTCCCAGCCGACCACGAGGACATGTGCCCCGCCGGGCTGAAGTCGCACGTAGTTCGCCCTGCCCCAGTGATAGGTCTCACCGGTGAGCTCGTCGCGCACCGGCACCGACTCGTGCCATTCCAGGCCGAGTTGCGGCATGTCCAACGAGACCGTTGCCTCCTGGGTGTGGTGCGGATCGAGGTTCACGACCACCAGAACCGTGTTCGAGCCGCTCCGCTTCGCGTACGCGATCACCTCGTCCTTGTCCGCGTGGTGGAAGTGCAGGTCGCGCAACTGCCGTAGGGCCGGGTTGTCCCGCCTGATGGTGTTGAGCTGGGTGATCAGGGGGGCCAGGCTGTCCTCTCTGTCCCAGTCGCGGGCCTTGAGCTGGTACTTCTCCGAGTCGAGGTATTCCTCGCTGCCCTCGCGCAGCGGGGTGTTCTCGGCGAGTTCGTAGCCG